>NZ_CM001977.1:3320856-3322064 GCF_000406165.1 Dickeya zeae NCPPB 2538 | reverse complement strand
CCCGTCAGGGCGTTTTTTTCAGATAAATAAGTCAATTAACGGTAGTCTTCATTGGCGATTACGGAGTAACGGCCGCTACCCAGCAACATGATGACCAGGCTGCACAGGAAATAGAACGCTTCCCCTTCTAATCCCCATGCACCCACATTGGTGATGGTGAACAATTTACCTAGCGTGACCAGCAGCGTCGCGACTAACAGGTTAAACGCAACCACGGCGGCAGAAAAGCGGGTCAATACGCCGAGAATAATCAAGATAGGAGCCAGTACTTCACCGATATAGGCACCGTAGGCAATAAAGCCCGGCAGGCCATGCTGTGCCAGCATTCCTGAGACCCAACCGACGCCGTTTTGGATTTTGGCAACGCCATGGAATAGCAACAGAATGCCGACGGTCAAACGCAACAACAGTTTGCCGCCATCCTGATGGTTGGTTAAACCGGTAAAAAATTTATTGGCTTTCGCTATCATCGTCTTACCCTTAATTAGGAATAGGTTTTATTACGTCACCTAGTGTCATCTTTTGGTGACAGAATAAAAAACCAATACATTTGACGCTCCTTATCAAAAATTTTGCCTGATGATCAGCGGGGGCTGTAAAGGGTGGTGGAGCGTTTTTGAATAAATAAGGGAGAATGTTGGTTCTTGTGGGGATGATTTTTAGCCGGGAGACAGAGGATGTTGATAGATATAAGAAACAGGGAGAAACGCAGGGAGTAAAACCACATAACTTTGCTCGACTCGAACCTGAACGTAGGTTCTCACCTGCACAACATCGTGTGCGTATGAAGCGTCAGAGTGAATAATTGAGGAAGGTGATACAGTTAGCGGTGGTGGGTCGTGCAGGATGACTCGGCCTGTGGCCTCGCCCTTCGGGCCAGCGCGTTGCGCTGTTGTCTCGCTTTGCTCGACTCGAACCTGAACGCAGGTTCTCACCTGCACAACATCGTGTGCGTATGAAGCGTCAGAGTGAACAATCGAGGAAGGTGATACATTTAGCGGTGGTGGGTCGTGCAGGATTCGAACCTGCGACCAATTGATTAAAAGTCAACTGCTCTACCGACTGAGCTAACGACCCGCAGAAGTGGTGGGTGATGACGGGATCGAACCGCCGACCCCCTCCTTGTAAGGGAGGTGCTCTCCCAGCTGAGCTAATCACCCACTTCTGTACTTCATCGTAAGAAGACAGCTGGTATGAGATTGGTGGGT
>NZ_CM001977.1:3103063-3320756 GCF_000406165.1 Dickeya zeae NCPPB 2538 | reverse complement strand
CCAATCTCAAATCTTCTTACTTTACACAGCGCGGCACTCTAATGAGTGGTGGGTGATGACGGGATCGAACCGCCGACCCCCTCCTTGTAAGGGAGGTGCTCTCCCAGCTGAGCTAATCACCCCCGCTGTGTGGAGTCGCATTATAGGGATAGTTGCCTATGAGTCAACGCTTTTTAAAACGAAAATGGTTGTTCGTTGTAAAATTAGTCGATATGCCGTATTTCTGGGCGTTATCGTTGAATCCCTGCGCATTTTAGCGCGAAGAGACGGGCCTCGACGCGGTTATGGCGTTGAGGAATCGAGGGGGAGTGATAGAATATTGCCCACTTTAAGCAGGCTGTGTCTCGCGCTGACAGCGCGCACCCTTGATGGCGGGGCGCAGTCCGGAATCCTGGTTGGTGTTAACCGACCGTTGCTGTCTAATTAAGGCCGTAATCCCAATGAAAATCAAAACCCGCTTTGCGCCCAGCCCGACTGGTTATCTTCATGTTGGCGGTGCCCGTACCGCACTGTATTCCTGGTTGTTTGCCCGTCATCATGGCGGCGAATTTGTTTTGCGTATTGAAGATACTGATCTGGAGCGTTCGACCAAAGAGGCGATTGACGCCATTATGGATGGCATGAACTGGTTGAATCTGGACTGGGATGAAGGCCCGTACTATCAGACCAAGCGTTTTGATCGCTATAACGCGGTCATCGATCAGATGCTGGAAAACGGTACGGCTTACAAATGCTACTGCTCTAAAGAACGTCTGGAAACGCTGCGTGAACAGCAGATGGCTAATGGTGATAAGCCGCGCTATGACGGCTGCTGCCGCGATTCTCATGAACACCATGCTGATGATGAGCCGCATGTGGTGCGTTTTCGCAACCCTCAGGATGGTTCGGTGATCTTTGATGACCGTATTCGCGGGCCGATTGAATTCAGCAACCTTGAGCTCGATGATCTGATCATCCGCCGCACCGACGGTTCACCAACCTATAACTTCTGTGTGGTTATCGACGACTGGGATATGGGGATCACCCACGTTATTCGTGGTGAAGACCATATCAATAATACGCCGCGTCAGATCAATATCCTCAAAGCACTGGGCGCGCCTGTGCCGGAATACGCGCACGTTTCCATGATTTTGGGCGACGACGGTAAGAAGCTGTCTAAGCGCCACGGCGCTGTAGGCGTGATGCAGTACCGTGATGACGGCTATCTGCCGGAAGCACTGCTGAACTATCTGGTGCGTTTGGGATGGGCTCACGGCGATCAGGAAATTTTCTCTATTGATGAGATGAAGCAGTTGTTCTCACTGGATGCTGTCAGCAAATCCGCCAGTGCATTTAATACTGAAAAATTGCAGTGGCTGAATCACCACTATATTAACCATCTGCCGCCGGAATACGTGGCGACCCATCTGTCGTGGCATATCGAGCAGGCCGGTATCGATACCCGTACTGGCCCTCAGTTGAGCGAACTGGTGACATTGCTGGGCGAGCGCTGCAAGACGCTGAAAGACATTGCCGAGTCCTGCCGCTACTTCTATGAAGAGTTTGCTGAGTTCGATGCGGATGCTGCGAAGAAACACTTGCGTCCGGTAGCGCGTCAGCCGCTGGAATTGGTTCGCAGCAAGCTGGCTGCCATCACTGACTGGACACCAGAAAATATTCACCATGCTATTCAGGGCACTGCAGATGAATTGCAGCAGGGGATGGGAAAAGTAGGGATGCCGTTGCGTGTGGCGGTAACCGGCGCAGGCCAGTCTCCGGGTGTGGATGTGACGGTACATGCTATCGGTCAGTCGCGTACACTGGCGCGTATCGATCGGGCACTGGCGTTTATCAGTGAGCGCGAAGCCCAGCAATAATTGTCTATTGTCGGGATAGTGACTCTTCAAAACCCTGCTTGCCAGGGTTTTTTTACGTCCAGTATTCACTCTTGAAATCGCCATCATTTTGAAAATGATGGCGATTGATTACCGTGACGCAACCGGAATATCAGGCATTGAGTGCCTGATTCAGGTCGTCCAGTAAATCTTCTATTGCTTCGATGCCGACTGACAGGCGAATCATTTCCGGTTTAACACCGGCCTTAGCCTGTTCTTCCGGTGTCATCTGGCGATGAGTGGTCGATGCCGGGTGGCAGGCTAATGATTTGGCATCACCAATATTGACCAGCCGTTTAAAAATTTTCAGGGCGTCATAGAAGCGTACACCCGCGTCGTAGCCGTCTTTGAGGCCGAACGACAGAATGGCGGACGGCGTACCTTTCATGTATTTCTGTGCCAGAGCGTAATGTGGGTGATCCGGCAATCCGGCATAGCTGACCCAGGCCACGCTAGGGTGAGATTGCAGGTATTCCGCTACTTTTTGGGCATTTTCTACATGTCGTTCCATGCGCAGAGAGAGCGTTTCCAACCCCTGTAATAACAAGAAGGCATTCATGGGGGCGAGCGCTGAACCGGTGTTGCGTAGTGGAACGGTTCGGGCGCGGGCAATAAAAGCGGCGGGGCCGAATGTTTCGGTATAAACCACACCATGATAGGCCGGTTCAGGGAGATTCAGTCCCGGATATTTTTCAGGGTATTGTGACCAGGGGAATGTACCGGCATCCACAATGGCACCGCCGAGTGAATTACCGTGGCCACCAACGTATTTCGTGATCGAATGCACGACGATGTCTGCACCGAATGCAATGGGTTTGCACAGTACTGGCGAAGCAACGGTGTTATCCACGACCAGCGGTACGCCGTGTTGGTGGGCGACTTGTGCCAGCGCTTCGATATCGACAATGTTGCCCGCTGGATTGCCGATACTTTCACAGTAGACCAACCGGGTTTTCTCATCAATCAGTTCGGCAATAGCTTGCGGCGAGTCATCCGCTGCGAAACGGACCTCTACCCCGAAACTCGGCAGCATGTGAGCAAACAGGGTATAGGTGCCGCCATATAACTGTGGTGTCGAGACAATATTGTCACCCTGGCGGGTCAACGTTTGAATCGCATAAGTAATGGCGGCACTACCGGCAGAAACCACCAGCGCCGCAATTCCGCCTTCCAATGCCGCCAGACGTTGTTCCAGCACATCATTGGTCGGGTTCATAATCCGCGTATAGATATTACCCGGGACGGCAAGGTTGAACAGATCCGCGCCGTGCTGTGCATTCTCGAATTCAAAGGCGACATTTTGGTAAATCGGCACGGCTACGGCTTTGGTGACGGGATCGGAGGTAAAACCATGGTGTAGAGCGAGTGTGGCATCTTTCATGTCTGGAAAACTCCGGTAGATGAAATAATGACGCATTGTTAAGGTTTTTGTGAAAAGTAAGAAAAACTTTTTTGTCATAAGCTAATAGCAAACGCGCTTGATTTGCAGCGTTTTTTGCCTTTGGGATAAAACGTGCGTTGTTGCATGACACCTGGCGTCCTGCGTTGACGGCTTTTTCAGCGGTTGATCGGAGAAATGGATTTTGGCGTTGACAGGGGTAGGGGCGTTGCATATCATGCGACCCGTTCACACGATACTGTGTCGATACGGGGCTATAGCTCAGCTGGGAGAGCGCTTGCATGGCATGCAAGAGGTCAGCGGTTCGATCCCGCTTAGCTCCACCAAACCTTCATCCCAAAAGGTCTGGTTATCGATAGTGTCATCAGGTGTGGGGCTATAGCTCAGCTGGGAGAGCGCTTGCATGGCATGCAAGAGGTCAGCGGTTCGATCCCGCTTAGCTCCACCATAATTCTCCGTAGTCCTTCCCTTATTATTTCCTTTTATTCCCTTATAGTTCGATCAATTTTTGCGTTTGTGCTTCTGATGATGCGTTATTGCCTCTGACCAGCAAAGGCAACAACGAACTCGCTATCAGACGTTTTCTGGTAAACGGGGCGTCCAGTCGATGGGCGAATCTCCCCGTTGCTCCAGCAACTGATTGGTTTTCGAGAAATGATGGCATCCTAAAAAACCACGGTGCGCGGATAACGGCGACGGATGCGGTGCTTTCAGCACATGGTGCCGCTGTGTATCAATAATGCTGCCTTTCTTCTGCGCATGAGATCCCCACAACAGAAATACGATCCCTTCCCGATGTGCATTCAGATTTTCTATCACCTTGTCGGTGAACGTTTCCCAACCCAGATTCGCGTGAGAATGTGCTTTACCGGCTTCTACCGTCAGTACGGTATTCAGCAGCATTACACCTTGCTGTGCCCAGCTTTGTAAAAAGCCGTGGGAGGGGATCTCAAATCCAGGAATATCGTTGGCCAGCTCTTTATAGATATTGACTAATGAGGGGGGCGCTGGCACGCCCGGGCGTACCGAAAACGATAGCCCATGCGCCTGATTCGGACCGTGGTACGGGTCCTGCCCCAGAATCACGACTTTGACGTCATGAAACTCAGTAAAGCGGAAGGCGTTAAAAACATCTTTTTGTGGCGGATAGATAACCTTGCCTGCCGCACGTTCCTGATGGACAAACGACAAGGTGTTAACAAAGTAAGGCTGTTCTTTCTCTTGGGCCAGCACATCGTGCCAGGTCAGGGAAGTGGTCATGGCAAGGCTCTTTGCTCAATCGGGTAAATGGCGACAACCTGGGTGCGCAGGTTCAGCCTGATTCATCAATCCAGGTGCCTAAGATTACCGTCAAACACGGCAGAGGGAAAATTATTCGCTGTCTTTTATTGCCGACACATTGCGGGTTGCGAATTTTTTTTAAAATTTACAAAAATAATTGTATCGAGGATTTTGGGGGAAATTGATATAAAACAATTAATTATGAATCGGTCGCCAAGCGGTGGGTGGTTAAAATTGACTTACATCAAAGAGTGGGTGGGAAAGGGCTGGTATACAGAGTATCAGATTCGATTGGTTTTGCGCTGGCGTTAAGGTTGCTGGCACATTGTTATCAATCGTGGATTTTGTATTCGGTTCAATAGACGCCGCTTAACGGAGGCAATAATGGTTACAGGTATTCAAATCACCAAAGCAAATAACAATGCCCTGGTTAACTCTTTCTGGCTGCTGGATGAAGAGAAATCTCAGGCGCGTTGCGTGTGTGCCAAATCGGAGTTTAACGAAGATCAGATCGTGGCTATCAGCGATCTGGGGCAGTTCGAATATCGTGAAGTACCGCTGGAAATCAAACCGGAAGTGCGCGTTGAGGGTGGCCAGCATCTGAACGTGAACGTATTGCGTCGCGAAACACTGGAAGATGCAGTGAAGAACCCGGAAAAATACCCGCAGTTGACCATTCGTGTGTCGGGTTATGCCGTTCGTTTCAACTCGCTGACGCCTGAGCAGCAGCGTGATGTTATCGCCCGTACCTTTACTGAAAGCCTGTAAGCGCGTCGGTAAGACAGAGAGTCAGGTGAAGAACGCTAGCTTTACTTGAACAGCGCTAGACAAGCTATCGTCATGTAAACCATGCCGGTCACATAATGTGTCCGGCATGTTTTTTTATGGCATGTTTTTTATGAGACGATTTTTATGGCGAGGGATAGCAGGTATCGATAGCCTGACGCTGGCTTTCAGTTGCCCTTAAAAACACAGGGAGCCATGTGGCTCCCTGTCTGGTTTAACGGTTCAGGTATTATCCGCTGGTTTTTCTTTTGGTTGTTCCGCTGACGCTTTGGTGCTGGGCTGACGACGCTTACCGATATTTTTGCTATCGCGGTGGCGCACCTTGACCTTCGCCTTCTGCTTTTCTTTCTCTTTTTCTTTCTGCTCTTTGCGCTTAGCCAGCACTTTTTTCGATGGCTTACCGTTAGATTTGGGGCTTGGCGCACGGGTGCTCGGGCGTAATTCATCAATGACGCGCGCTTTCAATGGCTCGTTGAGATAACGACCAATTTTATCGAGCAGCAGATAGTCATGCGCTTCGACCAGCGAGATAGCACTGCCTTTACGGCCCGCTCGTCCGGTACGGCCAATGCGATGCAGATAAATGTCAGACGTGCGGGGTAAATCGAAGTTGAACACGTGGCTGACATCCTGAATATCCAGACCGCGTGCGGCGACATCTGTAGCAACCAGCACTTTCACCCGGCCTTCGCTCAACCGTTTGATGGCTTCATTGCGTTTGGCCTGCACCATTTCCCCTTCCAGGTAACAGGATTCGATGCCAGCAGATCGCAACCAGTCTACCAGTTCATGCACCCGCTCACGTTTGCGCACAAACACGATGGAACGCGTGACGTCCGGCTGCTTGAGCAGGTGGCTGAGTAGCGCGGTCTTGTGCTGAATGTCATCCGCGCGGTAGTACCATTGCAGAATTTTTTTACGCTCACGCCTCGATGGATCGGCTTCCACTTCGGCAGGCTCGTTGAGCAGTCGCTCGGCAAAATCCTGAATAGCATCCCCTTCAAGCGTTGCAGAGAACAGCATGGTCTGCTTACGCCAGCGGGTTTCACCGGCAATATGCTCGATGTCCTGCGCAAACCCCATGTCCAGCATGCGGTCTGCTTCATCCAGAATCAGGGTTTCTACTGCACGACAGTCAAAATTCTCTTCTTTGATGTATTGCAATAAACGACCGGTCGTGGCGACAACCACATCCTGATTTTCGCTAAACACCTCAGCGTGGTTCATATAAGCCACCCCACCGGTGATGGTCGCAATGTCCAGATGAGTATGAGCCGCCAACGCCCGAGCCTGATCGGCTACCTGCATCGCCAGTTCCCGGGTCGGTGTCAGGATCAGGATCCGCGGTGGGCCGGATTTTTTACGTGGAAAATCCAGCAAGTGTTGTAAAACCGGCAGCAGATAGGCTGCGGTTTTGCCGGTTCCGGTCGGTGCGGAGCCCAGTACATCACGCCCTTCCATCGCCGGAGGAATAGCTTCGGCCTGAATGGCGGTTGGACGGCTGAAGCCCATGTCGCGCAAGGCGTCAAGCAGGCTGTCATCAAGATCAAACTCGGAAAAATTGGTCGCAGTCATGGTCTACCTCTGTTCGGGGCGCTGATTATAGACGCATTGGCGGGCTTGTTCATCTGTTTAAGCGGCATTCGCCACTTTTCCCAGGCGGGCGTTTCTCCTATGCTAACCGCGGTTTGACAACAATATGGCATAAATACGGCATAGCAATGACCTTCCAGCAGCATACACCGGCTCCGCGCGCCGGAGGATTTACTTTTAAACAGTTTTTTGTCGCCCATGACCGCTGTGCGATGAAAGTGGGAACCGATGGCGTGTTGCTGGGCGCATGGACACCACTGCATCAGGAAACGCGGATACTCGATATCGGCTGTGGTTCCGGCCTGTTGGCCTTGATGCTGGCGCAACGCAGCGGTGGGCAGGTGCCTGTCGACGGTGTAGAACTGGATGCTGCCGCCAGTACGCAGGCGGTAGACAATGTGGCATTGTCACCCTGGGCTGACGCTATACGAATTTATCAGGCCGATATTCTGGCCTACGCTCGGGATACGGCTTCGCGTTACTCGTTGATTGTGAGTAATCCGCCCTATTTTTCCCCCGGAGTGGATTGCGCATCGACCCAGCGTGCACAGGCGCGTTATACCACCACGTTGACGCACGACGCTTTATTGGATTGCGCCAGTCGGCTACTGACGCCTGAGGGACGACTTTGTGTCGTCTTGCCGGTAAGCGGGGCGGAAGATTTCTTAACGCTGGCACAGCAGTTGGCATGGTGTGCTGATATCCGAGTCGATGTGGCGGACAGTGCGAGTCGGCCGGTCAATCGGGTGCTGCTGTCACTGCGGCGTGCAGGCGAGTCGGAGATAAGCACGATAGCGGTGAATCGAACGTCGTTAATCATTCGTGATGACAACCGCCAATATTCGCCATCTTTTCAGGCCTTGACGCGGGATTTTTATTTGTCGATGTGAAAGGCTATTCAGGAAGGAATGCGATCTCCTGAGCAGCCCGTTTTTTGTCCGCTAGGTAAAGGGACTCTGCCGGGGGAGACCCGGCAGCGGCACTGAGTTATGTATTAAGGATGAAGTATCGTGGGATGCGCGTTTGGCGAACGTTCTGGGTAATCGAGCGTGTAGTGCAACCCCCGGCTCTCTTTACGCTCCAGTGCACAGCGCACAATCAATTCTGCGACCTGAACCAGATTACGTAGCTCCAGCAGATTGTTAGAGAGACGGAAGTGGGCGTAATACTCACTGATTTCCTGCTGTAGCAGCGTGATGCGCCGCAGTGCGCGCTCCAGTCTTTTGGTGGTGCGCACAATGCCGACGTAATCCCACATGAATAGCCGCAGTTCGTGCCAGTTATGTTGAATCACGACCCTTTCATCCGAGTTTTCTACCTGGCTTTCATCCCAGCGAGGCAGCGATTCCACCAGTGTTTTTTCGGGTAAGTGCTGCAAAATGTCTTCGGCGGCAGACCAGCCATATACCAGACATTCCAGCAGCGAGTTCGACGCCATACGGTTGGCACCATGCAACCCGGTGTAGCTGACTTCACCAATGGCATACAGGCCGTCCAGATCGGTACGCCCCTGCTGGTCAACCACGACACCGCCACAGGTATAATGGGCGGCGGGAACAATGGGGATGGGTTCCCGGGTCAGATCAATGCCCAGTGACAGTAACTTTTCGTAGATAGTCGGGAAGTGCTGGGTGATAAAATCTGCGGGTTTATGACTGATATCCAGATACATACAGTCTACGCCCAGACGTTTCATTTCATGATCGATAGCCCGGGCGACAATATCTCGCGGTGCCAGTTCTGCCCGCTTGTCAAAATCGGGCATGAAACGGCTACCATCTGGCCGGATTAACCAGGCACCTTCACCACGCAGCGCTTCGGTCAACAAAAAATTGCGAGCCTGTGGGTGATACAAACACGTCGGGTGGAACTGGTTAAACTCCATATTGGCTACCCGACAGCCTGCTCGCCAGGCCATGGCGATACCGTCTCCGGAGGAAATATCGGGGTTGGTGGTGTACTGGTAAACTTTGGCAGCACCGCCGGTGGCGAGTACCACGGCTTTGGCGCGGCAGGATTCAACGTGCTCTTTTTCGCGGTTCCACAAATAAGCGCCGACCACCCGTTTGTGGCCCGGCAAGCCGAGTTTGCTGGAGGTAATCAAATCCACCGCATTGCAACGTTCCAGCAAGACAATATTGGGGTGTTGTTTCGCCTGGCTCACCAGCGTGGTTTCTACCGCTTTACCCGTGGCGTCTGCCGCATGCAGGATACGGCGATGGCTATGGCCGCCCTCACGTGTCAGGTGGTAGCGTGCTTCACCATGCGGTGCGGTTTCGGTGTCGAATAACACGCCTTGATCGATAAGCCACTGCACGCAATGACGTGCGTTACGCGCAATAAACGAGACCGATTCCCTGTCGCATAAACCGTCGCCAGCAATCAGGGTATCGTTGATATGGGCGTCAATGCTGTCGGTTTCATCAAAAACGGCGGCGATTCCGCCTTGTGCGTAGAAAGTAGCGCTTTCGCTAAGTGGGCCTTTACTCAGCACCATGACGCGAGCATGGGGCGCCAGACGTAGCGCCAGTGATAATCCAGCGGCTCCGCTGCCGATAATCAGCACATCACAGTGGTAGTCTGTAACTGAAGACATCATGATCGTTGTTTAATTTATAAAACGGTATTTTTGAATCTAGCACAATATTTATCTTAAATGCACGTGTGTGTTTAGTGTGTTAAACATTGTGGGTGTAAAAAGGTGGAACGGGGTGCCAGCAACGGGCTTTTGACGTATGATTTGCCAATTGGCTGGGGAACGTCATGAGAATAAAACCCCACAGAGCAGCACGGTGACACGTAGCAAGTATCCGACAGGATGCAAAAAAAGCGTCGTGTAGTGGAACTTTATGACATTAAAAGACTCCAAGCCGATGCTTGCTCGATTTCAGATATATGGCTGGCAGTACATGACTTAGGCGTGGCGACACGGTTTTGGGGAGACATGATCTCGGATGAGCGAGCAGTTAGCGGATCAGGTGCTGGTTGAGCGGGTCCAGAACGGCGACAGAAAAGCGTTTAATTTACTGGTCGTTCGTTATCAGCATAAAGTGGCGAGTCTGGTATCGCGTTACGTTCCCTCTGGGGATGTGCCCGATGTAGTGCAGGAATCGTTTATCAAAGCCTATCGCGCGCTGGAGTCGTTTCGTGGCGAGAGTGCCTTTTACACCTGGTTGTACCGCATTGCCGTGAACACGGCGAAGAATTATCTGGTGGCTCAGGGGCGACGTCCTCCCTCCAGCGATGTGGATGCGAACGACGCTGAAAATTACGAAAGTGCCAGCGCGTTGAAAGAAATATCGAACCCTGAGAATTTAATGTTGTCTGAAGAGTTACGACGGATCGTTTTCCATACTATCGAGTCATTGCCCGAAGATTTACGTCTGGCAATTACGCTGCGTGAACTGGATGGGCTGAGTTATGAGGAGATCGCCGACATCATGGATTGCCCGGTCGGTACAGTTCGCTCGCGCATATTCCGCGCACGGGAAGCGATTGATAATAAAGTGCAACCGCTTATTCAGCGTTAGCTTGTTCTTAACGTTACTCATGACGGGTTTGACAAGGTAAGGTGAAGTTATGCAGAAAGAAAAACTTTCCGCTTTAATGGATGGTGAGGCAGTGGATAATGCGCTGCTGGGCGCCTTGTCCAAAGACGATGCATTGCAGCAAAGCTGGCAGCGTTACCATCTGGTACGCGACACGTTACGAGGGGATGTCAGCGAAACGCTGATGCAAGTTGATATCGCTTCGCGTGTGGCTGCCGTCCTCGAACAGGAACCCGTTCCGTTCAAGACGAAAACTGTGCCGGAGTCTCAGCCGCATCCTCAGTCCTGGCAGGCGTTGCCGTTCTGGCACAAAGTACGTCCACTCGCCAGTCATCTGACACAAATTGGTATGGCCGCGTGCGTTTCGCTGGCAGTGATTGTTGGTGTTCAGCACTACCAGCAAAGCAACGTCGTTAGCGACAATGTGGTGGAAAACACGCCGGTACTGGGCACATTGCCAGTGATGGGTGGCTCCGCTTCGCCAGTTAGCCTGAGCGTGCCTGCGGAAAACAGCGTGGCGCATACTGGACAGCGTCAGATGCAGGCGCAGCATGAGCGCATTAATGCGCTGCTGCAGGATTACGAACTGCAGCGCCGTGTGCATTCTGATCAGCTCCAGTTGCAGCAGCAAGGGAGCCAGCAACAGGCCGCCGTACAGGTGCCTGGTACTCAGTCATTAGGAATTCAACCGCAGTAATGAAGCGCTTCTGGTTTGCCGCATGTGTATTGCTGAGCAGCCTGTCTTATTCCTCCCTCGCCCCGGCAAGTGATTCCGGGGCGTTGTTGCAGCAGATGAGCAGCGCCAGCCGATCATTAAATTACGAAATTTACTACATCAGTGTTTCCCGTCAGGGCATTGAGTCATTGCGCTACCGGCATTCGGTACAAAATGGCGAAACGCTGGCTGAACTGATTCATCTTGATGGTCCGAAGCGCGAAGTGATTCAGCGCGGTGGTGACATTAGCTATTTCGAAGCGGATGCCGAACCGTTTACGTTGTCTGGCGATCATATCGTCGATTCACTGCCGGCACTGATTTTCGCCAACATTGAGCGTTTGTCTGCGTATTACGACTTTATTCCTACTGGTCGTATCCGTCTGGCGGACCGCCAGGGCGATGTGGTGAGGATTGTCTCGCGGGATGGCACGCGTTTCAGTTATATCGTCTGTCTTGATGCGGAATCTCGCCTGCCATTGCGGGTTGATCTGCTCGATCAGAATGGCGAATTGCTAGAACAGTTCCGGGCGATTTCTGTCACGGTGGATAAAAATGTGCAGCTAGCCATGAAACCACTCGATAAAGTCAGCCAGCCGCCATCTCTCAGTATTTCTACGACGTCTGTTGCCGATTTTAACTGGACGCCAGAGTGGCTGCCGGTTGGTGTTGAAGAGGTGTCGCGCAGTCAGCGTCCTCTACCGGGCGTGACCGGTCTGACGGAATCTCGTCTTTATAGCGATGGTTTGTTCAGCTTTTCCGTTAATATCAGCCCGGCAGGGGAAAACCACCCTGACCAGAACGCCTCATTGGGGCGCAGAACTATCCATACCGAAGTACGGAATAACCGGGAAATCACGGTGATTGGTGAGTTGCCGCTGGCAACCGCCAAACGTATTGCGGATAACGTGCTCTTCAAGGCGCAGCCATGATTAAAGAATGGGCGACGGTGGTATCGTGGCAGGCGGGCATCGCCGTGTTGCATTGTGAACAACACTCCGGGTGTCAGAGTTGCCAGTCCCGTACATCATGCGGCACCGGCTTACTGAATCAGATTGGTGGTGCGCCAACGCACCAGCTGAGCGTTGCGTATTCGCAGCCTTTGTCACCTGGTCAGCGGGTGGAAATCGGTCTGGCGGAGTCCAGTCTGTTGCGCTCGGCAATGCTGGTTTATCTGCTTCCATTGTTGGGGCTGATGCTGGGGGCTGCGTTGATGCAATACTGGCTGGAGAGTGAACCGGCAACAGTCATCGGTGCCTTTGCTGGCGTGGCGGTGAGTTTCGTTCTGGTAAAGCGCTTATCTGCGAAAATTGGCAATAATCAGCGTTATCAGCCAGTCATTCTGCAGGTTTCTCTGCCTGAAAATCTACTGCGAACCGATATGACGCCGGAACGTTAAAACGCAGGCGGCCAGCAGGATGGCGGGCTGGTGGTCGGTTTGCTTTTTGTCCTTTAATGACTTTTTACCTCTGCTTTCATCTTCTCATCCATAACCTTGCCATAATCAAGAAATTGATTCGATACGCCATGACTAGGTTTTCCTTTGCATGGCATGTAGAATGCTGCGATTCAGGTATATGACAGTAGCTATGGCTGTCATCACATTGCGCGTGCCGTTCGGCAAGAATTTCAGAAATACCAAGGTAGAAAAACTTTTATAATGAAGCATATACGAAATTTCTCCATTATTGCTCACATCGACCACGGTAAGTCGACGCTCTCTGATCGCATCATCCAAATTTGTGGTGGCTTGTCCGAACGTGAAATGGAGGCGCAAGTGCTGGACTCCATGGATCTGGAGCGTGAGCGCGGTATTACCATCAAAGCTCAGAGTGTGACGCTGGATTACAAGGCTTCAGACGGCCAAACTTATCAGCTCAACTTTATCGATACCCCCGGACATGTCGACTTCTCCTATGAGGTTTCCCGCTCGCTGGCTGCCTGTGAAGGGGCATTGCTGGTTGTAGATGCCGGGCAAGGGGTTGAAGCGCAAACGTTGGCTAACTGCTACACCGCGCTCGAAATGGATCTGGAAGTGGTGCCGGTACTGAACAAGATTGACCTGCCAGCAGCCGATCCTGATCGCGTTAGCCAGGAAATCGAAGATATCGTGGGTATCGATGCAACCGATGCGGTGCGCTGCTCCGCGAAAACTGGCGTCGGTGTGCCGGATGTGCTGGAGCGTCTGGTGCGTGAGATTCCACCGCCGGAAGGCGATCCGGAAGCGCCGTTGCAGGCACTGATTATCGACTCCTGGTTCGATAACTATTTGGGTGTGGTATCGCTGATCCGGATTAAAAACGGTACGTTGCGTAAAGGCGATAAAGTCAAAGTCATGAGCACCGGCCAGGTGTACAACGCCGAACGTCTCGGGATTTTCACCCCCAAACAGGTGGACCGCGATGCGTTGCAGTGTGGTGAAGTGGGCTGGCTGGTTTGTGCCATCAAAGATATTTTGGGTGCACCGGTGGGCGATACCCTGACGCTGGCGCGTAAACCGGCTGAAAAGCCGTTGCCGGGCTTTAAAAAGGTCAAACCGCAGGTCTATGCCGGTCTGTTCCCGATCAGCTCCGACGACTATGAGGCTTTCCGCGATGCATTGGGCAAACTCAGCCTGAATGATGCGTCTTTGTTCTACGAACCGGAAAGTTCTACCGCGCTGGGCTTTGGTTTCCGCTGTGGTTTCCTGGGGCTGTTGCACATGGAGATCATTCAGGAACGTCTGGAGCGTGAATACGACCTTGATCTGATCACTACAGCACCGACGGTGGTGTACGAAGTGAAAACCACCAGTAACGAGGTTATCTATGTCGACAGCCCGTCTAAACTGCCGCCGGTCAATAACATCGAAGAACTGCGTGAGCCGATTGCTGAGTGCCACATGCTGCTGCCGCAGGAATATCTGGGTAATGTGATCACCTTGTGCGTGGAAAAACGCGGCGTGCAGACCAACATGGTCTATCACGGCAATCAGGTGGCGCTGACTTATGAAATTCCGATGGCCGAAGTGGTACTCGACTTCTTTGATCGCCTCAAGTCCACCTCGCGTGGTTACGCATCGTTGGATTACGGCTTTAAGCGCTTCCAGGCATCGGACATGGTGCGTGTGGACGTGCTGATCAACAGCGAGCGTGTGGACGCGCTGGCGCTGATCACCCACCGTGATAACTCGATGTACCGCGGTCGTGAGCTGGTGGAAAAAATGAAAGATTTGATTCCGCGCCAGCAGTTCGACATCGCGATTCAGGCGGCGATCGGCAACCACATTATTGCCCGTTCCACCGTAAAACAGCTGCGCAAGAACGTTCTGGCGAAATGTTACGGTGGTGACGTCAGCCGTAAGAAGAAACTGCTGCAGAAACAGAAGGAAGGGAAGAAACGCATGAAGCAGGTGGGGAATGTCGAGCTGCCGCAGGAAGCGTTTTTGGCCATTCTGCATGTTGGAAAAGAAAGCAAATAACCCTGAGGAGTTGGCATGGCCAATATGTTTGCCCTGATTTTGGCATTGGCAACGCTGGTGACCGGCGTTGTCTGGTGTCTGGAGCGGTTCAAATGGGCGCCAGCTCGGCGTGCCAAAATTTTGGCGTTGAGCCAGCAGGTTAATGGCGCGCTCGATGAGAAAACCCTGGCGAGCAACATTAAACAGCCGGGATGGGTGGAAACGTTCGCGTCCGTTTTTCCTGTGCTGGCGTTGGTGTTTGTCGTGCGTTCATTCATCTTTGAACCGTTTCAGATCCCTTCTGGTTCGATGATGCCAACGTTGCTGATCGGGGATTTCATTCTGGTCGAAAAATTTGCTTACGGCCTCAAGGATCCGATAACGCAAACGACGTTGATTGAAACCGGGCATCCGAAACGTGGCGATATCGCGGTATTTAAATACCCGGAAAATCCGCGTCTGGATTACATCAAGCGCGTGGTGGGGTTACCGGGCGATCGCGTGAGTTATGACCCTATCGCCAAACAGGTCACCATCCAGCCGGGATGTAGCGACAAGTCGAGCTGCACCAGTGCGTTACCGGTGACCTATAGCAACGTTGAACCCAGCGATTTTGTACAGACGTTTAGCGGCAGCGGACGTGAGATGACCAGCGGTTTCTATCAGATTCCGGTGGGCCAGAAAAGCGAAGGCATTCGCATGGCGACCCGCAAGGAAACGCTGGGCGATGTGACGCACAATATTCTCGCTGTCCCCGGCGCTCAGGACCAACTGGGAATGTATTATCAGCAACCCCGTCAGCCACTGGGAAGTTGGGTGGTGCCTGCTGGCCATTACTTCATGATGGGGGATAACCGCGATAACAGCGCCGACAGCCGTTATTGGGGATTCGTACCGGAGAGAAATCTGGTGGGTAAGGCAACGGCTATCTGGATGAGTTTTGAAAAACAGGAAGGTGAATGGCCCACAGGTGTGCGTTTAAGTCGCATCGGTGGTATTCATTAATCGAATGTAAATAAACTCGCAGCATATTTGCGACTTCCGTTGTAGAATATTTCTGAATAATAAATGCTGGCTCCCGGGCGGGAGCCACTGCAAACGAAACAGTTTTGACTTAAATGTAGTGGCAAGGCAGGGCTGTTCCGTATGCTGTTGTTTAAAAAGGCATTATAGATCTATTGGTAGCACATGAACCCCATCCTGATAAATCGTTTACAAAAAAAGCTGGGCTATACTTTCCAACAATATGACCTTTTATTGCAGGCACTGACCCACCGTAGCGCCAGCAGTAAACATAACGAGCGGCTGGAATTCCTGGGGGATTCCATTCTGAGCTTCGTTATTGCCAATGCGCTGTATCACCGTTTTCCCCGCGTGGATGAAGGTGATATGAGTCGGATGCGTGCAACGCTGGTGCGTGGTAATACACTGGCGGAAATTGCCCGAGAATTCGAATTGGGCGAATGCCTGCGCCTTGGTCCTGGTGAATTGAAAAGTGGTGGCTTCCGCCGTGAGTCGATTCTGGCGGATACCGTCGAAGCGTTAATCGGCGGTGTATTTCTGGACAGTAATATCCAGACCATCGAGCGGCTTATCCTGTCGTGGTATCAAACCCGACTCGATGAAATAAGCCCTGGAGACAAACAGAAAGATCCGAAAACCCGCCTGCAGGAGTTCCTGCAGGGACGTCACTTACCTTTACCGACCTATCTGGTGGTGCAGGTACGTGGCGAGGCGCACGATCAGGAATTTACGATTCATTGCCAGGTCAGCGGGTTTAGCGAGCCGGTAGTGGGTACTGGGTCTAGCCGTCGTAAAGCCGAACAAGCGGCGGCGGAACAGGCCCTGAAAAAGCTGGAGCTTGAATGAGCGAAGAACAGACCTACTGCGGCTTTGTCGCGATTGTTGGCCGACCGAACGTCGGTAAATCCACCTTACTGAACCAGTTATTGGGGCAGAAGGTGTCTATTACCTCGCGTAAGCCGCAGACGACGCGTCACCGTATTATGGGGATCCACACCGAAGGGCCGTATCAGGCTATCTACGTGGATACCCCAGGGCTGCATATCGAAGAAAAGCGAGCTATCAACCGCCTGATGAACCGGGCGGCCAGTAGTTCAATCGGTGATGTGGAATTGATCATCTTCGTGGTGGAAGGTACCCACTGGACTGACGATGATGAAATGGTAGTGAACAAACTGCGCGATCAGAAAACGCCTGTACTGTTGGCTATCAATAAAGTGGATAACGTCACAGATAAAACGAAGCTGCTGCCGCATATCCAAATGTTGAGTGAAAAGATGAATTTCCTCGATGTGGTCCCCATCTCTGCGGAGAAAGGCACCAATGTCGATACCATCGCTGCGATTGTGCGTAAGCATCTGCCGCAGGCCATTCACCATTTCCCTGAAGACTATATCACCGACCGTTCACAACGTTTCATGGCATCGGAAATCATTCGCGAAAAGCTGATGCGTTTTCTGGGCGAAGAGTTGCCGTATTCGGTGACGGTGGAAATTGAGCGCTTTGTCGCCAACGAGCGTGGCGGTTACGACATTAATGGTCTGATTCTGGTTGAGCGTGAAGGCCAGAAAAAGATGGTGATTGGTAACAAGGGTACCAAGATTAAAACCATCGGTATCGAAGCGCGTCAGGATATGGAACAGATGTTTGAGGCCAAGGTTCATCTGGAATTGTGGGTGAAGGTTAAATCTGGCTGGGCGGACGATGAGCGTGCGCTGCGTAGCCTGGGTTACATTGACGACCTGTAAGGCATACGCCGATGGAAGGCTGGCAGCGCGCGTTTGTCTTGCATGGGCGACCTTACAGTGAAACCAGCCTGTTGCTGGACCTGTTTTCTGAGAATGAAGGCCGTGTACGGGTGCTGGCAAAAGGCGCCCGAGCGCGGCGTTCCAGCCTTAAAGGGGCGCTGCAACCCTTTACACCTCTGCTGGTACGCTGGGGGGGGCGAGGCGAAGTCAAAACGCTTCGTAACGCTGAGCCTGTTTCTCTGGCGTTGCCATTAAGCGGTTCACTGCTCTATAGCGGTTTGTATGTGAACGAGCTGCTGACCCGCGTACTGGAATTGGAAACCAATTACTCCGCTCTATTTTTCGATTATCTCCATTGTTTACAACAACTGGCTGCCACCAACGGATCGCCAGAACCGGCATTGCGTCGTTTCGAGTTGGCGTTGCTGGAGCATCTGGGGTATGGCGTCGATTTTCTACACTGTGCCGGTAGCGGCGAGCCCGTTGCTGATACCATGACCTATCGTTACCGTTCAGAGAAAGGCTTTATTGCCAGTCTGGTGGTGGATAATGTTAGCTTTACCGGGCGTGAATTGCAGGCGCTGGCGTCGAGAGAGTTTCCCGATACCGACACATTGCGTGCTGCCAAACGTTTTACTCGTATGGCGCTGAAACCTTATCTTGGCGGTAAACCGCTGAAGAGCCGGGAGTTATTCCGCCAGTTCATACCGAAGCCCTATAAAGCGGTACCGGATGAAAAGATCTAGAACCGGCCGGGTACCGCCAGTGCTGGCCGGGGTGTACACTGCGACGAAGACTTAATTATTGAAGGATGGATCATGGCTGAGTTGTTGTTGGGCGTAAATATCGATCATATTGCCACCCTGCGTAATGCTCGTGGTACCGCGTATCCCGATCCGATTCAGGCGGCATTTGTCGCTGAGCAGGCGGGAGCGGATGGCATTACCGTCCATTTGCGTGAAGATCGCCGCCATATTACCGATCGCGATGTGCGTTTATTACGTCAGACCATCCAGACCCGCATGAATCTGGAAATGGCGGTAACGGATGAAATGCTGGCGATAGCCTGTGAGTTGAAACCGCATTTTTGCTGTCTGGTGCCGGAAAAACGTCAGGAAGTGACGACGGAAGGCGGGCTGGATGTGGCGGGGCAGCTTGCACGCATCACATCGGCGGTAACGCAATTACGTGAGGCGGGGATTCAGGTGTCGTTATTTATCGATGCCGATCGCACACAGATAGATGCCGCCGTTGCCAGTGGTGCGCCTTATATTGAAATTCATACCGGCGCTTATGCTGATGCGCAAGACGATGTGGCCCGGCAACAGGAGTTTGAACGCATCTGTGATGCGGCGACCTATGCGGCGTCTTGTGGCATCAAGGTTAATGCCGGTCATGGTCTGACTTATCATAATGTCCTGCCGATTGCGGCGCTGCCGGAAATGCATGAACTGAACATCGGTCACGCGATTATCGGGCGTGCGGTGATGAGTGGGCTGGCTCCGGCGGTGGCTGAGATGAAAACACTGATGCGGGAAGCGCGTCGCTAATGGCGATTTTGGGTCTCGGTACGGATATTGTTGAAATCACCCGTATTGAAGCGATCGTCGGTCGTTCCGGCGATCGCCTAGCGCGGCGAGTGCTCAGTCCCCAGGAATGGATACAGTATCAATCCCACTCTCAACCGATTCGCTTTTTGGCTAAGCGCTTTGCAGTGAAAGAAGCCGCCGCAAAGGCGTTGGGCACTGGCATTCGCGATGGTCTGGCCTTTGCCCAGTTTGAAGTGGTAAATGATGCGTTGGGCAAACCCTGTTTGCGGTTTCTGGCGCGCGCCGCTGAACTGGCGCAAGCCTTAGGGGTGCAGCATGTACATGTATCGCTGGCAGATGAGCGACACTACGCCTGTGCTACCGTGATTATCGAAGGGTAACATTGAATGGCATTATGCTGAGCGGGTATTACAGCTGGTCGGCATGGTGCAGCAGGACAAATTTTTCCCACAACTGCTCGTGATTTTCTGGATGATTCGCGTCTTTAATAATGGTGTTGTCGATAGGGCAGACCTTTTGGCAGGTCGGCGTATCGTAATGCCCAACGCATTCGGTACAACGTAGCGGGTCAATTTCATAGATCTCATCCCCCATCGAGATGGCTTGATTGGGGCATTCCGGCTCACACATATCGCAGTTAATGCATTTCGCGGTAATCAGTAGCGCCATGTTTTCTTTCCTTTCATCAAACAGCCGCTGATTATACTCTTCTACGGGCCAGTTACACAGCGTGGTTATGGTATAAACAATGCCGCTGGAGAAGGGCTCAAAAAGCGAGTTTATTCGATTGATTGACGGACTATACGACAAAGACATTAATCACTATTATGCGATTGTAATGCATAATTTCTCATAGCTTTTTGATATAAAAAACAAAATTCCCATGCAATGTGTCCGTCATATTCGCTTTGTACTGTAACTTGCATTACAGTCAACCCAGATAAAGATTGTCGGGGTGAAGCCGATAAACTCATGCGTGCATGTGGTATACTTGATCTGTAAGCATCTCCTTCAATGGCGGAACACATAGTGCAGCAAAACAGTCACTTTAATCAGCCCGGCTCTGCAGCCTCTATCTCCGGGGAGGCACTGCTTACAGATGCTGATTACTGTCACAGCTGCCATCGGCGATACAGATTTCAGCCCATTTATCGCACGTCAGGTCGTTTAATGGGAATTGAGTTACTGACCGCTGTTTTTCATCCATCCATGCCACAGACGTTTTTATCTCCTGAACAGTATTTTGCCCGCCTGAGCGTTGAAGAGCGCCTGCAAATCGTCATTGAACAGCTTCAGCTACTTAATCAGTGGCACGATCGCTTTGTTCGTGACGGGTTACGTGCCTCCGTCAATATTGACGGCCTGACGCTACTGGCTTTGCAGGACAGCCGCGAGGCTAAAGCACTGCTGTCGACCATGCCCTGGCTACGTTTTGAACTGGTTGAAAGTCTGGCTGTATTGCCCCATGACGTGCTGGCGTCACTCCCCGAAGCGAACCAGCTCTGGCTGGATGATTTCGGCTGCGGCGTAGCGAATTTTTCCTCGTTGGCGCAAGTAAAATACGATTGCATCAAAATTGCCCGTGAACTTTTCATTATGCTGTTGCAAAGCGAAGAGGGTAGAAAGCTGTTCCCGTCGCTGGTCTCTTTGATGGCGACTTACTGTAATGATGTGGTGATTGAAGGGGTTGAAACGCAAGAAGAGTGGGAGATAGTCAGACAATCGAACGCTTCTGCTGCCCAAGGATATTTCCTGTCTCGACCTCAACCATTTGAAAATATGGAAGATCTCCGTTCAGAGTTGTAATTACGCCTGCTTAATATTCCTGAGTCACTACTGTTTATTTGATTAGAGTAAACCTTCCCGACCCCTGCAAACCCAGTCCCCGACTCATTAATCCCTTGAGGGTAAAAGAAAAATTCATCTTCCAAAAATATACCGTATAAAATAAATGATTAGATTGCTAGCCATGGATTTTTCATTTTTTATGCCTTGTTTTTTATATAAATATAGTGTTTTATGTGGCCGAGGCGCTGTTTTCTGAATAGGGAAACTGTGATGATAGCTGAAAAAATCAGCAATCATAAGAGAAAGAACTGGCTAATTTTAAAAGATATAACCATTTGATTTATAAATACAAAAAAATAGATGTTTGCTATCAACGATCAAAAATCGTCTGGTGATAGTTTTTTTTGATTAAAATGATGTGACTTATCGGTATAATTGATTTGCTTACGAAAAATTGATAGTCAAAATACTGCGCTACGAAATCTGTAAAGAGCTGTATCAAAATATTAGCCAGGCTTATGTCTATAACGATCATTAATATAACTGATTAAGCTAATTCTCTTGATTTTATTATTTAGGTCTGCACACAGCGATATAATGGAGGCTTTATGCTGTCGTTTTTATGGCTATGAACCTGTCCTGCAGAGCTGGATAGTTTTTTCATTCATCCTTTCTACTCTCCGGAAATGTGCCAACCCTGAAAATCCATACGAGGGGAGTTATTACCGGGATTTTTCGTCTTCAGTGATGCGATTTGTTCGTTCAGGACCGCTCCGGGCCTGAGGAGAGTGTTATTGTGTATGAAATTATAATAACCCTATTAATAGTGCTCTTAGGGATTTCTACAGCAAGAAGTCGTAAATTTCAGGAAAAAGCCGACGCAGAACAAAAAAAGCAAGACTTCCTGAATATGGTGTTCTTCGCCGCCGAGTACAGCCCATCATCCATTATGATCGCTAATGAAAGCTGTGAAATCGTGTATGTGAACCGGCAGTTCACCGTGATGTCGGGTTATGAAGCAGAAGAAGTGATTGGTCGTAAAACAAATATATTAAGCTCGGGTATGACCAACGCCAGCGTGTATGAAGAACTGTGGTCTACCCTCAATAAAGGTGAGATTTGGAACGGCGAGTTCGTCAACCGTAAGAAAAACGGGCAGTTATATTGGGAAAAAGCCAGCATCGTCAAAATATATAATAAAGCCAGCGATGCGCTTCAGTATGTCAGCATAAAAATGGATATCACTGAGCGTAAGACTCAGGAACACCATGACAACTCCTACAACCGTGCGCTGGAGTTGCTCTCGAGCGGCGCGCCGTTGAAAGATATCCTCGACGCTATCATCTTCAGCGTCGAGGAGAAAAACCCTGGGCGGATCGTGTGTTCCGTCCTGTTGGTTGATAAGGAGAAGAAATGTCTGACGCTGGGGTCTGCACCCAGCTTGCCGGGCTTTTACAAGAATGCGATTCACAACGTGAAAATTGCCGATGGGGCGGCGTCGTTTGGTTCGGCGGCTTATTCTGGTAAACGTGTGATTGCCGAGGATATCTCCACGCATCCTCATTGGTCGTTGTATAAAGGCCTGGCATTGTATGCTGGCCTGCGTTCTTGCTGGTCTGAGCCCATTTTTGGGCAGAATAAAGAGATTTTGGGGGTGCTGAGTGTTTACCACCGCAAAGTCTATTCGCCAACGGAGGATGAAATCGCCTCTATTGAGAAATCAGCCCAGTTGGTGGCTGTCGCCATCGAACGTTATCGGGCGATTGATATGCTGCGTCGCAGTGAAGAGCACTACCGACAACTGGCCCATTACGATTCTCTAACCTCGCTGGCTAACGGTCTGACCTTCGCTGAACAGATGGAACAGGCTATCCAGTTATCACGGCAGACTGGCCGGAAGATCGCATTAATGTTCCTCGATCTGGATAAATTTAAGCAGATTAACGATACCTTCGGCCATGCCACCGGGGATTTACTGCTCAAAGAGGCGGCAGCGCGTATGCGAGGTGCGGTACGTGAAACGGATACGGTTTACCGCCGTAGCGGCGACGAATTTATTATTCTGCTGCAGGGGATCAAGGAAGTCGAGAATACGTTGTATGTCGCGGACAAGATTCACCATGCCCTTAACGAACCTTTTTATATCGAGGGCAAGAAACTGGATATCTCATGCAGTATTGGGATTGCGCTGTACCCGGAACATGGAACCGATTCGCTGACATTAGCCATCAACGCAGATGCGGCGATGTATCAGGCGAAGGCATTAGGACGAAGCCAGACCCAGATTTACCATGACCTGAATACACATCAGTAGCGCCGAGGCGTTATCTCTCCCGCAAGGCTTCCATCCGAGCCTGTCGTATTGGCTTTAGCAGATAGCTGAGCAATGTTTTCCTGCCAGTAATAATACCCACATGCGCTACCATGCCGGGAAGGATCAGTTGTGGCTTGTCGATACTCCCCAGGTAGTTGCTCTGTGTGCGTAACCGAACCAGATAGAAGCTGTTACCGGCTGGGTCTGTCACGGCATCCTGACTAATCTGCTCGATATAGCCTTTCAGGCTGCCAAATGTGGCGTGATCATAGGCTGCGAAAGCGATTACCGCTTCCTGGCCTGGACGCAAGAACGCCATATCCTTCAACCGGACTCGGGCTTCTATCAATAACTTGTCATCCAGCGGCGTGATTTCCACCAGCGTGCGGCCCGGTAAAACTTGCCCATTAGTCGTATCAACCAAAATATGTTTGACCATACCCCGCACTGGCGATACGACCAGTGACAGCTCATCCGAGGTATTTGCCGGCGCTTTTTCCTGCGATGAGCGTGTATCCAGCCGCATCAGTGGGTCGCCGATGTTAACGATTTGCCCTTCACGGATGTATAGCTCATTCAATTCACCCGTAACGGTTGCCTGTACCCGGTATTGTGGTGATTGACTGAGTGTCTTGCCCGTCGCACTGACGACTTCGTCCATTTGTGCCATGCCAGCCCAGCCAATCAGAAACATGATGAAGGCCAGCATAATCCAGATTGATAACCGAATGAGGCGGGGCGTATCTTCCACCAGAGCCTCACCGACAGCGGGCAGCGTGTGTGAGTCCTGTTGGTGATGGCAGGATAAATAGCGAGTGAATTTAGCGAGACGCATTGATCTGCCCCTTCTTTAATGCATCCAGCACGATGGCTTTGGGACCGTCGGCGATAATACGGCCTTTATCCACGATAATCAGTCTATCCACCAAGGTCAGCATGGATACCCGGTGTGTCACCAGCAACAGTGTTTTGTTGGTAATAATGGTTTGCAGGGCTTGTTTAAAGTGGTCTTCACTGCTGTTATCCATCGCACTGGTGGGCTCATCCATAAGCAGGATAGGGGGATTAAGCAATAGGGCACGGGCAATCGCTACCGCCTGCTTTTGGCCACCTGACAGGTTCATTCCACGCTCGCCAACCTGTAGGTTGTAGCCGTCTGGGTGTAACCGGGCGAAATCATTGACACCAGCGATATCCGCGACTTTCAGCATGGCATCATCCTCAACGTAGCGGGCCCCACAAATCAGGTTATCCCGCAACGTACCACTGAAAAGATGAATATCCTGCGGCACGTAACCAATATGATGGCGCAGATCGGCAACATCGAGCTGACGCGTATCGACCCCATCAATCAACAGGTTACCGTGGGTGGGGTGGTAAAGGTTGACGATTAACTTTTCCAGCGAGCTCTTACCCGAGCCGGTTCGGCCTATGATGCCAACTTTTTCACCTGGGCGAATAGACAGGTTAATATCGATCAGAGCACGGTTTTTCTGTTCGGGGTAACTGAACGTGACATCGCGAAATTCGATACTACCCTGAATGTTTTCTCGTTTTAGCGGATAGTGTTGCTCGCCACGTTCTTGCGGCAACATCATCAATTCCTGAGTTTCTTCCAGCGTTAGCCTGGCATGCTGGTAGCGGGTGATCCATTCGGATAACGGCCCCAGGGTCAGCAATACACGACTATTGAGCAGGTAACAGGCAAACAGCGTACCTAACGTCAATTGGGCGTTTTGCAGCAGGTAGACTCCGATGACTATTACGATGACGCAGGCGAGATGTTGGCAGGCTTGTGTCAGATGCAAAGCGCAGGCTGACAACGTTTTCACCCTTAAGGTCAGTCGACTAATCTCACCGCTGATGTGTTCCCACTGGCGCTGGCGTTCGCCTTCTGCGTTATTGATTTTAATGGCGTCCAGCCCACTCAATGTTTCCGTCAACAGCGCCTGGCGTTCATCCGTTAGTTGGCGGGAAAGGGCTTGTGCTGCCAGTATGGGTTTTTGAAACAGCCAGTTAATCAACAATACCAGCGGTATTGTCAGTAACGGTACCCAAAGCAACTGACCACCTAAGACACCGAGTAAGATAATCATCAGTAGTGCGAAGGGAAAGTCTATCAGGCTACCGAGTGACTGCGACGATAAGGTATCGCGCAAGGCATGAAATTCCCGCACCCGATGTGCTATGGCGCCGACTCGTGCCGGGAAAGCGGAGCGCATCATGCCGATCAGCCGTTCGAATAGCGTGGCAGAAAGAATCAAATCAGTTTTTTTACCTGCAATATCCAGACAGACGCTGCGCAATATGCGCAGAATAAGGTCGAATACCAGTGCAATACCGAGGCCGGAGGCCAGTACCCATAAGGTGGCTGTTGTTTGATTGGGGATCACCCGATCGTAGACCTGCATAACAAACAGCGGAATGAATAGCGCGATGATATTGATGAGCAGGCTGGCGGCTATTGCATCGAGATAAAGAGGGCGAGACAGTTTCAGTGTGTCACGCAGCCAGGCTTGGCTGCGTGACAGTCGTGTCATCGGCGGGGCATCAAAACGATGAGCTGGCTGCGCGAACATGACCAATCCCAGATAGTTCTGCTGCAGCGTATTGTGGTCAACCATGATTTCGCCACCTTCGGTTTCGCCGGTCATCAGACGGGCATTGCCGTCTTCAGTCCAGCCCAGCAGGATGGCTGCCCGCCCTTCACGCAGTAGCAACATCGCTGGCAGCGACATGCTGGGTATCGCGGTTAAAGAGCGTTTGAGTATACGGGCGCGCAAACCGGCGCGCGCGGCGGCACGCGGCAGCAAACTGGCAGATAAACGCAGATCTTCCAGCGGTAATCCTGCCGTCAGTGTGGCCCGACTGGTCGGCTTCCCCTGCAATTGGCACAGGGCCAACAGACAATCCAGTAAGGGATCGTCATGACGGGTGCGAGGATCCTGATGTTGTAGAGAATGCGGACATTCTCCGCCGCCTGGTGGCTGCTCATGGTGTGTATTCATGTCGCTGCACATTCCTTAGCTATCGTGATTGCTTGCAGGCAAGGCGATCGCCGATAAAAAATGACAATAAACAAAAGTGAGCAATATGGCCTGATTTTGTTGTTTTTTCTGGTGTTGACTGGCAAGCATTATTCATGGCGAACCTTACCGGACGCAACCTTTCATTTCAGTGGTATCAGACAGTCTGGTGATGGGAGAACGCTGCCAGTCAGTTGATCTGCTCAAGTACGAACTCTCTGGTATTGGTCAATATAACTGACATTTTGATGCGATATAATACGTGCATTAATTCTTGTATTGATCACATTTTAGCGGGCTATCGACTCTACTCGATACGTGAATAGCGGCGGATAATATTCTGGATAGCTTGCCGGGGGCTGGCGAAAATGCCATTCTGATAGGTGGCCTGACGGTGTGACTACGATTTTCTATCGTCACACCGTCAGGCTTCGTCGCAGGGTCTATTGCCCGTACGGCGTGACAAACTCCATCCAGCGGCAGTGTGTTATTCATTAATGCGGCTGCCTTGCTCGGGTGAAGACGATGGATTCTCGTATCGGTATCCTCTGGCAGACACAGCAGTAATACGGACTTAGCAAGGTTGCGCCAGTGCGCAGCCCTGTGCACCGTGGGCGTGTGTTTGAGGCCGTTATGTCTATCGGCTTGCAGCGTGGTAATAAAATGAAATCCTAATCAAGAGCGGAGGTTCCTCCTGTCGTTGGATTCTCTTCTATTGCTAATAAAAAAGGGCTTGGTATGTTTTACATTTTGCGTGACAGCAACGGGCATCTTATCAGGGTAGAAAGATCGCCGTTTCCAGAAATGAATGGTGAACTGCCGGATAATTCAGTCGAGGCAGCGGCATGGCTGCATAATCAGCGGGCCATTCTGGCTAAGATCGAGCGTTTGCGCAGCAGCGATCTGGAAATGGTACGTGTGCTTGAAGACTTGATTCAGGTGCTGATCACCAAAGGACAGATTAGTATCACGGATTTTCCAGCGGCGGCGCAGCTTAAACTCGTCAACCGCGCACGGGCGCGTGAAGAACTGGGTAATCTGGAGTCACTGATCCGTGAGGATGAAGATAAAATCTTCTGATGCTGATAAGTACCGACAAAACGGCTTGCCAGTTACCTTGCAAGCCGTTTTTTATTGCTCCGACAAACGGCAGAGTGATGAGCACCTGCCGACGGCACGGAACAAATGGGTAATCAAGGTGGCTGATAATGGTAAACGATGAGAAAAGTATCGATTTTGGTACGCTGGTTTCAGAAACACGTCATCCTGCATCCATGAATTTGGATCAGTTATCTACGCTGGAAATGGTGTCCTTGTTCAATCAGGAAGATCACCGTGTGCCGGAGGCGGTGCGCAAGGTCCTCCCCGCTATTGCTCAGGCGGTGGATGCGGCTGCAGGTTGCCTGAAGGCGGGTGGACGAATGATTTATCAGGGCGCCGGTACCAGTGGACGCCTTGGCGTGCTGGACGCCTCGGAGTGTCCACCGACCTTTGGCGTGCCACATGGGGTGGTGGTGGGGTTGATTGCCGGTGGCCCTGGCGCGTTGCTAAAGGCGGTGGAGGGTGCGGAGGATAACCCTGTACTCGGTGAATCGGATTTGGTTGCGCTGACACTCACTTCTCGCGATATCGTCATCGGCATTGCCGCCTCAGGGCGAACACCCTATGTGATTGGTGGTTTGCGTTATGCGCGGACACTGGGTTGTCGCACCGTCGCCATTTCCTGCAATCCCCATTCACCGATTGCACAAGAGGCGGAGATCGCGATCTCTCCCTTGGTGGGGCCAGAAGTGTTGACTGGTTCCACCCGGCTGAAATCCGGCACAGCACAAAAACTGATATTAAATATGATATCCACCGGTGCGATGGTACGACTGGGTAAGGTGTATCAGAACCTGATGGTGGATGTGAAAGCCACCAACGTGAAACTGGTCGATCGAGCCTGCCGTATTTTAATGGAGGCTACCGGGGTTGATCGGGAAACGGCACAGCAGTGTCTGGTGCAAACCGATTATGAGGTCAAACCGGCGATAGTTATGGTTGTGGCAGGATGTGATGCACAACAGGCTAGGCAACGGTTAGTACAGAGCGATGGGTATCTGCGTGATGCGTTATATAAAGAAAATGCAAAAAACCAAGGGGAATAATGAGTAGTCCGATGGATGATGAATTCTGGATGCGTCACGCCTTGTCGCTGGCACAACGAGCCTGGGACGAAGGTGAAGTACCGGTTGGCGCGGTACTGGTGCAAGGTGATCGGGTGATTGGTGAGGGCTGGAATCGACCGATCGGTCGCCATGATCCCACCGCCCATGCAGAAATTATGGCGTTGCAGCAAGGGGGGCAAGTGCTGCAGAACTATCGTCTGCTCTACACCACCCTGTATATTACGCTGGAACCCTGCGTGATGTGCGCCGGTGCCATGATTCATAGCCGCATCACTCGGTTGGTGTACGGTGCGGCGGACGCCAAGACGGGAGCTGCCGGCTCGCTGGTGGATATTCTGCGCCATCCCGGAATGAATCATCAGATAGCCATTACCGACGGTGTGTTGGCGGAAGAGTGCTCCGAACTGCTGAGTCGTTTTTTCCGTATGCGCCGCCAGCAGCAGCGTGAAGCGCGTGCCGGGCGTGATACTTCACATGATACTTCCGCCTGAATGGGGCCGCGCAGAATAACAAGGTCCGAATCGTAGCGACCCGAACCCTAGTGAATAGGGTTGCAGGAACCGCTTAGCGGGAGCGTGTGGCGGTCAATTGCTCTGGTGGTACGGCGGGGTAGGCGCTGCCAGCCAGTTGCTGTTGTAACGCACGGCTTTCTTTCTCTGAAAGATACCCCACCAGACTGACCATGTAGCGTCGGATATTTTCCACATAGTCGTAAGCCTCCTGACCACGCGCATAACCGTTGACTGTCTGGGAGTAGTAGCGTTTCTGACTCAACATCGGCAGGCGTATTTTGACGTCTGCCCAACTGTCTGGATTTCCCTGCTGTTTTTCTGTCAGCTTACGGGCATCCATCATATGCGCGTACCCCATATTATAGGCCGCCAGCGCAAACCAGATACGCTCGTCCAGTGGGATGGTGGCAGGTACCTGCTGCATCATTTGGCTTAAATACCTGGCGCCGCCGCGAATGCTTTCCTCCGGATTGAGCCGGTTGACCACATCCAGACTTTCAGCGGTATTACGTGTCAGCATCATCAAACCGCGTACCCCGGTTGGCGAGGTTGCCAGCGGGTTCCAGTGCGATTCCTGATAAGAAATCGCCGCCAGCAGTTTCCAGTCTATTTCCCGGGCGTATTTCTCGAACAGCGGACGTAAACCCGGCAATGTGTTGTCGATAGCGCTGAGGAACGTAGTGGTATCCACATAGTCGAATTCGCCGACGTGCCCCAGATACTTCTCTTCCAGACGGGCAAGGGTGCCGTCTTCCATCACCTGACTAAAGAAGTCGAGCAGCGCCGCAGAGAGGCTGTCATCGCGGTTTTGCCGCATATACCAGGTCACTGGCTCTTCGTCGCTGAGATCGAATGACACCGCCAGCTGTGGGTGGATTCGTTGCATCAGACCAATGTTGATTGAATCAGCGATGGTGTAATCCAGCTTTCCATCCGCAACTTGTTTTAGGAGATCCAGCTCAGAGACATCGGTGGCGACTTCCCAACTCAACTGCGGATATTTTTCGGCTTTGAGATCGCGCAAGGTAGCGGCATGTGCCGAGCCAGACAGTACGGTCAGTTTACCCTGCATTTTATCCAGTGAGGTAGGACGCGCGCTCCCCATACGGTAGACCAGTTGTTGTGACACCGAATAATAGGAAGGGCCTGCCTGGAAGCGGTTCAGACGTTCCTGGTTATAGATGAGGCCTGCTGCCAACAGGTCAGCATTGTCGTTATCCAGATCGCTGAATAAATCGTCAACATTTTGACGTACGGAAACCACCAGCCGCACGCCGAGGTAGTCGGCGAATCGCTTGGCCAGTTCATAATCCAGCCCGGTGGGGGAACCGTTGCTGAGGGTATAGGTCAACGGAGAGGTCACGGTGCTGATGCGTAGCTCACCACGTGAAAGGATTTGCCTTAACTGGACGTCCTGATGACTGCGCCAGGGAATATTTGGCCACAGTGCCAGCGTCAACAGCAAAGCGATTACCCCGATGAAAACATAATTTATCGTTAAACGCTTCAATGAGTTGTCTCTCGGCGGCCAGTTGGCCTGTCTGTCTGTAACGGCAGTTTCTTATTACGTCTGTCCCAGAGTCGGGGGGCATTTTGCTTAACAAACCGCCAGTGTGCAACTGTTATTCGTTTGTCTATTGTTTGACCACAGAACCTCTGCAATGTTTAACAATCGCTACGCAAACGGTTTCGTCACGCGTCACTATTCTCTATAATAGCCCGCGTTTCCCCCCTGTAGCGCCCTGACGCACTGTCTCCGGTGCCTCGAAGACGAGAGAAATTTAGATGATGGAAATACTGCGTGGTTCACCGGCCTTATCGGCTTTCCGTATCAATAAACTGTTGGCCCGGTGCAAGGAATACCAACTGCCCGTTAGCGACATTTATGCCGAATACGTCCACTTCGCCGATGTGAACGCTCCGCTAAACCATGAAGAACAGTCACGACTGAGCCGCCTGCTGAAATACGGGCCTTCTCTCGCTGAGCATGAGCCTACCGGTCGGCTGATTCTGGTGACCCCGCGTCCGGGCACCATTTCTCCCTGGTCTTCCAAGGCTACCGACATTGCGCACAATTGCGGCCTGCAGAAAATTCGTCGTCTGGAACGTGGCCTGGCGTTTTACATTCATGCACCGACATTAAGTGATGCCCAGTGGAAAGAACTGTCTTCACTGCTCCATGACCGCATGATGGAAAGCGTTTTTGACGACCTGCAACAGGCTAACCTGCTGTTCTCTCAGCACCAGCCAACCGCGCTTAAGCGAGTCGAAATTCTGCTGCAGGGCCGTCCGGCGCTGGAAGAGGCCAACCTGCGTTTGGGGCTGGCGCTGGCTGATGACGAAATGGATTATCTGCTGGAAGCCTTTACTAAACTGGGGCGCAATCCAACCGATATCGAACTCTATATGTTTGCTCAGGCGAATTCTGAGCACTGCCGCCATAAAATCTTCAATGCCGATTGGGTCATCAACGGTGAAACACAGCCAAAGTCGCTGTTCAAGATGATCAAAAACACCTTTGAGCATACACCGGACTATGTGTTGTCTGCCTATAAGGACAATGCGGCAGTGATGGAAGGATCGGCTGTAGGCCGTTTCTTCCCTGACCCACAAGGCGCTTATGCCTACCATCAGGAAGACGCACATATCCTGATGAAAGTGGAAACCCATAACCATCCGACGGCGATTTCACCGTGGCCGGGTGCTGCGACTGGCTCCGGCGGTGAAATCCGTGATGAAGGCGCTACTGGGCGAGGCGCGAAACCGAAAGCCGGTCTGGTTGGGTTCTCGGTATCTAACCTGCGTATCCCCGGTTTTGTTCAGCCGTGGGAGCAAGATTTCGGTAAGCCGGACCGTATCGTCAGCGCGCTGGATATCATGACCGATGGCCCACTGGGTGGCGCGGCCTTTAATAATGAATTTGGCCGTCCGGCATTGACCGGTTATTTCCGTACCTATGAAGAAGCGGTAGACAGCCATAACGGCGTTGAAGTACGCGGTTATCACAAACCTATCATGCTGGCCGGTGGGATCGGCAACATCCGTGCGGAACATGTCAAGAAAGGCGAAATTAGCATTGGCGCCAAGTTGATTGTGCTGGGCGGGCCTGCAATGAATATCGGTCTGGGAGGCGGTGCTGCATCGTCTATGGCATCAGGCCAGTCTGACGCGGATCTGGATTTTGCCTCGGTGCAACGTGATAACCCGGAAATGGAGCGCCGTTGTCAGGAGGTTATCGATCGCTGCTGGCAGCTTGGCGAGCAGAACCCGATCCTGTTTATCCATGACGTCGGTGCTGGTGGCCTGTCCAACGCCATGCCGGAACTGGTCAGCGACGGTGGTCGCGGTGGTCGTTTCGAACTGCGCGATATTCTGAATGATGAACCTGGGATGAGCCCGCTGGAAGTCTGGTGCAACGAATCACAGGAACGTTACGTGCTGGCAGTAGCACCGGAACAACTGGCGCTGTTCGATGAGATATGCCGTCGTGAACGCGCGCCTTATGCTGTCATTGGTGAAGCGACGCAAGAGCAACACCTGACGCTCAGCGATCGTCACTTCAACAATAAGCCGATCGACATGCCGCTGGACGTACTGCTGGGCAAAACGCCGAAAATGTTGCGTGATGTCGAGCGTAAAGACGTCGAAGGTACTCCACTGAATCGCGAAGGCATTTATCTGGCGGAAGCGGTTGAACGCGTGCTGCACTTGCCTGCGGTGGCTGAGAAAACCTTCCTCATTACTATCGGTGATCGTACGGTGACCGGGATGGTGGCACGTGACCAGATGGTTGGGCCGTGGCAGATACCGGTAGCGGACTGTGCGGTGACAACCGCCAGCCTGGATAGCTATTACGGTGAAGCGATGTCAATCGGCGAACGTGCACCGGTGGCGTTGCGTAACTTTGCCGCATCGGCACGTCTGGCGGTAGGGGAAGCACTGACTAACATCGCCGCGACACATATTGGCGACCTGAAGCGTGTGAAATTGTCTGCCAACTGGATGGCGGCAGCCGGGCATCCAGGCGAAGACGCAGGTTTGTACGAGGCGGTGAAGGCTGTTGGTGAAGAACTCTGTCCGGCGCTGGGGCTGACGATTCCGGTGGGTAAAGACTCCATGTCGATGAAAACCCGCTGGCAGGAAAATGGCGAAGATAAATCGGTAACTGCACCGTTATCGCTGGTGATTTCTGCGTTTGCCCGCGTAGAAGATGTACGCCATACCGTTACACCGCAGTTGCGTACTGACAAAGACAACGTACTGCTGATGATCGATCTGGGTGCTGGACATCACGCATTGGGCGCGACAGCACTGGCTCAGGTTTATCGTCAACTGGGTCGTAAAACGGCGGATGTGCGTAATCCGGCACAGCTGGCTGGTTTCTTCAATGCAATGCAGACATTGGTGGCGAACAAGGCACTGCTGGCATACCACGACCGCTCAGACGGCGGTTTGCTGGTCACGTTGGCTGAAATGGCGTTTGCCGGCCATTGTGGTGTTAAAGCCGACATCAGTTCTATGGGTGAAGATGCGTTGGCAGTGCTGTTCAACGAAGAGCTGGGGGCTGTTATCCAGATAGAAGCTTCTCGCCGTGCCGAAGTCGAACAGGTGTTGGCTGAACACGGTCTGGCAGAGTGCGTGCACTATCTGGGACAGGCACAAGCGGGCAACCACTTCATCATCCACAGTGGCAATGAGGTGGTGTACCACGAAAGCCGCACTACACTGCGCAACTGGTGGGCGGAGACGACCTGGCAAATGCAGCGTCTGCGTGATAACCCACAGTGCGCAGATCAGGAGCACCACGCGAAATCTGATGACAACGATCCGGGGTTGAGTGTCGCACTGACTTTTGACCTGCGCGAAGACATTGCCGCACCATTTATCAGCCGTCAGGCGCGTCCCAAGGTGGCCGTCTTGCGTGAGCAAGGTGTCAACTCGCATGTAGAAATGGCGGCGGCGTTCCATCGTGCCGGGTTTGATGCCATTGATATTCATATGAGCGATCTGCTGGCTGGTCGCCGTAATCTGCAAGACTTCCAGGCGCTTGTTGCGTGTGGTGGCTTCTCTTACGGTGATGTGCTGGGGGCAGGTGAGGGCTGGGCGAAGTCCATTCTATTCAACGATCGGGTGCGTGATGAATTCGCCGCATTCTTCCTGCGTCCGCAAACGCTGGCGCTGGGGGTCTGTAACGGTTGTCAGATGATGTCCAACCTGCGTGAGTTGATCCCAGGGGCGGAGCACTGGCCGCGTTTTGTTCGTAATAAATCTGACCGGTTTGAAGCACGTTTCAGCCTGGTAGAAGTGACCAGCAGCCCATCACTGTTCCTGCAGGATATGGCGGGTTCCCGTATGCCGATCGCTGTGTCGCATGGCGAAGGTCGTGTAGAAGTCCGTGACGACAGCCAGCTGTCTGCACTGGAACAGCATCAGTTGGTGGCACTGCGCTACGTGAATAATTATGGCCAGGCAACGGAAGATTACCCGGCTAACCCGAATGGCTCGCCGAATGGTATCACGGCGGTGACCAGCGTGAGTGGCCGTGCCACGGTAATGATGCCGCATCCGGAACGCGTGTTCCGCACCGTGAGTAACTCATGGCACCCGGAAGAGTGGGGTGAAGATAGCCCGTGGATGCGTATGTTCCGTAATGCTCGCCGCCAGTTGGGGTGATGTGTTCGAATACAGCGTTGATAAGAAAGGGGCTTTGGCCCCTTTCTTTTTTTGTCTCAAATCAGCGACAACAGCATGATTGATTGTCTCCAAAAGGTGACATTTATTCGATTGATTTTAAAGAATTATTTTTAATGGGTATTAGGGTGTCTTTTTTTAGCGACAAAAAGCCCTGATTTCACCGAATAGCGAAGGAATCGCGGAAAGCGTTCAGGCTGTATTATTAATACCTTCGATGTGTTATTTTTATTTTTCTTTCTATTTCAACACGTTGATTATTTAAGTTGAAAACTGGCACGATGAGTGCATAATGAGTGCGCTGCTCATTCAACTGGTTATGATAGCAATGTAACAAACATGCTCATAACGCCCGGAATGATGCCAAAAGATAAGGTGCCTATCGTCCAGCATTATTGATAACTGCCCTCGGGCTTTATCACACATCGGGCGACACGTTGAGTGAGGCACCGCCTATTCAGAGACCCGGTCAGACAGTAACTGTGTGACCGGGTTTTGCTTTTGGGTATTCACCGAGTCACTCCCAGCGCCTATTGCGCGTTCGTTCCTTTCTGACTACCGCAATTTGCAGGGTTGCATGGCATGATTGCGGCCGTCTTCCCAATATACTGATGGTCTGCATTTGAGCTGATACTGATAATGCGTACAATGGCGGGCGAGGTATCAGACGGTGTACTTTGGCAGGTAACGGTATGATTTCGTTGAAACGTTGGCGTTTTTTCCCACGCTCTTTGCGGCAATTGGTCATTATGGCTTTCCTGCTGGTCTTGTTGCCGTTGCTGGTATTGGCTTATCAGGCCTATGAGAGCTTGGATCATCTTAGTGAACAGGCGGCGGGGATCAATAGCACGACACTGGCTGATGCCCGGCGCAGCGAAGCTATGACCAGTACGGCTATCAGCATGGAACGCAGCTATCGTCAGTTTTGCGTGCTGGGCGATCAGACCCTGTCGCAGTTGTATCAAAATCAGCGTAAGCAGTATTCCCAGATGCTGGACGTGCATGCGCCGATTTTGCCTGACCCGTCTTATTATCAAAACCTGCGGCAATACCTGACGGAACTGACCGATATCCGTTGTCAGAACAACGGCCCGGCAGCCGCGTCTATTACCGTACTGGATAACTTCTCTCGTACCAATGCTCAGATGGTACAAGCCACACGTGAAGTCATTTTCTCACGGGGACAGCAGTTGCAGCAGGATATTGCTGAGCGTGGCCGTTTCTTCGGTTGGCAGGCACTGGTGTTGTTTCTGGTCAGTGTGCTGTTGGTGGTGCTGTTTACTCGGATGATCATCGGGCCGGTGAAAGGCGTCGAGAGAATGATTAATCGGTTGGGGGAAGGTAGACCGTTAGGCCAGCTCATCAATTTTAGAGGGCCGACGGAAATCCGTTCTCTGGCACAGCGGATCATTTGGTTAAGTGAGCGCCTTTCCTGGCTGGAAGCGCAACGTCATGAATTTTTGCGCCACTTATCCCATGAACTAAAAACGCCACTGGCGAGCCTGCGTGAAGGCGCGGCGTTGTTGGCTGATGAAGTGGTAGGCACGCTGACGGACGACCAGAAAGAGGTGGTCGCGATTCTGGATAATAGCAGCCGCCACTTGCAGCAACTGATCGAACAATTGCTCGACTATAACCGTAAGTTGGCGGATGCACCGGCTGGACTGGAGCAGGTCGATGTCAACGATATCGTTAATATGGTGGTTGCCGCGCATAGCCTACCGGCTCGCAGCAAGCTGATGCAAACGCATGTCGAATTGAATGCGAAGACGTGTCGGGCGGAAACGACATTGTTGATGCGGGTGATGGATAATCTCTATTCCAATGCGGTGCACTATGGTCAGGAATCCGGTAACATTTGGATCCGCAGCCGCCAGATAGAGAACCGGGTTCAGATTGACGTCGCTAACAGCGGCACCCCCATTCCTGAATCAGACAAAAGTATGATCTTTGAACCTTTTTATCAGGGAACTCACCAGCGTAAAGGTGCGGTAAAAGGCAGTGGTCTGGGGTTAAGCATTGCGCAGGATTGTATCCGCCGTATGCAGGGTGAACTGAATCTGGTGGCGGTGGAATATGCCGATGTCTGTTTCCGTATTGAATTACCATTAAACACTGAGAATTAACCATGATTGCACGGTTGTTGAGCCTTCTGCCGTTACGAAGCCTGGTGGTGTTGTTACCCGGCCTGGAGGTGATTGCCGCGCTGAAAAAACTGCTGACCGGTTTGCCCTTGCTGTTTTTACTTGCCGGTTGTGCTCAGGACAGTGATAACCCACCTGTTGGTCGGCGAGAGGCTGAAATCGTCAGCCCGCCTAAAGCGCAAGTGGCGGATTATCGCACCATGTCATGTGAACAGTTATGGCCGCTCCACAATGCCGACGCGATGAATAATGCACTGTACTGGCTGCGCGTCATGGAGTGTGCTTCACGTATGACACCGATGCAGGCCCGGCAACAGACGCTGTTGGTCGGTGAAAATGACTGGAGTGGGTTATTCCGTCAGGCCATCTTGCTGGACAATGCCGAAACCACCCCGCAAGAACGTCAACAGATTATTGAACAACTGAATCGTCAGCGGTTGAATGTGCCACTGACGTTATTGCCGTTGTTTCAGGTCTGGCTGGATAAACAGAATCTGATATTGACCCTGGCGGATGAACGTCAGCGTTTTCAGCGTACGCTGGAAAACAGCGATAAACAGCTGGAAGCGATGCACGAGCAGCAGACGCAGTTACAGTCACAACTGGAAACCACGACGCGTAAGCTGGAGAATTTGACCGATATTGAACGCCAACTGTCATCGCGTAAACCGACACAGGGGGATTTGCCTGATGGTGAAAGCCGTCGGGGGAAAAGCGCTGAGAGTGAAGCACCGCCGGCTGTGGCGAAAAAAGGAATGAAAAGCGAATGACCACCAGAAAATCCGCCACCCTGCTGTTGGTAGACGATGACCCCAGTCTGCTGAAATTACTGGGGATGCGCCTGACCAGCGAAGGATTTACCGTGATTACGGCAACCAGTGGTCAGGAAGCGCTACGATTGCTGTTGCGGGAAAAAATTGATCTGGTGATCAGCGACTTGCGCATGGATGAAATGGATGGATTGGCGTTGTTTGCTGAAATTCAGAAGAATCAGCCGGGCATGCCAGTGATCATTTTAACTGCTCACGGGTCTATTCCTGAAGCGGTGGCGGCAACACAGCAAGGGGTGTTCAGCTTTCTGACGAAACCGGTCGATCGTGATGCGCTGTATAAAGCGATTGATGATGCACTCAAACTTTCACCGCCGACCAGCGATGAAAGCTGGCGCGCCGCGGTGGTGACTCGCAGCCCAATCATGCAACGTCTGCTCGAACAGGCCAAAATGGTGGCGCAATCGGATGTCAGCGTGCTGATTAACGGCCAGAGTGGTACGGGGAAAGAAGTTCTGGCACAGGCGATTCATGCCGCCAGCCCGCGTGCGGGACGGCCATTTATCGCCATCAACTGTGGCGCATTGCCGGAGCCGTTGCTGGAGTCAGAGCTGTTCGGCCATGCCAGAGGCGCTTTTACCGGTGCAGTCAGCCAGCGCGAAGGGTTATTTCAGGCGGCGGAAGGCGGGACGCTGTTTCTGGATGAAATCGGTGATATGCCGCTGGCATTGCAGGTGAAGCTGCTACGTGTGTTGCAAGAGCGCAAGGTCAGGCCGCTTGGGAGTAACCGGGATCAGGATATCAATGTACGGATCATCTCCGCTACGCATCGGGATTTGCCCAAGGCGATGGAAAAAGGCGAGTTCCGTGAGGATCTTTACTACCGCCTCAATGTGGTGAATCTCAAGCTTCCTGCATTGAATGAACGCGCAGAAGATATTCCATTGTTGGCGAACCATTTGCTGCGTGAAGCCGCGACCCGGCATAAGCCTTTTGTGCGCAGCTTTTCGACCGATGCCATGAAACGTTTGATGGCGGCCAGTTGGCCCGGCAATGTGCGGCAACTGGTCAATGTCATTGAGCAATGCGTCGCGCTGACCAGTGCGCCGGTCATTGGTGATGCACTGGTAGAGCAGGCGCTGGAAGGGGAAAATACGGCATTACCTACGTTTGCTGAAGCACGTAACCAATTTGAGCTCAATTATCTGCGAAAATTGCTGCAAATTGCGAAAGGCAACGTCACGCAGGCCGCACGTATGGCCGGGCGTAACCGTACCGAATTTTACAAATTGTTGGCACGGCACGAACTGGACGCCAACGATTTTAAAGAATAGTGTTAAGTTATTGTGAATTGCATGGCCGATCATTATTTCGCCGTGCTGGCTCTTGCCGCTACATAGTGATGATTAGGATTTCACCATGAAAAAAATTGATGCAATTATTAAACCGTTCAAACTGGATGATGTACGCGAGGCGTTAGCTGAAGTCGGTATCACCGGGATGACCGTAACAGAAGTAAAAGGATTCGGGCGCCAGAAAGGCCATACCGAGCTGTACCGTGGTGCGGAATACATGGTGGATTTTCTGCCGAAAGTAAAAATTGAGATCGTGGTGTCTGACGATATTGTGGATACCTGTGTGGAAACGATCATGACTACTGCACAGACCGGTAAGATCGGCGATGGCAAGATCTTTGTATTTGATGTGGCTCGTGTGATCCGTATCCGTACCGGTGAAGAGGATGAAACCGCTATCTGACCGGTTACTTTCGATGTTCCGAAAGTAAACAGCCAGCCGTTATCGGCTGGCTGTTTGTTATCCGCAACAGGGTAACCTGTCAGGGGAGTGTTGGCGTCCAGTCACCCAGTACTTTGCTTTGGGTGTATTCCGCTGCCTGCGAGTCGGTCAACTGTCGACGCGCTGAGCTTTTTGCAGCACCGGCACCATAAGATTTGTACTCGAAGAAACGGGAATCTTCCGGATAGAACCAGATGGTATTGCCGTCTTTGTCTTTGCCAGACATCTTGTCCCAGCCGTAAATATGGTTATCCATGCTGGTGTTCAGGAATACTGTCTGGCCAATGGCATTCGGGTCCGCGTAACGTCCATCAGAGAACGTCGTGGTTGGATGCCAGGGGCGCCCCAGTCCATAGCTCTGTGCCGGAACTGAGTCGCTTTCTTTAATCACGCGGCTGTTGGTGATTACCAGACCATACTTCTGGTTGATGTTGGTGCTGGGCGCGGTCAGGTAGCCAGACACACCGCTTTTCACATCGGCACGGTAGCGTGAAACCAGATCGCAGTTATTGAACAGAGCCGTGCCGTCGCCAAAGATAAAGTCAACGGTACCGCTGATTCGACAGTCGGAGAAGAAGCTGCGCCCACCGGACACATACAGCGTGTCCTGATAGCCGACCAGGCTCACATCGTTGAAGTAAGCGCGGTCGCCGCTTTTGGTAACATAAAGCGCAACGGCCTGAGTATCTTTGATTTTAGTACTGTCACTGTCACTTTTGGCCTGGTTGGCCGGGAAGTCAAAATCATTGCGGATGGTCAGCGACTGGGCGCTGAAATCCTTGGCGCTGATGGTTACCGTGCTGCTGCCTGCTGTTCCCCATTTGCTGCCGTCTGACTTCAGCGTTCCTGCCGCTATTGCGGCGGCGATAACGGTGCCGCTACGACTTTCCCCTTTCAGATGCAGATTATTACGGGTAATGGTCAGGCGCTCATTATAGACGCCATTTTTGATCAGAATGACAAACGACGAGCTACCGGCCGGTGCGCTGGCGATAGCATCGGCAATGGTTTTAAACGTTTTGCCGTCGCTGGCGGTTTTTGACACCACAGCATTATAAGTTGTGGCTGCCTGAGCCTGATGAACACTGAGGGCGACCATCAACGACAGCGCAAGAGTTCCAGAGAGCGTTTTTAACATACACATATTCCTTTAGTGGTAGGTGACAGAAGTCCAGATGTTTTATGAACAGACAACATCCAATAAAACGTTGCTTTGCCTAAAACGTAATTTCTCCGCATTAGCGATCCGTTGCCTGCAGCTTACCGGCCAATTCCCGTAGCGAAGGGGTTGCTTTGATCTGGTCTGCGACTATTGCAGCGACTGCCTGTGCCCCTTTCTGCTGGAAATGGGTGTTATCAGGTTGAGTCAGGCTGCCGGGCTGATCACGGTAATAGGGGTAGAGATTCGGATCGACGGCCAGCCAGTATTGCTGCCACTGCTGCCCGTCGCCCTGATTGGCCAGCGCCAGCGTCGCGGTTTCTACATCCAGTAACGGCACGTTATTCTTATTAGCCGTGTCGCGAATAGTCTGGGTGTAATCGCCAACAAAGGCATAACCGCCCACTTTGTTCTGTTTTGTCAGGTGGCTGTGAACAGCGGGTGTTCCAGTTTTTCCGTCAGCTCGTCTAACACGGGCCGTCGGGGTCAACAGCACCGGTATCATATGATGTGCTTGTGCGTAACGGATGTAGCGCTCCAGAGAAATCTGTAAAGACATATCCGGTTTGCCTTGCGGATATTGCGGTTTGCCATCTGCGCTATTGGGGTAAGTGCAAAGGTTGGTGACATCAGCGACTCCGCGAAGGGCTTTCTGGCTATCGCAGTTTTGGTCGTTAATTCCCATAGCGATAAACAGGTAATCACCTTGCCGCATAAATGGCTCCATCTGACGGAACCACCCTTCGTAATAAAAATCGCGCGAACTGCGTCCCGCGCGGGCACCGTTGACGACGGTAACATCACCGCCAGGGCGGAATTGTTGTTCAAAGACTTGGCCCCATCCCATACGGGGAAAACGCGCTTTCTCGTAGGTTGCTGCCGTCGAGTCGCTCACGATGAAAATACGGGTTCGAGCCTGTTCCAGTGCTTTACGCTGTTGGTTAGCACTGGTTAGATCCAAGGGTTCGTAGTTACCAGAGGCATTCAGTCCGGCAATCGGGCGAAACTTGATGTCGGTTAGCACGGTGTGACTGGCCTGGCCGTTGTTATTGTTATAACCACGCATATGGTTGATAACCTGAAGGATCTGGGTAAAGGCTGGCGTCATCGTATCAGAATACGTTAACGGATCGAACTGGGAAGGGTCGGCAATACCCGCCTGTTTCAACGCATCATCAAAACCGGCATGAAATTCGCTGTAGGCAGCTTCCCAAGCCGTTGTCGATAAAGAGGGTATATCGGCAGCATCGATCAGTTGCTGTGGGCCGATATAACCGGCTGATACAGCGACCTCAGATAAAATACGATCGGTCAGCGGATTGATATTGGTGCGATTTTCATGGCCGTCACGCAATTGCGGTACCAGTGCACCCATACAAACGGCGCGAAGCTGATTACTCAACAGGCAATTCTGTCCACCGGCTTCAATGACGGACAGACGCAGTGGTGTGACCATTGAAGAGACATCGGCATAAAACCGCCCCTGGATATCGGTTTTCAGGCTGCGCTCTGTGCCACGCTGGTCTTTGATAAGCAAGGTGGCTGGAAAGCGTATGTCACGATAGGCCACCTGGCCGCTAATCTGAGTATTAGGTGCTAGCGTAGTGACGTTGAGTGTCTGCTGGGAAGCGGAAACGGGAGCGCTGCTTTCAGCCTGTGCAAAAGAAATTGGCAGACAAAGCAGGGAGCCTAGGAAAAGGGTCTGTTTCAATGTAGTTGTTAGCATGGTGATTGCCCCTTCTTTCTATTGTTGATGTAATAAGCGGCCACTCGATGGAGTGGCCGCTGTTGTTGGCAGGGGAAATTACAGTTTGCCGTAGCCTGCGTTGTTGTTGATGCTGGTAGCCAGGCTGCTGGTCATAGTCTGAGCCGAATATTTGTACGGCAGAGTCGGTTTGTACGCCGTCAGACCACAAGTATCCAGTTTAGTGGTGGTCGAGCCGTTAACCAGTGAGCCGTTGTCGGAGAACACCTTGCTGTTGAATTGCTTCACGATGCTACATTCTGGGTTCTTACCATCAATGCTCTTCAGGTTGGAGAGCGTGAAGGAGTTGGACTCAGACAGGATGCTGCCGCTGGTGCCCAGGCCGAAGCTGTACAGGTACGGATAGACGCTGTGCTTCACGTCGCCCAGATACACGTTGTTGTAAGCGTGGATGCTACCGAAACGTACGCGCGGAGTACGTTCGGTTACGCGGTCAAACACGTTGTTGTGGAAGGTGACGCGCAGTTTGCCGGAATCCTGTGAGCCATTGCTGTCGCTGTGGCCGATCAGGATAGTTTTGTCGTGCAGTTCGAAGCGGCTGTAAGAAATAGTGACGTAGTCAGAGCCTTTCTTGATATCCAGTGAGCCGTCGTGTTGAACGTATTTTTCACCATCTTTGGTGGTGTATTTATCGTCAGTGAAGCTACCATCGCTGATGGTGACATGGTCAACCCAAACGTTGGTCGAGTTGTCGATAACGGCAGCATCCCACTCGGCGTTCCAGCCATCACCGGTTTCATAATGCGGCGCGACATCCACCGGGGTTTCGATATACAGGTTACGCAGGATAACGTTGCTCACGCCCTTGATAACCAGCGAACCGTTGGTGAATTTACCATTGCTACCAACACCAATAATGGTGGTATTGGACGGAATGCTGATCTGGCTGCGGGCCTTTTGGTCGTCAAAGCTGGTATACGCTTTGCCACCACTGATATCAATCGGTCCGGTTATTTTGATGATTTTGGGTGATGAGTCAGTTCCATTCAGGGCTTTTTTAAAGTCGCTAATGTTTTTTACTTCAACTGCTTTTGATGCCTTCGCGCCACCAGTAGTGCCGCCGTTTTGCGTTGCCCAGCCAGTTGTTGCAGCATCAGTTTCTACTGCCGCATAAGCAGAGGTAGCCATCAGTGCGGCTGTGACAATCGCAGCCAGTAAACTTTTTTTTCCTGCAGAAGACACACGAGAGTTATTCATAGACCGTTTCCTTGCGCTGTAGGCGCTAATCCAAAGTGCATTATTGAAAATCAAAAAACCGTTTGTGAAAAAATGAAATGCCATTTTGTCCTTCGGCAAGGCGGATTTTTAAGCATTTTTGATTGTATGTTTTGAGATCAAAATCTCGTTTTTTTTATGAGAGTTATTAATTTTGTCTAAAGTGTGATCGAGACCGGTAACTTTTACTAATAGATGTTGAATTAAATTTTCTATTAAATTCAGCAATATACTTTGGTGTTTTTGTCTGTTGTAAGTAGTGTGATTAACAATTGATTCGATTTTTATTAAATATAATTTTATTGATATGAGGGGCTTATGTCAGATTAACTCCCCGGTGCTTATGGTGAAAAACGGACAGGCTTGCGAAAAATGCCCTTGTTGCAGAACTGAAAAGCATCGTAGTGAGGAGAGTCGATATTCCTGTTGAGGCACTGTGATGGAAGTAGCTCAGGGAAGAAGGAAAATCATCGAGGCCCCTGGCGATGGTGGCCTCGATGATTGAGCGGAGAATTACAGTTTGCCGTAACCCGCGTTGCTGCTGATGCTGTTTGCCAGGCTGGTCGTGATGGTCTGGGCAGAGTATTTGTAAGGGATTTTCGCGGTATAAGCGCTGAAACCAAAACCGCAGCCGTTTAGATTGTACGAAGCACCGTTGATGATTGAGCCTTTATCGGAGAAGATCTTGCCGTTAAACGCTTTGACCACGCTACATTCTTTATCGCGACCACTGATCTTTTTGAGGTTATCAATGGTAAAGGCGTTGGATTCAGACAGTAGGCTGCCGCTGGTGCCGATACCGAAGCTGTACTGATAACGATAGGCTTTGTGGTTAACGTCGCCGATGTAGACGTTGTTGTAAGCATGCACGCTACCGAAACGTACCCGAGGCGTTCGCTCACCGACGCGGTCAAACAGGTTGTTGTGGAAGGTGACGCGCAGTTTGCCGGCATCTTGTGAGCCGTTGTTGTCGCTATGCCCGATCAGAATGGTTTTGTCATGCAGTTCGAAGCGACTGTTGGAAACGGTAACGTAGTCAGAGCCTTTCTTGATATCCAGTGCGCCGTCATGCTGGACATATTTTTCGCCATTTTTGGTGGTGTATTTGTCATCGGTAAAGCTGCCATCGCTGATGGTGACATGGTCAACCCAGACGTGATCCGAGTTATCGATCACGGCGGCATCCCACTCGGCGTTCCAGCCATCGCCGGTTTCATAATGCGGCGCAACGTCCACCGGCGTTTCAATATACAGGTTACGCAGGATGACGTTGCTCACCCCTTTGATAACCAGCGAACCATTGGTGAATTTACCTTGGTTGCCGATACCGATAATGGTGGTATTGGACGGAATACTGATCTGGATGCGGGCCTTTTGGTCATCAAAGCTGGTGTAGGCTTTGCCACCGCTGATATCAATCGCGCCGGTTACCTGAATAATCTTGGGTGACGAATCGCTTCCATTTAACGCCGCTTTAAATTCGCTGATACTTTTCACGGCATAGATCTTAGACGATGACGCTTTAGCGCCGCCGGTTGTACCGCCGCTTTGTGTTGCCCAGCCGGTAGACGCGGTTTCCGTCGCTTTGGTGGTTTGCAGGCTGGCGGCAGAGGCAGTGGATACCATCAGCGTAGTGGCGATGACGGCGGCTAACGCGTTTTTCGTGGTGCGGAGGGCAGAACGTCCGGCTATTTTCTGTCTTGAAACAGAAGGCATAGATAAGTTGTTCATCACGATTTTCCTTATTCCTTGTTCACTCAGTGAATGTTCCTAATGTGTCTATGGATTAACGGTGTCTCAGAAAACGGAATAGCATTTCATCTTTTGGTTTGGCGACTATTCGTGTGTTTTCAGTGCCTGTTTTGTGAACTGTTTCACGATGATGGCAATCGCTTTTATTAACAAAAAATAATCTATTGACTGAATTTGTAACCTTGTGTTACGTGCGCGGTTTTTATGTTTACAATAATATCAATGAGTTGATTGGGTTATTTTCGCTGTTTAGCGTGGGTATGATTAAATAAATTGCGTATTGGTGAGTGGGGGATACAACGCTGGTCTAACCGGCGTGGAAGGACAGGATAAGCGATGAAAAGCAAAAGTGGTGTAAAAACGGCTGCTGATGCAGCCGTTGAAAACACGAAAAGAGAAATTACAGTTTGCCTGAGCCGGCTTTATCCGTAATGGATTGTGCCAGTGCGGCAGTCATTGGTTGAACGGTATAAACGTAAGGAATGGCACTGGTATAGGCGCTGAAACCACAACCCGATAGATCAACGGCGCTGCCGTTTAGTGTGGAACCGTTATCCGAAAAAATGGAGCCGTTGAATTTCTTCACAATCTTACAGGCTTTGCTGGCACTCAGATTTGCGATAGTGAAGCTATTGCCTTCCGATAACACGCTGCCGCTGGTACCGATACCAAAGCTGTACAAGTAGCGATAAACCGGATCTTTTACGTCACCTTTGAAAACGTTATTGAAACTGTGAATGCTGCCGTAACGTACGCGAGGAGCGCGCTCGGTGACGCGGTTGAACACGTTATTGAACAGGGTGACGTGTAGCTTACCTTTGTCCTGAGCGGAGTTAGTGTCGCTATGACCAATCAGCATGGTTTTGTCGTGCTGATCGATAAGGCTGTTGGAGATGGTCACGTAGTCGGAGCCACGTTTGATATCCAATGCGCCGTCATGCTGCACATAGGTTTCGCCATCTTTGGTGGTGTACATGTCATCAGTGAAGCTGCCGTCAGTGATCGTGACGTGATCAATCCACACATGGTGCGCACCATTGGTGATATTCATGCCGTCCCACTCGGCATTCCAGCCATCACCTGCTTCATAGTGCGGCTCAACATCAATCGGCGTCTGAATATAGACGTTACGGATGATCACGTTGTTGGTACCGTCAGTGCCGTCAATAATCAGCGAACCGTTGAGGAATTTTGCGTCGCTACCGATACCGATAACGGTGGTATTAGCGGGAATCATAATCTGGCTGCGGGCTTTTTGATCGGCAAAGTCTTTGTAAGGTGTACCGCCGCTGATATCAATCGTCCCTTTTATCTGAATAATCTTTGCAACTGTGCCAGCACTCAATGCACTAGTGAATTCGCTGATATTCGTGACGATGTAGATATTGTTGCTGCTTGCGGCCGCCCCGCCAGTAGTCGTGCCGTTTTGTGATGCCCAGCCGACAGAAGGGGCAGATTCCAACGCTTTATTGTTAATCAGCTCAGCGGCGGACACGCCAGAGGTCATCACGCCAGCTATCAGGGTGGCCAGCAGATAGGTTGAAGAGCGGGTAAAAGAACGTCCTGATGATGTGTTCATCATATTTTCCTTAGTTGACGTTTGTTTGAGTATTAAAAACTTCCATATATATCGAAAGGCATTTTTTATTTATTGCCCGCCAGGACATCACGTCATGAATTTCACTATTTATTAACTTTCTTGCCTTAACAATAATGAATAGTTTTTTCTGATGTCTCTGAAGGGCTGACAATGAATACGATCTATTTATTTACTTTTCAATTGAAACAAATAATGAAACGATGTTTTAAATGTAACATTGTGTTTTTTATCTCCGATTAGAATAGATAATCAGGGCTTTCTTTTTTTCGGGAATAAGGTGTGAAAATGATAACTTACGTTATTTTTATTACGCATTTTTATTTTTCTGTGTAGTGCGAAGGGGAATGAAAATGGCCTTAAAAAGCAGCGATGAGTTTATTTGGAAACAGGGTTCCAGTATTTTATTTTAGAAAATAAAACAGGCCGAATGGTCGGCCCGCTGACATTGTTGATATAAAAAATACCGTCGGTGTGAGCTATATCACTTTGTGTGGACCAAAACATTCGTAATGAATGTGTAATTCGGTAATTCCAGCTTCCAACAATTGCCGGGCGGCAAACTGCATAAAAGCAATCGGACCGCACAGATAGCACTGCAGGTCTGCCACCGGCAGTGATGTGGAAAGGTCCTGCAACGCCATTAAGCCGTGAAAAACAGAAGGGCGTGATGTCGCTTGTGGTGGGGTTTCCCGATACCAGATATAGGATTGCAACTGTGGTAACGCCGTGCCAAGGCTGGCGACTTCATCCGCAAAGGCGTGCACTTCTGGGTTTTCCGCCGCATGTAGCCAGAAGATGTCACCCTGATGTTGTTGCTGTTTTAGACTGTGCAACATGCTGAGCATCGGCGTCTGGCCGACACCTGCAGAAATCAGCGCCACCGGTGTTGATGGCGCGACATCCAGAAAGAAATCGCCGTGCGGTGCTGCCAGTTCAATGATGTCACCTTCACGGGCTATCTCATGCAGGTAACCCGATACACTGCCCATAGCTTCGCGTTTGACCGCGATACGGTAGTAGCGTCCGTTGGGCTCAGTAGTTAGTGAGTACTGACGAATTTCCTGATACTCAAAGCGTTTATCACGGATATAGACTGCCAGATACTGGCCCGGACGGTACGCAGCGATAGGGCCGCCATCCGCCGGTTCCAGCGTGAAGCTGGTAATCAGGCTGCTCTGAGGCTGTTTTGATACGATACGAAACGGCCGTGTGCCGGACCACCCGCCATGTTGCTCAGCACTGTGCTGATAAATAGCGCTTTCCCGCTGGATAAAGACGTTTGCCAGTACGTTGTAGGCTTTGCCCCAGGCATCCAATACCGCCTGACCCGGCTTCAGCATTTCGTCAAGCGTAACCAGCAGGTGAGTACCTACTATCTGATATTGCTCCGGGCGGATAGTAAAGCTGGCATGTTTCTGGGCGATTCGCTCGACAGCAGGCAGCAACGCAGGCAGGTTTTCAATATGCGTCGCATAGGCGCAAATCGCATTGAATAACGCCTCACGCTGATTGCCGTTACGCTGATTGCTCATATTGAAGATATCTTTCAGTTCCGGATTATGCTGAAACATCCGTTGGTAAAAGTGCGCAGTTAACGCAGGGCCAGTTGCAGCCAGTAACGGTATCGTGGATTTAATGGTAGCGATGGTTTGTTGATCCAGCATGGTGAACCCCTTCATTGTTGTCTTTTAAGTTGTATTTAAAATGCATGTTATTGGAAAGGGCTCCGTCTGTAAATACCTGGCGGTGCGATAGGCAAAAGGGAAGGGTGAAGATGGTGTGTATGAAAAAAATGCAGGTGGCGGATGAGAAAAAATCAGCCAGAACGATAAATCCCGGCAGGATGGGAAGCCTTGTGTAGCCTGTAGCTAATCGTTTGCGTAAAAACCTCTGTCAAGCTCTATCATCCCCAGTCCAAAACGGTTTACACTATGCACCCACGGCCCCCTGGGGTGATTTTAATAAAGAAGCACGTTAGCTGAGTCAGGAGATGCGGATGTTAAAGCGTGAAATGAACATTGCCGATTACGATGCCGAGCTATGGCAAGCAATGCAGCAAGAAGTGGTGCGTCAGGAAGAGCACATTGAACTGATTGCGTCAGAAAACTATACCAGTCCACGCGTCATGCAGGCCCAGGGGTCTCAGCTGACTAACAAATACGCCGAAGGGTATCCGGGCAAACGCTACTACGGCGGTTGCGAATACGTCGACGTGGTTGAGCAACTGGCGATCGATCGCGCGAAAGAACTGTTCGGCGCTGATTATGCCAACGTTCAGCCGCACTCAGGTTCTCAGGCTAACTTTGCTGTCTACACCGCATTACTGCAACCGGGCGATACCATTCTGGGTATGAACCTGGCGCACGGTGGCCACCTGACTCACGGCTCTCCGGTTAACCTGTCCGGTAAGCTGTATAACGTCGTGCCTTACGGCATTGATGACAGCGGCAAGATCAACTACGACGAAATGGCTGAACTGGCTCGCACACACAAGCCGAAGATGATCGTGGGTGGTTTCTCCGCCTACTCCGGTATCGTGGACTGGGCGAAAATGCGCGAAATCGCTGACAGCATCGGCGCTTATCTGTTCGTCGATATGGCGCACGTCGCGGGCCTGGTTGCGGCGGGTGTTTACCCGAACCCGGTTCCGCATGCGCACATCGTGACGACTACGACGCACAAAACCCTGGCGGGCCCGCGTGGTGGCCTGATCCTGGCGAAAGGCGGCGACGAAGACCTGTACAAGAAACTGAACTCCGCCGTGTTCCCGGGCGGACAGGGCGGCCCGCTGATGCATGTTATCGCGGGTAAAGCGGTAGCGCTGAAAGAAGCGATGGAGCCAGAGTTCAAGACCTACCAGCAGCAGGTTGCGAAAAATGCCAAAGCGATGGTGGAAGTGTTCCTGTCTCGCGGCTTCAACGTGGTGTCTGGCGGTACCGACAACCACCTGTTCCTGCTGGATCTGGTCAGCAAGAATCTGACCGGTAAAGAGGCGGATGCTGCGCTGGGTCGTGCCAATATCACCGTCAACAAAAACAGCGTGCCGAACGATCCGAAGAGCCCGTTCGTGACCTCTGGTATCCGTATCGGTACACCGGCAGCAACCCGTCGCGGCTTCAAAGAAGCGGAAGTCCGTGAACTGGCTGGCTGGATTTGCGATGTGCTGGACAATATCAATGACGAAGCGGTTATTGAGCGCGTCAAACAGAAAGTGCTGGATATCTGCGGCCGTTTCCCGGTTTACGCCTGATAATCCTGCCTGATCTGCCCGGCTTTGTCGGGTAGATTGCCAACGCCAGCCTTAGGGCTGGCGTTTGTTTTTCTGCTTCCCGTTGCGTCTGTTCCGGCTCTCTGACAGAGTAACCGACCGTAGAGGGGAGACAACATGGTTTTACAATCCACATATTGGCTGGCACTCAGCTATTTCACCTATTTCTTCAGCTATGGCATTTTTTTGCCTTTTTGGGGCGGCTGGCTCAACGGCGAAGGGCTATCCGCTGAGTCGATCGGTATCCTGCTGGGCGCTGGGCTGGTGGCCCGATTTATTGGCAGTCTGTTTATTACACCGCTGGTGAAAGATCCTGCCCGGTTGATTAGCGTATTGAGATTGTTGGCATTGCTGTCGGTGCTGACATTCATCGGGTTCTGGTTGGGCAGCGCCTGGCTCTGGCTCCTGATGGTCATGGCAGGGTTTAACCTATTTTTTGCACCCTTGATTCCACTGACGGATGCGCTGGCGGCGACCTGGCAAAAACAGATTCCACTGGATTACGGCCGGGTACGCGTCTGGGGCTCCATCGCGTTTGTGATAGGCTCTGCCGTAACCGGGCAACTGGTCGCCGTCTGGGGACATCAGGCGATTTTAGTCACCCTGGCGGTGGGATTGCTCTCAATGCTGCTGGGGATGATGTTACGACCGCATGTGATGCCCGCTTCGGTAAAACGTCACCAGACACACACTGCCGCTACGCCATGGCGTGTTTTGCTGCGTGAGTCTGCGGTCTGGCGTTTCTTATTGTGTGTGTCTTTGTTGCAGGGCGCGCATGCCGCTTACTACGGCTTTAGTGTGATTTACTGGCAGCAGGCAGGGTATTCGGCGGCGGTTATCGGCTATCTGTGGTCGTTGGGCGTGGTCGCGGAAATCGTGGTTTTTGCACTGAGTAAACGCCTGTTTGGGCATTGGAGTGCGTCCGGGCTGCTGATATTGTCTGCATTGTGCAGCGTGGTACGCTGGAGCCTGATGGGGGCGACGGTATCGCTGCCGTGGTTAATTGTGATGCAGATTTTGCATTGCGGCACCTTTACAGTTTGCCATCTGGCGGCGATGCGGTTTATCTCTTCCCGTCACGATGCTGACGTACTGCGCTTGCAGGCAGCGTACTCCGCGCTGGGTACAGGGGGCGCGGTTGCGGTGATGACGGTGGTGTCAGGGTTCCTGTTTGAGCATTTGCAAGGTGGGACCTTTTGGATAATGGCAGTGCTGGTGTTGCCTGTGTTCATGTTCCGTCCTCAGGTGAGTACTCGCTCTCGCTAAGTGAATAGGCATCAGTGTCAGGTGAAACGGACAGGATAAACAATGTTACATTATAACAATTTAGGCTTTTCATTCCGTTGGGTAAGCTGCCTGTTATTGACACTGCTAGCGTTATCCGGCCCGGCATTGGCCCATCCACACAGTTTTATCGACATGAAAACGACGGTGGAGGGGAAAGACGACCTGATAACCGGATTGCGTATGAACTGGACGATGGATCCTATTACTTCCGCTGATTTGCTCTATGATGCCGGTAACGCGGCGAAAGATTCCGACGTGTGGAAAAAACTGGCGGCAGGCGTGATGGCGAATGTGCTGGGGCAGCATTACTTCACCGATGTTTATCGAAACGGAAAGCCTGTGAAATACCTGTCGCTGCCAACGGAATATCATCTCTCCCGAGCGGGCAATAAGGCGGTGCTGGAGTTCGTGTTGCCATTGGCTCACCCGCAACCGCTGGCAGGGGCACCGTTACTGATTTCCACCTACGATCCTTCCTACTTCGTGGATATGTCGTATAAAGACGATAAAGCGATTCAGATTAGCGCGGCGCTGGCCGCACGCTGTAAAACTACGCTGATGACACCTAAACCCGATGCCTCGCTGCAGTCTTATGCGTTGTCGCTGGATAAAAACGCGAAACCCTCTCAGGACATGGATTTGGGAAAACAGTTTGCTCAACAGGTGACGTTGCAATGTCAGTAAATCGCTCGCGAGTTTCCCCTAATTATTTGCACTGGTGGCCGCTGGCGTTGTTTGTGCTACTACTGGGGGTTGCTGTATGGCAGGCGTGGGTCTGGTGGCCATCGCTCTTGCTGCAAAGTGTTGAGTGGCAGCGGTCTTTGCATCAACAAATGTCGGATTTGATGGAGCAGGTGCATGCCAGACCTCAACAGGCTGGCTGGACGCTGGTGATGTTTAGCCTGGTATACGGTGTGCTGCATGCTATTGGTCCCGGTCATGGCAAAGTGGTGATCGCCACTTATCTGGCGACGCACCCGTCCCGACTGAAAAGCAGCCTGCAATTGACCCTGACGGCCGCGTTGTTACAGGGGCTGGTGGCGATTATTTTGGTGACCGTCGTACTGGCGGTGTTGCAGCTTTCCAGCCGGACTTTGCATATCAGCAGTTTCTGGATGGAAAAACTCAGCTTTGTGCTAGTGACAGGGCTTGGGGGATGGCTGTGTCTGCGTGCGCTGCGGCGCCTGCTGGCGGTATTATTCCCCCGACCTAAACCACGCATTCACGCGTTAACGCCGCTTGGTTCACCCGTGCCGGGTAGTCGGCTGGCACCACCAGCCATACGCCATCAACATGACGCACAGTGCGGGTGTGGTCATCAACATGTGCCGTCGGCAGACGCGTTAAACCACAGTGACGGCTGGCGAACCCGTCTGATGGTTGTGCTGGCGATGGGAATGCGCCCGTGTTCCGGTGCGATCCTGGTGCTGTTATTCGCCAAAGTGCTGGATGTGTTTGTCTGGGGTGTGATCTCTGCGTTGACCATGGCGTTGGGAACGGCGCTGACAGTTTCGCTCTTAGGCGTGGCGGTATTGTTCTGCCGTCGTCAACTGGAGCGTTTAAGCCGTGATGGGACACCTTCCCGCTGGCAACCCTTTCTCTGGTCGGCCTTATCGCTAGCCGGTGGCATGATGCTGACCTTTGCCGGTATTGTGCTTTATCTCACCAGCCAACCCGATGTTATGGGCGGCATTCGGCCATTGATGGGGTAAGTACCGTTATCTCCCTTCGCATCGCCATCTGTCCCACAGTTTTCCAAATAGCAGTTCTCTAACGCTCAGTTTCCTAACATTCTGTGCGTTAGACGCACTGCTATTTTGTAAAGCAGAAGGGGGCGTTAACATCGCTCTATGTCGTCTGCCTGTCTGTATCCTCTGTTCATTTTCTGTCCACATAGTTACTTATCCTGTTCTTTTCCTGTGAAAAATATTGCTCCCAAACCGAGGCAACTTTATTATCTCATTGAATGATAATCAGTCTTATTATTAATTGGGTGATCAGGGAATAGCAGAATGAAAAAGTGGTTGTGTGCTGTTGGCATGGTATTGGGGTTGGCGTCGGCCGTCAGGGCGGCACCGATAATGATTGAAGATGTCAGCGGCAGAACCGTTGAGATCAAATCTGAAGTCAAACGGGTGATTTTGGGGGAGGGGCGGCAGATTTATCTGCTGGCGGCTTTTGATACCGAGGCCCCGTTCCAGCGTGTGGTCGGCTGGCGGGATGACTTGCCGAAAGCAGACTACGATGGTTATCTGGCTTATGAGAAGAAGTATCCACAGATTAAACAGTTACCGACCTTCGGCGGTGCCAAAGACGGTACGTTCAACGTAGAACAAGCCGTGAATCTGAAGCCGGATCTGGTGCTGATGAATCTGGAAGCGAAAGCGGCGACCGATGAGGCTAAGTTGATTGAAAAACTCGGCGGGTTGGGCATCCCGGTGGTCTTTATCGACTTTCGGGAAAAGCCGTTTGAAAACGCAGAGAAAAGTATTCGCATCATGGGGCAACTGCTGGGTAAACCAGAGCGTGCTGAGGCCATTATCCAGTTCCGTCGCCAGCAGATTGATGTCGTGACCGAACGCCTCAAACAGTATCAGGGGCCACGTCCGAAAGTTATGATCGATCGCGCAGGCGGTTATGACGAAGAGTGCTGCATGTCATTCGGCAATGAGAACTTCGGGAAAATGGTGGAAGCCGCCGGTGGCGTGAATATCGCTAAAGGTATTATCCCAGGTACATTCGGTACGCTAAACCCAGAGCAGATCATCAGCGCGCGCCCGGATGTGGTGATCGTCACCGGTGCTAACTGGAAAAACTACAATACCGCCAACGGTTGGGTCGGTGTTGGCCCCGGAGCTGACAAGTCGCAGGCGTTGCAGCGTTTGCAGAAACTGATGGAGCGCCCTGCGTTTAAAACCCTGCCAGTTGCCACCAACGGTAAGGCGCATGCCATCTGGCATCAGTTTTATGACAGCCCGTATCAGTTTGTCGCGATTCAGGTGATAGCGAAGTGGCTGCATCCGGATTTATTTAAAGATATCGATCCCGATGCGACTTTCCGCACCTTCCATGAGAAATTCCTGCCGCTGCCGTATCAGCCAGGTTATTGGGTGACGCTACCGGCGAAGTCCTGACAGACGACTGCTGCCTTCATCGGGCGGCTGACCGCTCAATAAAAAAGCCCCGAACCAGTAACTGTTCGGGGCTTTTTTCAGTGCTTATTAGACGGGGTAGCGGGTTCGTAGCGGGAATGCTACAGCCGTGGTTCAGTGACCAGCCCGTCGATCATCACTTGTGGAATACCGCGCGAGCAGCGTTCAATGCGGCCACGCACGCCATACACCTGAGCCAGACTGTCTTCACTGATCACGTTAGCGGGTTCGCCGTCTGCGATCAGTTTGCCGTCTTTGAGCATCAACACATGGTCGCCGTGACGCAGCGCAATATTAATGTCGTGCACGACTACTACCGTCACAATATTACGCTTACGGGTTTCCTGGCGGACCAGGTCCATGACGTGATACTGGTAATTGAGATCCAATGCACTGAGTGGTTCATCAAGCAATAGCAGTGAAGGCTGGCGGATCAGCGATTGTGCCAGCCCGACCAGCTGTTTCTGACCACCAGAGAGTTGATCCAGATAGCTCATTGCCAGATGCGAAATACCCAGTTGCCTGAGCAGCGCCAGCACTTCATCTTCGTTACTGCTGTGATGCAGTCCACCGGATGCACGCTGAGCGACGATAATCGATTCCAGTACATGGAGATGTACGCCTGCGGGCAATGATTGCGGCAGATACACCACTTTTTCCGCCCGTTTGGCGAAAGGTAACTGCATCAGGTTGACGTCATCCAGTAACAGGTCGCCTTGTGCCTGCCCTAAACCGGCCAACGCGCGCAGCAGTGTCGATTTACCGCTACCATTTGGCCCGAGCAATACCGTGATCTTACCGCGTGGCAGGAGTGGCACCGACAGGTCGTTAATGATGTTTCGTTTGGTGTAACCGGCAGAAAAACGCGAAATCGACAACCCATTGTGACTCATACGTTCCCCCGGTTACGCAGAATAATACTCAGGAAGAAAGGAACCCCTACCAGCGAGGTGACAATCCCAACCGGAATAATGACGCCGGGCAGCAGGTTTTTGGACGCGACTGACGCTAGCGACAACACCAACGCACCCGTCAGGGCACTGGCCGGTAGATAAAAGCGGTGGTCTTCGCCGAAAATCATACGGGCGATGTGCGGGGCGACCAGGCCGATAAAACCAATCGGCCCGACGAACGCGACCGATAGAGCCGACAGTAAACTGATGCGCAGCAACGTCGTCAGACGCAAACGGCGTACGTTGATACCAAAGCTGATGGCGCGATCTTCACCTAAGCGCAGTGCGGTCAACTTCCATGAGCTCATCATGGACAGCGGCATCACCACAGCCAGAACAGCCAGCAGAATACCGAGTTTCTCCCAGGAGGAGCGGGCCAGACTACCCATCGTCCAAAACACCAGTCCTTGCAGCGTATCTTCGTTGGCGACGAACTGCAAAACGGAGACCAGCGCATTAAACGTAAACACCAGTGCTATACCGAATAACACCACGCCAGAGGTCGCCACCTTCGTCCAGCGGGTAATACCATCCAACAACAGAGCCGCCAGTAGCGCGAACAGGAAGGCGTTAGCCGAAATGAACCATTGCGCTGGAACGCCGGGAATACCAATCCCCAGTACGATTGCCAGCGCCGCGCCAAATGCCGCCGCCGACGAAACACCCAACGTGAATGGGCTGGCTAGCGGGTTATTCAAAATGGTTTGCATTTCTGCACCGGCCAGCCCCAGCGCCAAACCGACCACCACCGCCATTAAGGCGTAGGGCAGACGGATGTCCCAGACGATGACCCGGCTACCGGCATCGGCGTTAGCCGGGTCGGTCAGTGTCTGCCACAGCACATCCAGCGGCAGGCCGGAAGGGCCGAGCATAAAGTCCAGCAGCAGGGAGGCCACAATCGCGACCGCCATCACCGCCATGATCACCAGTCGATGGCGGATGACGGCGTTGTAATGAACTATCGCGCTGTTTTCAGCCGTGCTGACACGGCTGATGGAGGATTCGGTGGTTACACTCATGGGTTAATTAGCCAGTTTACGGGCAAACACAAAATTGTCGTCAGGTAAGGTAGTGAAATGGCGAACGATGTAGTGATAGGTCTCGTCCGGGTTCAGATTGCTGAACTGCTTCGGGTACACCGCTTTGGCCAGATATTCCATACCAACGATGTTGTACGGATGGTTATAGAAGTGGTGGTAAACCCCATAGACCTGACCTGCTTTAATCGCAGGAACCTGGTCAATACCGGTACGGCTCAGCAGTGCTTTGGCTTTTTCCTGGATATCGCTGTCGCTGGCACCATAGCCAAATGGCAGAATTTTGCTGGTACCGTTACCACGTTTGGAACCGGTCATGATGTAGGTATCCGGTTTTTCGCTGATCACTTTTTCCAGTGAGACAAAACCCGATGCTCCCGGCAGCAAACCAGAGCCGATATTCTTCGCGCCAATGGCTTCCAGCAAGCCACCCCAGCCATTGTGGCCGTGAGTAAAGCAGCACGCGTCAGAGTTGCCAGCGATAGGTTCGATAAAGACGGTGGGTTTGGGGGTGATACCGGCTGTCACTTTCTGAATATCGTTAAAGTGCTGACGATAAAAATCAGTATAGGCTTTGGCGTTTTCTTCACGGTTTAACACCTTGCCAAGTAAGTCAACGCTGGGAGCGGTGTTTTGAGCCGGGTTGATTTCATAGTCCACAAACACCAGCGGAATGTGCAGCGCGTTCAGTTTGCTGATGACGCCATTTTCCACCAGCGCTGGTTTGGCGCGCAGTTGGGCGATCATCAAGTCTGGTTTTTTAGCCAGAATGCTTTCCAGCTCCACATCGCCTTTGTCGCTGAACCCCATGTCGAGGATGCCTTCAGACTGTGGCCATTTTCCCTTCAACAGATCCCAGGTAGCGGTGTCTTGTTTCTTAGGCAGATTGTTCCAGGCAACCAGTCGGTGGAATGGATTATCGCGATCTAACAACGCCATCGACATGATGTCGCGGCCGTCCTGCAAGACAATGCGCTGCGGTTCCTGGTTGATGGTGACGTGCTGTCCATCGATATCGGTCACGGTGAGGGGATACTGGGTGGCTAAGCTGGCGAAAGATGTGGTCAGTGTGGTAGCCAAAAGAAGAGAACGCCATGATTTCTTTAACATAACTTATCCTGTCATTAACCGCTGTGTGATAGGTCAATTCTGAATCGAGTGAATAGGAAATGAATGAGTTTAATAATTATTATCATATAAGGTTAAACTCTCACTCAATAGGGCTGAGTTGTAAAGAAAAATAACAGAGAAAAATCATAGCGTGGGCATGGCTGATGACATGCCCACGGGAAGGGTTAGCGCTTAAGTGCGTCGCTTAACTGGTCGCGGATGGTGGACAGCAAAGATTTCACAACTCGCGGGTTACCCGCAACGATGTTACCGGAAGCGAGGTAGTTATGGCCGCCAACGAAGTCGGTCACGATGCCGCCAGCTTCACGTACCAGCAGTTCGCCGCCAGCGAAATCCCAGGGTTTCAGGCCGATCTCAAAGAAGCCATCTACGCGACCTGCTGCCACATAGGCCAGATCAAGCGCGGCGGAACCGGTACGGCGGAAGTCGGCGCACTGGCTGAACAGGGCTTCCAGTACACGCAGATAGCTGGCGCTGTGCTGTTTGTGTTTGAACGGGAATCCGGTAGCAAGAATAGTGCCGTCCAGATCGCGGGCGTTGCTGCCGCGCAGGCGATAACCGTTTAACTGCGTGCCCTGACCACGGGTGGCGGTAAACAGTTCATTACGCATTGGATCGTAGACAACCGCGACTTCGGTGCGGCCTTTGACGCGAACGGCGATGGAAACAGCAAAATGGGGGAGACGTTTGATGAAATTGGTCGTGCCATCCAGGGGATCGATAACCCATTGCACGTCCTGATCTTCACCCACCATTTCACCGCACTCTTCACTAATGATGGTGTGCTGCGGGTAGGCTTTACGGATTACCTCGATAATCAGGCGCTCTGCATCGCGATCAACGTTAGTGACAAAATCGTTACTGCCTTTCTGGCTGGCCTCAACGGCGTCAGGTGTTTCATAGTTTTTTGCGATCAAGTTGCCGCCTTTGCGCGCTGCGCGCACGGCGATGTTAAGCATCGGATGCATGGTATCGTCCACAAGAATGTTAAAGAACAGAAAGCGGCGCGAAGTATAGCAGATAGCAGGAGAAAGAGAAAACAGAGAAGTTTGTGTTAACATACGCCAGTTTTCCGTTTCGTATGACAGAGTCCGCATGTTACAGAATATACGCATTGTGCTGGTGGAGACGTCGCATACCGGCAATATGGGGTCAACGGCCAGGGCGATGAAAACCATGGGCCTGACTAATCTTTGGCTGGTTAATCCGCTGGTCAAACCCGATTCGCAGGCAATCTCCTTGTCTGCTGGCGCCAGTGATGTCATTGGCAACGCTACTATTGTTGATACTCTCGATCAGGCGCTTGAAGGATGCGGTCTGGTAGTGGGTACCAGCGCCCGTTCCCGCACGTTACCCTGGCCGATGCTGGAGCCACGCGAATGCGGTGTGCGCAGTATTCAGGAAGCGCAGCACGCACCGGTGGCTATCGTGTTCGGTCGCGAACGCGTAGGGCTGACGAATGAGGAACTGCAGAAATGCCACTATCATGTGGCGATCCCCGCTAATCCTGAATACAGCTCGCTCAACCTGGCGATGGCTGTACAGATCCTGTCTTATGAGGTGCGCGTCGCCTGGCTGGACCACCAGCAACAGGGCGAAGTGGCACACGAAGAGAGCCCCTATCCGCTGGTGGATGATCTGGAGCGTTTTTATCAGCACCTGGAAGATACCTTGCTGCATACCGGTTTCATCCGTCAGTCGCATCAGGGACAGGTGATGAACAAGTTGCGCCGGTTGTTTACCCGTGCTCGTCCTGAAACGCAGGAGCTCAACATTCTGCGCGGCATTCTGAGTGCCATCACTAAAACGACGCCATCGGATCCGTCGCAGAATAATCATTGAATAAGAGCGGTTTGAGAGCGGTTATTGGGAATACGTGCTGTGCCGGGGTAATAGTTGAGTTATTTACTTGGTTAAATAGTTGACTGAAACACTCGGGAATGTCAGACTTATGACTGTGCTATGTATACTTGACTCGTAATACTTGTCTTAATAATACATGTTTATCTTACGGATACCACTAACATGAGACTGACATCTAAAGGCCGCTACGCCGTTACCGCCATGCTTGATGTGGCGCTGCATTCAAAGGAAGGCCCGGTTCCGCTGGCGGATATCTCCGAGCGTCAGGGTATTTCGCTTTCTTATCTGGAACAGCTGTTCTCTCGCCTGCGTAAGCATGGGCTGGTCGCCAGCGTGCGTGGTCCAGGTGGTGGTTATCTGTTGGGGAAAGACTCCGCCGAAATCGCTGTCGGCTCGGTCATCTCGGCGGTGGATGAATCTGTGGATGCCACCCGCTGCCAGGGGAAAGAAGGGTGTCAGGGCGGCGATCGCTGTCTGACCCACACGCTGTGGCGTGATTTGAGTGACCGCATCAGCGAGTTTCTCAATAACATCACCCTGGATGAATTGGTCAATAACAAAGAAATTCTGGACGTCGCGGATCGTCAGGATGCTGACGTGCGTCGTACCGCTAACGGACGCATACAAGAAACTATCAACGTCAACTTGCGTGCCTGAAAGAAAAAAGAACGAAACGCCTTGAACGTTTTGAAGTGATGTACGGAGTTTAAGAGCAATGAAGTTACCGATTTATCTGGATTATTCCGCTACTACGCCGGTCGATCCGCGTGTAGCCGAAAAAATGATGCAGTTTCTGACGCTGGACGGTACGTTCGGCAACCCGGCCTCACGCTCTCACCGTTTTGGTTGGCAGGCGGAAGAGGCGGTAGATATCGCCCGTAATCAGGTGGCTGAACTGGTTGGTGCGGACCCGCGCGAGATCGTTTTCACTTCTGGCGCTACCGAATCCGACAATCTGGCTATCAAAGGTGCGGCGAATTTCTACCAGAAAAAAGGCAAGCACATCATCACCAGCAAGACCGAACATAAAGCCGTGCTGGATACCTGCCGTCAGCTTGAACGCGAAGGGTTTGAAGTGACTTACCTGGCACCGCAACGCAACGGCATCATTGATTTGAAAGAGCTGGAAGCGGCTATGCGTGATGACACCATTGTTGTGTCGATCATGCATGTGAATAACGAAATCGGCGTGGTGCAGGACATCGCGACCATCGGCGAAATGTGTCGCAGCCGCGGCATCATTTTCCATGTTGACGCGACCCAAAGCGTAGGCAAACTGCCGATTGATCTCAGCCAGCTGAAAGTTGACCTGATGTCTTTCTCCGGTCACAAGATTTACGGCCCTAAAGGGATTGGCGCGCTGTATGTGCGTCGTAAACCGCGTGTGCGTATCGAAGCGCAGATGCATGGCGGCGGCCATGAGCGTGGCATGCGTTCCGGTACCCTGCCAGTCCATCAGATTGTCGGCCTGGGTGAAGCCTATCGCATCGCGAAAGAAGAAATGGCTGAAGAGGCTATTCGCCTGCGTACTCTGCGCGATCGCCTGTGGAACGGCATCAACGATATCGAAGAAGTGTACCTGAACGGCGATTTGACGCAGGGCGCTCCGAATATCCTGAACGTCAGCTTCAACTATGTGGAAGGTGAGTCGCTGATCATGGCGCTGAAGGATCTGGCGGTGTCTTCCGGTTCGGCTTGTACCTCTGCCAGCCTGGAGCCTTCTTATGTGCTGCGTGCACTGGGGATGAACGATGAACTGGCGCACAGTTCCATCCGCTTCTCTCTGGGTCGCTTCACGACCGAAGAAGAAATTGACTACACCATCGATCTGGTTCGTAAATCCATCGGCCGTCTGCGTGACCTGTCTCCGTTGTGGGACATGTTCAAGCAAGGCGTGGATATCAGCAGCATCGAATGGGCGCACCATTAATTCGCAGGAATCAGGACGTATATTATGGCTTACAGCGAAAAAGTAATTGATCACTATGAAAATCCGCGCAATGTCGGCTCGTTCGATTCTTCTGATCCGAGCATCGGCAGCGGTATGGTAGGCGCACCGGCCTGTGGTGACGTGATGAAACTGCAAATCAAGGTCAACGAGCAGGGGATTATCGAAGATGCCCGCTTTAAAACCTACGGTTGTGGTTCCGCCATCGCCTCCAGCTCGCTGGTCACCGAGTGGGTGAAAGGCAAAAGTCTGACGGAAGCCGAATCGATCAAGAACACCCAAATCGCCGAAGAACTGGAATTGCCGCCGGTGAAAATTCACTGCTCTATTCTGGCTGAAGACGCTATCAAAGCCGCCATCGCCGATTACAAGAGCAAACGTAGCGACAAATAACAGGCAGATGAATTAGAGGTTTGCTATGTCGATTTCCCTGAGCGACAGTGCTGCACAACGTGTTAATGCTTTTATGGCTAACCGTGGCAAAGGTATCGGTTTGCGTCTGGGGGTGAGAACTTCCGGTTGCTCCGGTATGGCGTATGTGCTGGAATTTGTTGACGAACTGAACACCGATGATGTGGTGTTTGAAGACAAGGGCGTGAAGGTCATTATTGACGGTAAAAGCCTGGTCTACCTTGACGGCACCGAGTTGGATTTCGTCAAGGAAGGGCTGAACGAAGGTTTCAAGTTCAATAACCCTAACGTTTCCAGCGAATGCGGTTGCGGCGAAAGCTTTAATGTCTGACCGCTGGCCGGTCTGTTGACTGGCTCCCGCCGTGTGGTGTGCTTCGGCACAGAGCACGGCGGGCGTGCATGAATTGTCTGCGAACTCAGAGCACACTATGGATTACTTTGCTTTATTCGGGCTGCCGATTCGCTATAAGGTGGATGGCAGCCTGCTTGCTTCCCGGTTTCAGGAACTGCAGCGCCAGTTTCATCCTGACCGCTTTGCCGCCAGCCCGGAACGCGACCGTATGATGGCGTTACAACAGGCGGCCACCATCAATAATGCCTATCAGGCGCTAAAGCATCCACTGAAGCGCGCCGAGTATATGCTATCTTTGCACGGCTTCGATTTGAGCAGCGAACAGCATACGCTCCATGATACTGCATTCCTGATGGAGCAGATGGAGTTGCGTGAAGAGCTCGATGAGATTGAACGCCGACCGGATGCGGAAAGTGCGCTGGCAACATTTGCACAGCGTCTGCAAGGGATGATCCGCCAGCGTAGCGAGCAAATGGTGGGCGAGCTGGATGCAGAATCCTGGTCGGATGCAGCGGATACCGTGCGTAAACTACGCTTTTTTGATCGACTCCGGCAGCAGGTCGAACAACTCGAAGAACAATTGCTGGAACGATAAGTCACATTCAATCCGGTAGGGCAACCATGGCCTGATGTCAGGTTTGCCCGCCCGCCAATTGATGGAAGCTCAATATGGCCTTATTACAAATCAGCGAGCCAGGACTGAGTGCAGCGCCGCATCAGCACCGTTTGGCTGTTGGCATTGATCTGGGAACCACCCACTCTCTGGTTGCCACCGTTCGTAGCGGTGAGGCACAGACACTGCCTGACCATAACGGGCGTCATCTATTACCGTCTGTTGTGCATTATGACGCTGACGGGCACACCGTTGGTTGGGAGGCTCGCCAGCAGGCGGCCATTGACCCGGTTAACACCGTCAGCTCCGTCAAGCGCTTAATGGGACGGTCACTTGCTGACATCCAGCAGCGTTACCCTCATCTGCCTTATCAGTTTACTGCCAGCGAAAATGGCCTGCCGGTGTTGCAAACCACTGGTGGCCCACGCAATCCGATTCAGATATCGGCCGACATTCTGTCTGCGCTGACCCGCCGTGCTGAGGAAGCGCTCAATGGGTTACCTGACGGTGTGGTGATTACTGTGCCGGCTTATTTTGATGACGCCCAGCGTCAGGGCACCAAAGACGCTGCCCGTCTGGCGGGTCTGCACGTGCTGCGCCTGCTTAATGAACCCACGGCGGCGGCGATAGCCTATGGTCTGGATTCCGGTCAGGAAGGCGTGATTGCCGTATATGATCTGGGCGGTGGTACCTTTGATATCTCTATTCTGCGTCTTAGCCGTGGGGTATTTGAAGTGCTGGCGACTGGCGGCGACTCGGCCTTGGGTGGGGATGATTTTGACCACCTGCTGGTTGAGTGGATTCGCGAACAGGCCGGTATCGTCGTGCGTGATGATCATCAATTGCAACAGGCGCTGCTTAATACGGCGGTGCAGACTAAGATCGCCCTGAGTGAGTCGCAATCTGTGCCGGTATCGGTCGCGGGCTGGCAAGGTGATATTACCCGTGAACAGTTCAATGAGTTGATTGCACCGCTGGTGAAACGCACGTTGTTGTCTTGTCGTCGCTCGCTCAAAGACGCGGGTGTTGATGTCGATGATGTGAAAGAAGTCGTCATGGTTGGTGGTTCCACCCGCGTCCCGCTGGTACGTGAGCAGGTGGGCGAATTCTTTGGTCGTACGCCGTTGACCTCTATCGACCCGGATAAAGTGGTGGCTATTGGCGCGGCTATCCAGGCGGATATTCTGGTCGGTAACAAGCCTGACAGTGAAATGCTGTTGCTGGATGTGATCCCGTTGTCCCTGGGGCTGGAAACCATGGGGGGACTGGTCGAAAAAGTGATTCCGCGTAATACCACGATTCCGGTAGCGCGCGCGCAGGAATTCACCACCTTCAAAGATGGCCAGACCGCGATGATGATTCACGTGTTGCAGGGTGAACGCGAGCTGGTGCAGGATTGCCGTTCGCTTGGACGCTTTACGTTGCGCGGTATCCCAGCCATGCCCGCAGGCGGCGCGCATATCCGGGTCACGTTCCAGGTGGACGCCGACGGGTTGCTGAGCGTTACCGCGATGGAGAAATCCACCGGGGTGGAAGCCTCGATTCAGGTGAAGCCATCTTATGGTTTGAGCGATGATGAAATCGCCACCATGATTACCGATTCTATGCAGAACGTGCAGAGTGATATTAGCGCGCGCAGGCTGGCAGAACAGCGGGTGGAGGCCACACGCGTGCTCGAAAGTCTCAACAGCGCGCTGGCGGCAGATGCCGCGTTGCTCACCCCGCAAGAGCGTGCGGCGATAGACGCTGCCAGTCTTCATTTGCAGCAGGCTGCACAGGAAAACGATGCCTCAGCGATTGAGGCCGCGATTAAAAAATTAGATCAACAAACCCAGGAATTCGCAGCTCGCCGGATGGATGAATCTATTCGCCGTGCGCTGGCGGGCCATTCCGTGGACGAGGTATAACATGCCCAAGATTGTTTTTCTGCCGCATCAGGATTTGTGTCCGGAAGGGGCGGTTTTAGAAGCGAACAGTGGTGAAACCATTCTGGACGTGGCATTGCGTAATGGTATCGAGATAGAGCATGCCTGCGAGAAATCCTGCGCTTGTACTACCTGTCACTGCATTGTTCGTGAAGGATTTGATTCGTTGCCGGAAAGTACCGAAGACGAAGATGACATGCTGGACAAAGCCTGGGGACTGGAACCGGAAAGCCGCCTGGGATGCCAGGCACGTATCACTGATGAAGATCTGGTGGTAGAAATTCCGCGTTATACCATTAACCATGCACGCGAACACTGATGGGGTAATTCATGGGACTAAAATGGACCGATAGCCGTGAAATCGGCGAAGCGTTGTACGACTTGTATCCAGATACTGACCCAAAAACTGTGCGTTTTACCGATCTACACCGCTGGATTTGCGAATTGGATGAGTTTGACGACGAACCTGATGCGTCAAACGAAAAAATTCTGGAAGCTATCCTGCTCGTGTGGCTGGATGAAGCCGAATAACTAAATTAGTCAACGGGCTACCTTGCGGTGGCCCGTTTTCTCTTTTTTCATCATGGCGAGAGTGGGCTAACAAGAGCAAGGCCCAATTAGAGCCAATTTGGAGTAGATGTATGACAACTGAAGCGATGCTGATTACCCTTTCCCATCAGCCAGCAGATTCACGCTGGGGTGAGAAAGCCTCGTTAACTGCCAATGAGCAGGGATTTACCATTCATCTGTCCGGCAGCAAGCCGCAGACGATAATTCAGCGAGCTGCCCGTAAAATTGATGGGCAGGGCATCAAACACGTCAAACTGGCTGGCGATGGTTGGGATCTGGAAAGCAGTTGGGCGTTCTGGCAGGGATACCGTGGGCCGAAGGGCAAACGTACGGTGGAGTGGGCCTCGTTGCCCGAAGCGCAACAGCAGGAGCTGGAACGCCGTCTGAAAATCGTTGACTGGGTGCGTGATACCATCAACCTGCCAGCGGAAGATCTGGCACCGGAGCAACTGGCTACCCGTGCTATCGATCTGCTGTGCAGCGTGGCGGGCGATGCTATCTCTTATCGTATTACCAAAGGCGAAGATCTGCGCGAGCAAAACTATGCCGGCTTGCACACCGTCGGCCGCGGTTCAGAACGTTCGCCGGTATTGCTGGCGCTGGATTACAACCCGACTGGCAACGCAGACGCGCCAGTGCTGGCCTGTCTGGTCGGTAAAGGTATCACCTTTGATAGCGGCGGTTACAGCCTGAAAGGTAGCAGCTTCATGGATTCCATGAAGTCGGATATGGGCGGTGCGGCGCTGGTAACCGGCGCGCTGGCACTGGCGGCGGCGCGTGGGCTGCAACAGCGTGTGAAACTGTATCTGTGTTGCGCAGATAACATGGTCAGCGGCAACGCATTCCGTCTGGGTGACATCATTCGCTATCGTAATGGTAAAACCGTCGAAGTCATGAACACCGATGCGGAAGGGCGTCTGGTCCTGGCCGATGGGCTGATTGATGCGTCTGAGCAGAATCCGCAGTGGATTGTGGATTGCGCGACCCTGACCGGTGCGGCGAAGACGGCGTTGGGGAATGACTACCACGCGCTGTTTAGTTTCGACGATGCGATGATTGATTCGCTGATGGAGAGTGCCCGTCGTGAAGACGAGCCGTTCTGGCGTTTGCCGCTGGAAGAGTTCCATCGCCAGCATTTACCGTCTAACTTCGCTGAACTGAATAATGTGGCGGGTGCGGCACATACCGCTGGTGCCAGCACCGCGGCGGCGTTTCTGTCTCACTTTGTGAAAAACTACCAGCAGGGCTGGTTGCATATCGACTGTTCTGCCACCTACCGTAAGTCAGCGGTGGATCAATGGTCTGCTGGTGCAACCGGTTTAGGCGTACGTACGCTGGCTGATTTTCTGCTGCATAAAGCGGGTTAACCTGCTTCAGGCCATGTGAGGACGACAACAGGGAACATTGATTCCCTGTTGTCGTTACTGTGCTTGCCGCTCATGTTAAGCATTGAGGAGAGTTATGGAGTTTTCACCCCACAATCGGCTGGAAGAGGTGTTAAAGCTGGCCGCATCGGAACCGGCGCACCGCCCTGAGTTTTTCAGCGAATTGCTGGAAGCCACGGTGTATGTGCTCGGCCACAGCGAAGAAAACGAAATATCTGGTGATGTTGTCTCGGCAGATAGCGGGCTGCAATTGCAGCATTGGGAGAAACCGGATGGCGATTCCGCGATTCCGTTTTTTTCTTCGCTGGAAGCGTTACAACTGGCGGTGACCGATGAGCAGGCATTTCTGGCGTTACCTGCCAGAACGCTGTTTGATATCACCCGCGGTGCCACGCTGTTTTTGAACCCGAAGTTACCGTATGGCAAAGAGTTTCTGCCGCAGGAGATTGAGCACCTGTTGTCCGCCGAGGGTAATGGTCTGGCGCAACAGCATGTTCTGGATGGTGATACCGAACTGAAAATCGGCATTCCGGCAGAGATGCCAACACAGATGATTGAGTCGCTGACCCAATTGTTCAGCAAACACCGTAATGTTAAACGGGCGTTTCTGGCGCAGATTCAGGAGCCTGATGAAGAACAACCGCATTTGCTGATTGGGCTGGATATCTATGGCGATGAGGTGGAGGAGCTGATTCAGGCTGCTGGTTCGGTGGCTACGGATACGCAGCCAGATGACCGTCCGATCGATATTTGTCTGGTGAACAATGAAGAACCCGGTATCAGTCATTTCCTGATTCGCCACACGACGCCGTTTTACGAGCGCAAATGGGGCAGCTTCCTGCGCGAATTCAAAAATGGCGTGCAGGCCTAGCGGGAACGCCTAGCGGGAACGCCGTGATAGCGGCTTTGCAGTAAACGCCGCGCACATAAAAACGGCACAGGCTGACAGGGCCTGTGCCGTTTTTTTATGCATCGAATATCTGTTTAGAAGGGTATCTTCGCTAGCCGGTAACGACCGGCACGTCATCGCGTGCACCCCATTCACTCCATGAACCGTCGTAGAGCGAAATGTGCGGCGCATTGAGTACAAACAGTGCCAGCAACACGACCGATGCCGTCACACCGGAGCCGCAACTGGCGACAATCGGACGCTGGATGTCGACACCAGCCTGATGAAAGATGGCAGCCAGTTCATCAGCCGGTTTTAGCGCGCCCTGGTCAACCAGCAGGTTCCAGGGAACGTTGAAACTGCCAGGAATATGTCCACGGCGTAACCCTGGCCGGGGTTCATCCATTTGACCGAGAAAGCGCGGCGCAGGGCGAGCATCAACGATTTGTTCATTACCTGTGTGGCAAAGCTCCAGCACCTCAGCAAGCGAGCGGATAGCGCCTGCGGTTGGCATTGGGGCATGGAATACGTTGGCAACGGGCGACGCGTTCCCTTGTTCCAGCGCGAAGCCCTGCTGTTTCCAGCCAGCCAGACCGCCACTGAGAATGGATATGCGTGGCGCGCCCGCCAGTCGCAGCATCCACCAGGCCCGTGGCGCGGAAAACAGGTTGCCTTCATCGTAAATCACCAGATGCTGTTGCTCGCTCAGCCCCAGCTTGCCCAGAGCGTCAGCAAAGGTCGCGATGTCTGGCATCATGTGCGGCAGTGAGGTCTGGTGGTCTGAAAGGGACTCGATATCGAAAAACACCGCGCCCGGCACATGTTCTGCACGGTATTCGGCGGCGATATCGCGTGTATCGTTGCCTGGCGGCAACATGCGAGCGTCAATCAGGGCGATATCCGCATCGTGGCGATGCGTATTCAGCCAGGATGCACTAACAAACAGCCCGGCGGCAGATGTAGACATAAAACCTCCCCCTATGGATCGGTTCACCGATCCTGCATGTGTCAATTGATGGCATTGTCAGTAATATTTCTGTGCTGAGCAAGGTGTCTGATACAGCGGCATGGCCTGGGCCAGATTTGTTATCACCGTGCAGGTAGCATACCGACGAAGAGGCTAAATTTTTTTTACGAAAATGTTATTTTCCTGATGGGAAAGTCATGACAGTGCCTCTATAATCGGCGCCACTTTACACGGGCTGGTATTATAATTTTATCTAACCAGCTGTTATGACATGTTATTGGATGAGGCCACTATGACGGTAGAACGTACCTTCTCTATTATCAAACCAAACGCAGTTGCCAAAAACGCGATCGGCGCGATTTATGCCCGTTTCGAAAGCGCGGGTTTCACCATTATTGCCTCTAAAATGCTGCACCTGAGCCGCGAACAGGCAGAAGGGTTCTACGCTGAGCATAAAGGTAAACCGTTCTTTGACGGCTTGGTAGATTTTATGACTTCCGGCCCGATCATGGTGCAGGTGTTGCAGGCGGAAAACGCGGTACAGCGTAACCGCGATATCATGGGTGCTACTAACCCGGCCAACGCGCTGGCGGGTACCCTGCGTGCTGACTATGCTGACAGCTTCACCGCGAATGCGGTACACGGTTCAGATTCTGTGGAATCTGCCGAGCGTGAAATCGCTTATTTCTTCAGCGCTGACGAAATCTTCCCGCGTAGCTAACCGCTATAGCCGGCCAGACACGCGCTTCCCGGTTAAATAATCAGGCTGAGGTAGCGCGGGTGTTATAAAATTTGTACAATGCCGCGCCCTGGGTGAGCACGCGCTTAACCAGGGCGTTTCTTTATTCGTTTCCCTTTCGCGCCATAACGTGTAACAACGAGGCCATGAGTCAATTTATGTCTGAGCAAACCGTATCTTCCGCCGTTGCTGTATCCGACGCTATCGCCGTCGCCGCCAGCAGCAATGAAAAAATCAACCTGTTGGATTTCAATCGCCAGCAAATGCGCGCCTTTTTTGCACAGCTGGGTGAAAAACCGTTCCGTGCCGATCAGGTCATGAAATGGATGTATCATTACTGCTGTGATGATTTTAACCAGATGACCGATATTAATAAGGTTCTGCGCGGCAAGCTGCAGGCGATCGCGGAAATTCGGGCACCGGAAGTCGTGGACGAGCAGCGCTCTTCTGACGGCACCATCAAGTGGGCGATTCTGGTTGACGGCCAGCGTGTGGAGACGGTGTACATCCCAGAAGATGACCGCGCCACGCTGTGTGTGTCCTCACAGGTGGGGTGTGCGCTAGAGTGCAAATTCTGCTCTACCGCGCAGCAGGGGTTTAACCGCAACCTGCGCGTATCTGAAATTATCGGGCAGGTATGGCGTGCGGCGAAAATTATCGGTGCTGCCAAAGTAACAGGTCAGCGTCCTATCACCAACGTGGTGATGATGGGGATGGGTGAACCGTTACTGAACCTGACCAATGTGGTGCCGGCGATGGAAATCATGCTGGATGATTTTGGTTTCGGTTTGTCTAAACGTCGGGTGACGTTGTCAACGTCTGGGGTTGTCCCTGCGCTGGATAAACTGGGCGATATGATTGACGTGGCGCTGGCGATTTCCCTGCATGCGCCAACGGATGAAATTCGTAACGAAATCATGCCGATTAATAAAAAGTATGATATCGAGACTTTCCTGGCGGCGGTACGACGCTATCTGGACAAATCCAACGCGAATCAGGGGCGTGTGACGGTGGAATACGTGATGCTAGATCACATCAACGACGGCACCGAGCATGCGCATCAGTTGGCGGAGTGCCTGAAAGACACGCCGTGCAAGATAAACCTGATCCCCTGGAACCCGTTCCCCGGCGCGCCTTATGGCCGCAGTTCCAACAGCCGGGTTGACCGCTTCTCCAAGGTGTTGATGGAGTATGGTTTTACGACTATCGTGCGTAAAACTCGCGGTGATGATATCGATGCGGCGTGCGGCCAGTTGGCGGGAGAAGTGGTGGATCGCACCAAGCGCACGTTGAAGAAAAAGATGGAACGCGACACGATTGCGGTAAAAACCGTCTGAAAATGATGTCAAATCAACCTGCTTTCTGAGGAAAGCAGGTGATAAATACGTTTTCGGGGCTTATCATACGGTGGGGTCATTGAAGACCCGGCGACGGCTTCGTACCGTTGTTGGTTGATGACAGGCTGTGGCAAGTCATCGATTGCGTTAACATGTCACAGCGGTGACGAGCCAGGATGGCTGCAAGGAGTATCAGGGATGAAACGGATGTTGCCGGGAAAGCGTGCGGCATTAGTCGCAGGTATTGGATTGCTGGCTGGGTGTTTGCACTCGCCGTCGAAGCAGGCTAATCCTGCAGCGGCACAAACGCGGTTGCAACTGGGGCTGGAATATCTGTCCCGGAATAATCTTGATGCGGCGCGTGATAATCTGCAAAAAGCAGAGCAACTGGCACCGGATGATTACCGTACTCAGTTAGGTATGGCGCTGTACGAGCAGCGTATTGGCGAAAACCTGGCGGCTGAAAAACGCTATCGACGTCTGTTGCGACAGGCGCCCGCCAACGGCGGCGTGATGAATAATTACGGTGCGTTTCTCTGTGGTTTAGGGCAGTATGTAGCGGCGCAACAGCAATTTGCCGCTGCCGTGCAACTCCCTGATTACCATCAGGTTGCCGATGCGCTTGAGAACGCGGGGTATTGCTTTCTCAAAGCCGGGCAGTCAGATGAGGCAGGTCAGTGGCTCAGTCGTGCACTGAGATACGATCCTGCGAAAGGCAATCGGCTTCTGGCGGAGGCGGAGAATCGTTTCAACGCCGGACGCCATGATCAGGCGCGATTGCTCCTGAGTATTTATCAGTCACAGCTTGCGGCAAGTGCCGAAAGTGTGTGGCTACAGATTCGTTTCGCCGCGCTGGCGAATCATCATGACGAAGTAGAACGTTATGGCGGATTGCTGGCGCGAAGTTTTCCACAATCCAAACAGTACCAGCAGTTCTTAGCTAATGAATACTGAAGCCACTCAAGATAATACTGCAGCAACGATAATGACTCCTGGCGAACGTTTGCGTGAGGCGCGCGAGCAACTGGGATTGACGCAACAGGTTGTTGCTGAACGGTTATGCCTGAAACTATCGACCGTTCGTGAAATCGAAGATAACAATACGCCTGCTGGTCTTGCCCCTACTTTTCTTCGCGGTTACATCCGCTCCTATGCCCGACTGGTTCACCTCCCCGAAGATGAATTATTGCCGATGCTGGAAAAGCAGGTCATGCCAAGTCGCGTTTCCAATGTGGCACCGATGCAGCGTCTGGCATTAGGTAAGAGCCGCAAAAAGCGTGATGGCTGGTTGATGCTGTTCACCTGGCTGATTTTGATCGGCGTGTTGGGCCTGACCGTTGCCTGGTGGTGGCAGAATCATCAGGCTCAACAGCAGGAAATCAATTCAATGGTGGATCACGCCACCGCTTCCCAGAACCGTAACGGCGGGCAGGCAAGTGATGTGAACACTGATCCGGAACCGGTTGATACCGATGACAATACGGCGGTGAATAATACAGCGGTTAACAACGCGACGATGAATAACGGACAGCCTATTGCGCTGAATTCGTCGGCCGCAACACCGTCTCAACCTGCTGCGTCGACGCCGGTTGCACCGACAGCGAATAATGCGCCTGCAGCGGCGGGTACGGCGTCTCAGGCCCCTGCGTCGTCTTCTGATCAGTCCTTGTTGAACCAGACCGCTACCGCACCGGCCAGTGCAGCGACAACGGCAGAAGCACCAGGCGCTATCGTAATACGTTTTACGGCGGATTGCTGGCTGGAAGTGGTAGATGCAGCGGGCAAAAAACTGTTCAGCGGCGTACAGCGTAACGGCAATGTGTTGAATCTGACCGGCCAGGCACCGTACCGGTTGAAAATCGGCGCGCCGGGTGCGGTACAAGTCGAGTTTCAGGGCAAACAGGTTGATTTGAGCCGGTTTGTCAAAAGCCATCAGGTGGCTCGTATTACGCTGACGGCAGAGTAATGGTGCCGTCGCACTGGCAATTGTGGAGAAGAAGTGATGCATAATCCCGCACCCATCAACCGCCGCAAATCAACCCGGATTTATGTCGGCAAGGTGCCTGTCGGTGACGGTGCACCGATTGCAGTGCAGTCGATGACCAATACCCGCACTACCGATGTCGACGCGACAGTCAGGCAGATTAAGTCACTCGAGCGGGTTGGTGTGGATATCGTGCGCGTGTCGGTACCGACGATGGATGCTGCAGAGGCATTTCGTCTGATTAAACAACAAGTGGATGTACCGCTGGTGGCGGATATCCATTTTGACTACCGTATTGCGTTAAAAGTAGCGGAATACGGGGTTGATTGTCTGCGTATTAATCCTGGCAACATCGGCAGCGAAGAGCGTATTCGTTCGGTTGTGGATTGCGCGCGTGACAAAAATATTCCGATTCGTATCGGCGTCAACGCCGGTTCTTTGGAAAAAGACTTGCAGGAAAAATATGGCGAGCCGACGCCGGAAGCGTTGCTGGAATCCGCCATGCGCCATGTGGATATCCTCGATCGCCTTAATTTCCATTCGTTCAAGGTCAGCGTGAAAGCATCGGATGTCTTTTTAGCGGTGCAGTCCTATCGCTTGCTGGCGTCCCGTATTGATCAACCGCTGCATTTAGGCATCACAGAAGCGGGTGGGGCACGTAGCGGTGCGGTGAAGTCAGCTATTGGTCTTGGCTTACTGCTCTCTGAAGGTATCGGTGACACCCTACGTGTGTCACTGGCGGCGGATCCGGTGGAAGAGGTCAAAGTCGGTTTTGATATCCTCAAGTCACTGCGTATTCGTTCACGCGGCATTAATTTTATTGCCTGCCCGACCTGCTCACGTCAGGAGTTTGATGTTATCGGCACGGTGAACGCGCTGGAGCAGCGACTGGAAGACATCATCACGCCGATGGATGTGTCGATTATCGGTTGCGTGGTCAACGGCCCGGGTGAGGCGCTGGTCTCGACGCTGGGTGTCACTGGCGGCAATAAGAAGAGCGGTTTTTACGAAGATGGCGTACGCCAGAAAGAGCGCTTTGACAACGACGATATGATCGATCAACTGGAAGCCAGGATCCGCGCCAAGGCGTCTATGCTGGATGAAAAACAGCGTATCGCCGTCAATATGGTGGATAAGTGATTCATCCGGCAAGTCTGGATGCGATCCGGTACGAATTCCTGAACTGAAGCACCCGATGATGGCGGCAGCGACATTGAAGACATTGCGTCGTTGCTTCTATAATCGGGTCTATTTTTTAACAGCGCATTACTTTCTGAAAACGCATAGAGAACTGACGTGGCAAAGAATATTCAAGCCATCCGTGGCATGAACGACTACCTGCCAGCCGAAACGGCACTGTGGCAGCGTATTGAAGATAGCCTGAAACAGGTACTCCGCGGGTACGGCTATAGCGAAATTCGTACACCGCTCGTCGAACAGACTTCGTTGTTCAAACGTGCGATCGGCGAAGTGACCGATGTCGTTGAAAAGGAAATGTACACGTTTGAAGACCGCAACGGCGATAGCCTGACGTTGCGTCCTGAGGGGACTGCGGGGTGCGTTCGCGCCGGGATTGAACACGGTATCCTGTACAATCAGGAGCAGCGGTTGTGGTATACCGGCCCGATGTTCCGTCATGAGCGTCCGCAGAAAGGGCGCTATCGTCAGTTCCATCAGTTGGGTTGCGAAGTGTTTGGTCTGAAAGGGCCGGATATCGATGCGGAAATGATCCTGATGACCGCCCGCTGGTGGCGTGTGTTGGGGATCGATCAGCATGTTAATCTGGAACTGAACTCCATTGGTTCATTGGATGCCCGTGCCCGTTACCGTGATGCGCTGATCGCATTTCTGGAACAGCATAAAGATCAGTTAGATGAAGATTGCCTGCGCCGTATGTATACCAACCCGTTGCGGGTGCTGGATTCCAAGAATGCGCAGGTGCAGGCGTTACTGAATAACGCGCCGACCCTGACCGACTATCTGGATGACGAGTCTCGTGCGCATTTCGATGAATTGTGTGAACTTTTAACCCAGTCAGGTATCCCATATAAGGTTAATCCGCGGCTGGTTCGTGGGCTGGACTATTACAACCGCACTGTTTTCGAATGGGTCACCAGCAGTCTGGGATCACAGGGAACGGTGTGTGGCGGTGGTCGCTATGATGGTATGGTTGAGCAGCTTGGCGGTTCCAGTACCCCGGCGGTAGGTTTTGGCATGGGGCTAGAGCGTCTGGTGCTGCTGGTACAAACGGTCAATCCGGCGTTTGCGGTACAGTCTGGCGTAGATGCCTATCTGATTTCATCGGGTGCAGGCACGCAACATGCGGCGATTCGCCTGGCGGAAAAACTGCGTGACGCGTTGCCGCAACTGAAATTGATGACCAACTACGGTGGCGGTAACTTCAAAAAACAGTTTGCCCGTGCGGATAAGAGTGGGGCTCGGGTTGCGTTGGTGCTGGGTGAAACCGAAGTGGCGGCCGGGCAGGTCGTGCTGAAAAACCTGACCAACGGCGAGCAGGAAACTCTGTCTCAAGCGGATGTAGCGGCGCGCCTGGCGGCGTTACTGAATTAAGGAGAAAGGCAGCGTGGAAGTTTATACCACTGAGAACGAACAGGTTGAGGTAATTCGCCGCTTCTTTGCTGAAAACGGCAAGGCGCTGGCTATCGGCGTGGTGCTGGGTGTCGGTGCCTTGGTCGGTTGGCGCTTTTGGCAAAATCATCAGGAAAGTAGCGCGATGGCGGCTTCCGCTGCCTATCAGCAAGTTACCGAATCGCTGTCTGCCGGTACGGCGGAAGGCGTTGCTGGCGCTGAAAAATTTGCTGCCGGTGAGCACGGCAATTATGGCGCGCTGACGGCACTGGCGCTGGCGCACCAGTTTGTTGAAAAAAATGATATCGCCAAGGCTGAGCAGCAGCTCCGCCTGGCATTGAGCCAAACCAAAGATGGCGATCTACAGGCGATGATTAACCTGCGTCTGGCTCGCGTATTATTGCAGCAGAAGAAGCCGGATGAAGCCTTGAAAACGCTGGATGCCATCAAGCTGGAAGGTTGGGCGGCGATGGTCGCTGACGTTCGCGGTGATGTGCTGGCGAGCAAAGGCGACAATCAGGGCGCTCGAGATGCTTACAGTAAAGGTATGGCGGCAAAACCTTCTCAGGGCCTGCAATCCCTGTTGCGTATCAAACTGAATAATCTGCCCAGCTAAGAGGGACTTCATGCAACTGCGTAAAACACTTTTGGTCGGACTGGTTTCTGTTACCCTGCTGAGCGGCTGTTCGCTGTTTGATCGCGAGGAGGACGTGGTCAAAATGTCTCCTCTGCCGCAGGTGACCAACCAGTTTACCCCCACCAAAGTCTGGAGTCGCTCCGTTGGGGACGGTACAGGGGAGTTCTACTCGAATCTGCATCCGACCTGGCAGGACAGCCGTGTTTATGCCGCCGATCGCCACGGTACGGTAAAAGCCTTGGATCTGAATAGCGGTGAAGAGAAATGGCGCGTCGATCTGGCGGAGAAAACCGGCCTGCTGTCCAGCAATCGCCCTGCGTTGCTGTCAGGCGGTGTTTCCGTATCAGGTAACCATGTTTATGTCGGCAGCGAACGGGCGCAGCTTTTTGCCCTGAATGCTGATGACGGCTCGTTACAGTGGCAGACCAAAGTGGCGGGTGAAGTGTTATCCAGCCCGGTGGTCAGTGATGGTGTGGTCATTATTCATACCAGCAACGGCATGCTGCAAGCGCTTAGCGAGTCTGATGGCACCATCAAATGGACGGTAAATCTGGATATGCCGTCGCTGTCGTTGCGCGGTGAATCTGCGCCGACAACCGCGTTTGGCGCCGCTATTGTCGGTGGCGACAATGGACGCGTAAGCGCCGTCATGATTAATCAAGGTCAGTTGATCTGGCAGCAGCGTATCTCCCAACCTGGCGGCGCGACTGAAATCGCTCGTCTGAATGATGTTGATACCACACCAGTTGTGGCAGGTAACGTCGTCTATGCGCTGGGATATAATGGCAACCTGACGGCACTGGATCTGCGTTCCGGACAGATTACCTGGAAGCGTGAAATTGGGTCGGTAAACGATTTTATTGTTGATGGCGATCGCATTTATCTGGTGGATCAGGATGATCGCATCGTCGCGCTGAATACCAACGGCGGGGTGGTGCTCTGGCGGCAGAGTGATCTGTTGCACCGTAATGTGACCGCACCCGCGTTGTATAATGGTTATCTGGTTGTCGGTGATGCCGAAGGTTATATGCACTGGGTGAATACCACTGACGGTCGTTTTGTGGTTCAGCAGAAAGTCGACGGCTCTGGTTTGTTGAGTAAACCGGTCGTGGCCAGCGACAAACTGTTGGTGCAAGCCAAAGGTGGCGAGGTTTACGCTTTTACCCGTTAACCGCTGCGCATGTTCGGGACTGATGGCGATGCCGTCGTCCCTGTAACGGCTCCTGATGCTGTCAGGGGCCGTTTCGTCTTTTATCTTCAGCAGCGTTTTCTGCTGTAACGAATTGAACTATAAGCAATAGAGGTTGTAACAATGATACCTGTCGTCGCGCTGGTCGGGCGCCCGAATGTGGGGAAATCCACGCTGTTTAATCGCTTGACGCGTACCCGTGACGCATTGGTGGCGGATTTTCCTGGGCTGACGCGTGACCGCAAGTATGGTCGTGCCGAGGTAGAAGGAAATGAGTTCATCATCATTGATACTGGCGGTATTGACGGTACTGAAGATGGTGTGGAAACACGCATGGCTGAGCAGTCGCTGCTGGCGATCGAAGAAGCGGATATTGTGCTGTTTCTGGTGGATGCCCGCGACGGTCTGATGCCGGCGGATCACGCCATCGCTCAACACTTGCGCTCGCGTGAAAAAGACACGTTTCTGGTAGCTAACAAAGTTGACGGTATTGATATTGATACCGGTATTGCCGATTTCTATTCGCTTGGTCTGGGTGACGTCTACCCCATCGCCGCATCCCATGGCCGTGGCGTGACCTCGTTGCTGGAAAAAGTGCTGTTGCCGTTTGCCACCGAGCCGCTTCAGGAAGCACGTGAATTAACCGAAGAAGAAGCCAATGCGGCTTACTGGGCAGAACAGCTTGGTGAAGGCGATGATGATGGCATTGATGATGTCGATGACGAGGCGCCAAATTTCGAAGGACTGCCGATTAAACTGGCGATCGTGGGTCGTCCGAATGTCGGTAAATCGACACTGACCAACCGTATTCTCGGGGAAGATCGGGTGGTGGTGTACGACATGCCTGGCACCACGCGCGACAGTATCTATATCCCGATGGAGCGTGATGGCCGCGACTATGTGTTGATCGATACTGCCGGGGTGCGCAAACGTGGCAAAATTACCGATACTGTAGAAAAGTTCTCGGTGATCAAGACATTGCAGGCAATTGAAGACGCTAACGTCGTGTTGCTGGTGATCGATGCCCGTGAAGGGATTTCCGATCAGGATTTATCGCTGTTGGGCTTTATTCTCAACTCTGGCCGTTCACTGGTTATTGTGGTCAATAAGTGGGATGGGTTGACACAAGAGGTTAAGGATCAAGTAAAAGAAACCCTCGATCTGCGCCTTGGGTTTATCGATTTTGCCCGAATCCACTTCATTTCAGCATTACACGGCAGTGGCGTGGGTAACCTGTTCGAATCTGTCAACGAAGCCTATGAGTGTTCTACCCGACGGGTAGGGACGGCAATGTTGACCCGTATCATGCAGATGGCGGCAGACGATCATCAGCCACCATTAGTACGTGGTCGCCGCGTGAAGCTGAAATATGCACATGCCGGGGGGTACAACCCGCCGATCGTGGTAATCCACGGTAATCAGGTCAAAGATTTGCCGGATTCCTACAAGCGCTATTTGATGAACTACTACCGGCGCTCACTGGATGTGATGGGAACCCCAATCCGTATTCAGTTCAAGGAAGGGGAAAACCCCTTTGCCAACAAACGCAACACGTTGACGCCGAATCAGCTGCGCAAACGTAAGCGCCTGATGCAGCATATCAAAAAAGGCAAATAAGCCGTGGTAGCAGAGCAGTGTTAATCCGCCGGGGCAGAAGCAATTCTGCCCCGTTTTACATACGTGGAACGGGAGGGAGACGATGGATACTTATTGTCCCGAATGTCAGCAAGCGATGGTATGGCGTGCCAGCGATCGGCAGCATGACGTTCAACATAGCCGCAACGACCAGTATTATTGCGAGGCGTGCCAGCGTGATTTTCTTCGTCTGACGCTATGCCCGGAATGTGAACAGCCATTGCAGGTGTTACGAGCCTGTGGCGCAGAAAACTATCTGTGTGCCAACGGCCACGGCTTGATTTCGCGCTCTCGCGTGGTGGTACGTTACCAGCCGCTGTAGTTCTGTGTAGTTCTGTAGCAGTCAGGGGGCTTCGTCATCCAGCCCATTACGCCACAGGGCTTCCAACTCGGACGAGGCATGCCGTTCGGGGATCAGCAATACCCAGTCAGCCTGGTGGCTATCCTGTGTATTGCAGTAGTGAATATGGATTCGGTAGTAGAACTGATCACCACGGCCAGGGGAACCAGGCTGACCTGGTTCCTGTGCTGCAGGCAGGGCGTCATGCAGCACGGCACGGATTTTTTCTTTTTGTGTGGCGGGTACTTCTGCCAGCGTAAAGCGTCGCGGGCCAGCCAGTTTCGGAATCCAGGCAAAACCGCCTTCGCGTGCCAGTTCAATAATCACATCGTCCGTTAAATCCGGCAGGTTATTCCTGTTCGTGCTCATTGATGATTCCCGTATCAATCCCAACCTGATGCCAGGCTCGCAGCACGGCATCAGCAACCGCTTCATTGAAGCGCCGCTTCGCGTGCTCTACGGTAAATCTGGCAAAGATGGAGAAATCGGCATTTTGCGGCAGCTCTTTGTCGCACACAGTGTCATACCAGATTTGACCGGCTTTTTCCCAGGAATAACCTCCTAGTGCCATCGCTGCGAGGTAGAAGGCACGGCTGGGGATCCCCGAATTCAGGTGCACGCCGCCGTTATCTTCACGGGTGTTGACGAAATCACGCATATGGGCGGGTTGTGGGTCGGTACCTAGCAGCAGGTCGTCATAGGCGGTGCCGGGGCGGGACAGCGAGCGTAGCCCTTTTCCGTCAATACCTTCGGCCAGCAACCCTTCGCCAATAATCCAGTCCGCCTGCTGTACTTTCTGGTTGCGGTAGTATTGTTTGACCATCGAGCCAAACACGTCGGCGAGCGATTCGTTGAGTGCACCGGACTGGCGGAAGTACAGTAAATTGCATTCGCTTTCTACCACGCCGTGCGACAGTTCATGTGCGATAACATCCAGTGCGATGGTGAACCGATTAAAAATTTTACCGTCACCGTCGCCAAATACCATCTGTTGCCCGTTCCAGAAGGCATTTTGGTAATCCTTACCGTAGTGAACGCTGCCAGTCAGTGATAACCCTTTGTTATCCAGTGAATTGCGACCAAAGATTTTCCAGAAAAAGTCGTAAGTGATACCCAGATAATTGTAGGCTTCATCAGCCGCGACATCACCGTTTCCTGATTGACCCTCGGCCCTAATCCGCTTGCCCGGTAATACCTGCTGGTGCTCGGCATCGTAGATGTCGCGCTGTACCTGACCCGCGGGGCGCTCCTCATGCTCATCAGGATGGACGACCGGAGCCACCATCAGGGATTGCACGTGCATCAGAGTGTGTTGCGCACAACGACGTTCTTCATCTGATCCATTATTAATGATGCGATGCAGAATGTAGGGCGGAATGATGCTACGGGCGGATTGCATACTTCATCTCCTTATGCCTGACAGTATGGTGCAACATATGATTAACACTGATCTACCACAATTACGACACGATAAGTATAGCCTAATCACTGAATATTTTTTGGCTGACGTTTTGCACGTGGTTTAGTAGATTCTTTTTTGATTTCAGTTACCTGACTCTCAACCCAGCCATCCTGTAACCGGGTTTTTAGTTTATCGCCCTTGGTGACCTGAACCGTTTGCTTCATGACCTTGCCATCTGAAGTGGTCGTGACACTGTAGCCACGGGCCAGTGTCGCCAGCGGGCTGACGGCTTCGAGATGGGAGCAGGCTTCGCCAAATTGTTGTTTATACTGGCTAAGTTGCTTTTCTAACGCATGGTGCATGCGGTAGCGTAGCTGCTGTATCTGTTGCTGGGCGCGATGTAACCGTGACTGCGGCTGGTGTTGCTGCAAACGCTGGGCGAGACGTTCCTGACGGCGCGTTTGTTGGCGCAGTTGCAATTGAATTGCGTCATCCAGACGTTGGCGTAGCCGAATCAGTTGGGTTTGCTGGCGGGCCAGACGGAGTTGTGGATGCTGCTGATGTAACCGATGTTGTAATCGGACGAATTGTTGCTGGCGCTGTGCCAGATAATAATCCATCGCCATTTCCAGTCGTTGGCGCTGGGCACGAATTTGTCGCAGCAGCTCCAACTGATTACGGCTAACCAGTTCAGCGGCTGCTGAAGGCGTTGGCGCTCGCAGGTCCGCCACAAAGTCAGCGATGGTCACATCGGTTTCGTGGCCGACTGCGCTGACAATCGGGATACGGCTGGCGAAAATGGCCCGAGCCACCCGCTCGTCGTTGAAACTCCACAAATCTTCCAGTGAGCCGCCGCCGCGGCCGACGATCAGCACATCACACTCTTCGCGCAGGTTAGCCAGCTCAATAGCCCGCACAATCTGACCCGGTGCATCCACACCTTGTACCGCCGTCGGGTAGATAACGACCGGTAGCGACGGGTCACGGCGCTGCAGAATGTGCAAAATGTCATGCAATGCTGCACCGCTGGCAGAGGTAATCACGCCAACCTGACGGGCGGGTTTGGGAAGTGGTTGTTTGTAGTGTTGGTCAAATAGCCCTTCAGCCGACAAACGCTGTTTTAGCTGCTCGAACTGTTGTTGCAGTAACCCATCGCCAGCCGGGTGCATGCTTTCCGCCAGCAACTGGTAGTCGCCACGCGGTTCATAGAGCGTGATGGTGGCGTGAATCAGCACCTGTTGTCCGTTTTGCGGCCGAAAGGTCACCCGACGATTGCTGGTGCGGAACATGGCGCATCGCACCTGCGCGCGCTCATCTTTGAGCGTGAAATACCAATGCCCCGAGGAAGGCTGGGAAAAATTGGAAATTTCTCCGGACAGCCAAACCTGGCCCATCTCACCTTCCAGCAACTGTTTTACTGTCTGATTAAGGCGACTGACGGTAAATATGGCGGATGACGGCAATGAAGACATTGTGACCCGGATCAAATAATAAAACAGAGAGTTAATCAATCAATACTACCGGTCAATGGGCCGTTCGCAAGCGTTTTTATAAAAAAATGCTGGAGGCAATCGATTTCGGCCTGTATAATGCCGCGGCAATATTTTATCTAATTCCCATCCTCAATCCCGGTGAGATATTGCCATGCTACGAATCGCTAAAGAAGCACTGACCTTCGATGATGTTCTCCTCGTTCCTGCCCATTCCACCGTTCTGCCCAACACGGCTGATCTGAGCACACAACTGACTCAACGTATCCGTTTAAACATTCCTATGCTGTCTGCCGCCATGGACACCGTGACCGAATCTGGTCTGGCGATTGCGCTGGCACAAGAAGGCGGCATTGGTTTCATCCATAAGAACATGCCCATTGAGCGCCAGGCGGAAGAAGTGAGCCGCGTAAAACGCCATGAAAGCGGCGTGGTGGTTGACCCGCAGACAGTAACGCCAGAAACGACACTGCGTGAAGTGAAAGCGCTCACCGAACGTAACGGTTTTGCCGGTTATCCGGTGGTCACGACCGGTAATGAGCTGGTCGGCATCATCACTGGTCGTGACGTTCGCTTCGTTACCGATTTGGACCGTCCGGTTAGCGCGGTCATGACCCCGAAAGAACGTCTGGTGACGGTCAAAGAAGGCGAAGCGCGCGACGTCGTGCTGCAAAAAATGCACGAGCGCCGTATCGAAAAAGCGCTGGTGGTGGATGCGCAGTTCCGTCTGGTTGGGATGATCACAGTAAAAGATTTCCAGAAAGCAGAACGTAAACCGAACGCGTGTAAAGATGAGCACGGCCGTCTGCGCGTTGGTGCAGCAGTCGGTGCCGGTGCGGGTAACGAAGAGCGTATTGACGCGTTGGTTGCCGCTGGCGTGGACGTCTTGCTGATTGACTCCTCCCACGGCCACTCTGAAGGCGTGTTGCAGCGTATTCGTGAAACCCGTGCCAAATACCCGGATTTGCAGATCATCGGTGGTAACGTCGCGACGGGTGCCGGTGCGCGTGCGCTGGCCGAAGCCGGTGTCAGTGCCGTGAAAGTCGGGATTGGCCCTGGTTCTATTTGTACTACCCGTATCGTAACCGGTGTCGGTGTACCGCAGATTACGGCGATTGCTGACGCGGTCGACGCACTGGAAGGCACCGGAATTCCGGTGATTGCCGACGGTGGTATCCGCTTCTCTGGCGATATCGCCAAAGCGATCGCCGCGGGTGCCGCCTGCGTGATGGTCGGTTCCATGCTGGCGGGCACGGAAGAATCGCCGGGTGAAATCGAACTGTATCAGGGCCGTGCGTTCAAATCTTACCGTGGCATGGGCTCGCTGGGTGCGATGTCTAAAGGTTCGTCCGACCGTTACTTCCAGTCTGACAATGCGGCTGACAAGCTGGTACCGGAAGGTATCGAAGGTCGAGTGGCTTATAAAGGCCGCCTGAAAGAGATCGTGCATCAGCAGATGGGTGGTTTGCGCTCCTGCATGGGCTTGACCGGTTGTGCGACCATTGATGCGCTGCGTACTAAAGCTGAATTCGTGCGTATCAGCGGTGCTGGTATTCAGGAAAGCCATGTCCACGATGTGACTATTACCAAAGAGTCGCCGAACTATCGTATGGGCTAAGCGCTTACCGGCTGATTTACTGTTACGAACCCGGTAAACTTACCGGGTTCAATTTTTCTTTCGCTCCGTAGTGGAATACGCCTCTCATGACAGAAAACATTCATCAACATCGCATTCTTATTCTGGATTTCGGCTCGCAATACACGCAACTGGTGGCACGTCGCGTACGTGAACTGGGCGTATACTGCGAACTGTGGGCATGGGATGTCACCGAAGCGCAAATTCGCGAGTTCAACCCGAATGGCATCATCCTTTCCGGCGGCCCGGAAAGTACCACCGAGTTTAATAGCCCGCGTGCGCCGGAGTATGTTTTCCAGGCCGGTGTACCGGTACTGGGTGTCTGTTATGGTATGCAGACCATGGCGATGCAACTGGGCGGCAAAGTGGAAGGCTCCAGTGAGCGTGAGTTTGGCTATGCTCAGGTTGAAGTCAAATCCAACAGTGCGCTGGTCCGCGATATTCAGGATGCCGTCAGCGCCAGCGGTGCTCCGCTGTTAGACGTATGGATGAGCCACGGCGACAAAGTCACCGCTATCCCGGCTGACTTCGTCACTGTTGCCAGCACCGATACCTGCCCGTATGCCATCATGGCGAACGAAGAAAAACGCTTTTACGGCGTGCAGTTCCATCCGGAAGTGACCCACACCCGTCAAGGTCAGCGCATGCTGGAGCGGTTTGTCCGTGATATTTGCCAGTGTGAAGCGCTGTGGACACCGGCCAAAATCATCGACGACGCCGTTGAGCGTATTCGTCAGCAGGTTGGTGGAGACAAGGTGATTCTTGGCCTGTCCGGTGGAGTCGACTCGTCGGTAACGGCATTGCTGTTGCATCGTGCGATTGGTGAACGCCTGACCTGTGTGTTTGTGGACAACGGTCTGTTGCGTCTGAATGAAGCCGAGCAGGTGATGGAGATGTTTGGTGACCAGTTCGGCCTGAACATCGTACATGTTCAGGCGGAAAACCGTTTCCTGTCGGCGCTGGCGGGCATTGATGACCCGGAAGCCAAGCGTAAAACCATCGGCCGCGTCTTCGTTGAGGTATTTGATGAAGAAGCAGGTAAGCTGACCGATGTGAAATGGCTGGCGCAAGGCACGATTTATCCGGATGTGATCGAATCCGCTGCTTCCGCTACTGGCAAAGCGCACGTTATCAAGTCGCACCATAACGTCGGCGGTTTGCCGGATGATATGGCGCTGGGTCTGGTTGAGCCGCTCAAAGAGCTGTTCAAAGATGAGGTGCGCAAGATTGGTCTGGAATTGGGCCTGCCGTATAACATGCTGTACCGTCATCCGTTCCCGGGGCCGGGCCTTGGCGTGCGTGTGCTGGGTGAAGTGAAGAAAGAGTATTGCGACCTGTTGCGTCGTGCTGATGCCATCTTTATCGAAGAACTGCACAAAGCGGAATTGTACGACAAAGTCAGCCAGGCGTTCACGGTGTTCCTGCCGGTACGCTCCGTTGGTGTTATGGGTGACGGTCGTAAATACGACTGGGTTGTTTCGCTGCGCGCAGTCGAAACTATCGACTTCATGACCGCACACTGGGCGCACCTGCCGTATGAATTCCTCGGCCGCGTTTCCAACCGTATTATCAACGAAGTCGACGGTATCTCCCGCGTGGTATACGACGTTTCTGGTAAGCCGCCAGCAACGATTGAGTGGGAATAAGGTTAATTAATAACTATTTGATTTTATATCAGAAAATAAAAACGGATAGTAATGCTTACTACATGATCAATGGCGTTTTTAATAGCGTACATTGTATGTAAGAGCGCTACATCGATACCATGTTCCGGCTAAGGAATGCCGGCATGGTATCGAACACGCTCAGTCGCCGCAGATGTCAGCCGTCACGGTTTGTCCGTCTCCACTATGGTGTTGATATGAGTAAGCAACTCATCACCATCTGCTTCACCGCAGTTACCCGCAAGTACGCATGGCATTGTCTACGTCCGACTGGAACCCCCGTACCATTGTGTGAAGTCCCCTGCCGGCGGGTGAAAAGAGGCAACCCCTAACTGAAGGTTCAAGACCCAACAACTGATTGCCACGTCAACAGCATCACATTCTCTCTGTCCATGAGTACCCTTGACTGGGCCTGATTATCGACGCCCGTTACACACTGTGGACTCACCAATGCGACCGAGTTTGCTCATGTCCAGATTCTCTTTACGCTTGGAGTTTACGCCTTTCATGCAATAGCAGTGCGTTAGCCTCACATCAATTGGAGACGCGTCTGCTACTTATCTTATCCGCTCGTGTGATCGTGGCCACCGTGCGCAGCGATGAACATCTCGACGGCCGAGCGGCAGTAGGATTCGATTTCGTTGTCGTCCTCTGCTCTCGCCTCATCGAAGCGAGCGATTGTCAGGAGGTCGGATCCTTTGATAAGCGCGCCAAATAAGCGGGCAGATCGGAGAGGATCAGGCACGTTCAGCACTGCCTTCGCGTGCAACTGACGCAACAGGGCCTCGATCTGGGCAATCACATAGGCAGCACCGGCTTCGTAATGGAGCTTGCTTAACGACTTTTGATTCGTCTTGTCGGCCATGATCATGGCTTCGACACTGCGGACTTCCGGGCTCAACAGCGTGCGAAGCAGGGATGATCCCACCGCGATGAGCTGATCTTCTGCCGAACCGCCGACGCTTTCAATAAGGGCCTGGGGGGAAAACTGATGACAGTGAGCCGCGATGGCCGCGCTGAACAGCGCCTCCTTGTTCTCGAAGTGCCGATAGATACTTAGCTTGGATATCTTCGCCCGCTGGGCGACCTTGTCCATGGTTGTCGCTTGAAAACCCAGTTCCACAAAGAGTTCGCTCGCGGCGTCGACTATCGTTTGGCCGAGCGCCTCATTGGCGGGGCGACCGCGTCGTCCCTGCTTTTTTTCGATCATGCTAATTCCAGTACTTGACAGTATCTTAATTACATAATTATGATACCGCATAGTATCTAAATTATGCAAGCCAATGAGTAGGTTTCAACCTGCTCTTCAATCATCAACAACACGGAACCCATTACCATGAATGACGTTATTATCATTGGTGGCAGCTTTGCCGGCCTCGCCGCCGCCCTGCAACTCGGCCGTGCCCGCCGCAAGGTCATCGTTCTCGATACCGGCCTGCCGCGCAATCGCTTCGCGGATCGCTCGCATGGCGTGCTCGGCCATGACCACAAGCTGCCGCAGGACATTCTGACCGACGCTCGGCAACAACTGGCGCGCTATCCCACGATCAAACTGGTGAGTGCCCGGGCCGAGAGCGTCTCCGGTGCTATCGACGATTTCTCTGTCCTCACCAGTGATGGCGAAAGCCTCAGGGCGCGCCGCCTGATACTGAGCTATGGCGTTGCCGACCAGATTCCCGCTGTTCCGGGCTTTGCCGAAGGCTGGGGTTCGAACATCGTGCCCTGTCCTTATTGCGACGGCTTTGAAGTCGCCGACCGTCATTGGGGCCTCGTCTGGTCCGGCACAATGTCGCACAACTACGTCAGGCTGTACCACGACTGGACCGACACGCTGACGGTCTTTGCCGATGGTCATGACATCCCAGCCGATATCCGGGCGGATCTGGCGCACCGCGGCATTCCCGTCATCGATGGGCGGATCACCGAAGTTGACCATGATGCTAGCCATAACGCCACCATCAGGCTCGATGTCGCCCCCTCTGTTGCAGTCGACATTTTGTTCGCGCATCCACGTAACAAGCCGTCTGCACGTCTGCATGAATCGCTGGGCCTCGCCACGGTCGATACGCCCCAGGGCATTGCTCTCAAGGTCGACGAACGCCGCGAAACCAGTATGCCCGGCATCTATGCTGCCGGCGACCTTGCCAACCCCGCCATGCATTCGGTCACTACGGCAGTATGGCAAGGTGCCATGGCGGGTATCTCCGCCCAGCAGTCGATGCTGGTTTGAGAGCACAAATTACCTTCTCCAGTTGCCGTAGGCTGCAAAAGCCTGCTAACCGCATTGATCACCCCAGTTTCGATTTCACAATAGATGGGAGTACGACCATGGAAGTTTTAAAGAAATTCAAGCCGCTAGACGATGAATTCCCGCTTGAGCGCCAACTGGGTATCCCGGCCGCGCCAATCGTACTCATCAACATATTCACGGTTGGTTCTGCCGACGAAGCGGGCTTTCTGGATGCCTTTACGACGGCAGCCGGAATCCTGACGAAGCAGCCCGGCTATATCTCCACCCAACTGCACCGAGCGATCGGCGATAGCCCGATCTTTCTGAACTATGTGGAGTGGGAGTCTACCGAGACGCTCCGCGATGCCTTCGCCCGTCCCGAGTTCATAGCGAAGGTTTCGGACTATCCGCCATCCGTTTCGGCCATGCCACACCTGTTTCAGAAGGTCGCCGTCCCCGGCTTTTGCACGGCCTGACTCCAGGCTTGTGCCGCATATCCTTTCGCTGCATGAAACGCAACCTCTATTCCGGCTTCTTTGAGGCCGTGTCGATTAGGCGCGTCGCAGGTAACTGACCATCCACACTTCAGTCTCGGTCCTGGCGAACGGTCGGTGATGATCAAGGGGGCGGCGTGGATCGTCATGGCGAGCAATCCGGCAAGTTGACAAGGATTAACCGGGGAGGACACCCCGGTTCGGCTGTTTGTACCTCTATGTGCCTGTTCCGGCGGCATGGAGGTACTATGCGACTTTTACAGCGCTAGCGCATTGGTGATGGCTTCAGGCATGGACGGGCGACCATTACTCAGGCAGGTTGCCACAAATGTGGCTTCTGCATATGTGGTGCCATCAACCTTAATGTGTTGAACGAAGTTGACGCGGTTACGCTTCTCATTTTTTTCTAACTGGCAGGTAACCTCTAGCCGATCGCCTTTTTGCAGGCTTTTACGAAAGCGCAGGGAATACTCAAGTACCATATAGATTTTCCCTTGTTTAAATTCCTCTTCAATATCAATACCCAACGATTCTTTCATGAACGCGTGGCGCGTCCATTCCATATAGAATGGGTAATAGAGGCCATCGACGACGCCCTGGAAATCGATATGGCTATCTTCAACGTCATAGTATTTTGAAAACATGTCTCGTCTCATCCTGATCTGATGGTTACTTTGGTCGTCCCGTTGATATACCCCACTTCTGCCGTAGAAGAAATGAGAATGTGTATCGAATGACAAAAGCAGGGATGTGATTGGGACAGTGCTGTGCGCTGCCAGCGCAGGGTGCCGTTCGGTGCGAACAGTGCCTGCGGGGTACCGTTCTGGCTGCTGGTGACAAAATCCGTTTCCCAGTCGCCGCCGGTGTGCTGGCGCTGCTGTACCACCAGTTCCCAGCCGTTGTAGACCCAGTGACGACGTTGTATCAGCTGGCCGTGGCGGTAGTGGCGGATTTCCGCTATCTGGTCGCTGTCCCACAGGTAGCGAATTTCTTCGGCTTTCTGGTCGCAGCGCTTGCCCACCTGGCGGCCAAACGGGTCGTAACGGTACAGCCAGCGCTCGCCGTTCGGGGTATCCACCACCCGCAGCTGGTTGCGGCTACCTCTACTATATTTCCACGTCTATGGGTGGTAGCCCGGCTGTCGAGTCTGTTTACAGGTCAAAGGTAGAAGATTTATTAAGTAATCTCGACTGATTTAAAAAACAACCTCTTCTTTTCCGTGAATATTATATCCAAGTAACTAATCAGAATGAAATTAAAAGCGCCACGAAAGGGCAGACGCACTCACATCGTCATTCAGATATGCAGTCAAGTATTCAATGAAATTCTTATATTTCGACTCTCCATTCACGTCATAAACCCAAAATTCAGGTTCAGACTCATCATCAAGCCATAGCAGAAAAATAGCTTCATTTCCTATATCACTACCGGCAAACAAGGAAAGACGGCTTTCTCTAAATAGTCCATAAGCACTGTTAGACCAATCATCTCTTAAGCATTCAGCTTGAAATTTAATTAAGTCAATAAATTCATCCTGAATAGGATTGCTCCACAAATCCTCCATATCACTAATGCTTAGCCAATGACCATGAGTAGCGTTTCCCCATCTTCCGTAGAGTTTGAACCGCGCTTCCAGCATTGGACTGGCATCTCTGTAAACACCTTTCATTAGAGTCGGTATCTTACCTTGATAAACTAGCTCAGGAGAATTGGGTTGAATAAAAAAATCACCGTCAAATTTTTTTTCTTTTCAATTACAGAATTCATTTGTTCTTTCATAAGAAATCCCGAAACTTAAATGAGAATTACTTTAGAGTATGTGGTTCCAACAGGAACCGCTTGAGTAGCGCCGCCGATATAGCTATTCACTCTAGACAGAAGCGGAATTATTGGTCCTTCAGTTTCCCCTCCCCATCCAACATCAGGGGTATGACCTGGAGCAGTACCTTTTGGATATAATTCAGGTGTCTTTTTCTTAGCTGCGTTAGCTGCATTATTAGCAGAAGCGCGCATTTCTGGACTTACGGCTTGTCTTGTCATTGAGCCACCATTAGCCTGAATTTGAGCGTTCCAATCTGCAACATGCTTCTGTAATGCCAAATCTCTGCTGAACCAGGAGAAAATTTGTTTTTAATGCTTAGAATCCCATCTTTATCGACACTTGCACAACCAGCTAATCCAAACGGATCAACCCATCCAACCGGATTATGCACATATGCATAATTCTGCTCACCACCTAAGATGCTCAATGGGTCTGGCGAGACATAACACCCACCGGTCGGGTCGTAGTACCGAAAGCGGTTATAGCACAGCCCGCTTTCGCTGTCACGGAGCTGCCCGGCGAAGGCCAGACCGGGGTCCGGACTTTCCGATTTTTCTGCCTGACGCTGGCCCCACAGGGTGGCTTTCGGTGTCGGAGCGAGAAACCAGCAGGTTGAACAGAGAAAAGGCTGATGCCAGAAGGCGGTGGTTTTTATTTGGTTAAAGATAGATAGCTAATAATAGTAAATAACCGTAATTGAACAGGAGATAAAATAAAGCCGGAAGGAACAGAGGGATCTTTCCGGCCAGAGTAATGCTCTCATTTACACAAATAAAATGTGCCGTCATTTACCTGTATTACGTAACGAGGCTCAGTCTTAAACTTAGGTGCTATCACTAAATCCCTTAAATCATCACGCGCTATGGATTTTTCTAGAAATTCGATTAACGGTTTCCTGGAAGTTGCAAAAAAAAGCCCCTTCAGAAATGGGGTCTTCCCTTTGTAAGCAACTATATTGTGTACAATGAAATAAAATTCATCGCTGAGAACCCCTTCTATTTCTTTAACACTATCGAGATGGAAAATTGCACCGTCCATTGTCAACTTTCTCATTTTAAAAAATAGTTCATTTTTATCCATGAGGTTATAGGGGGTTTTCTCTAAAAGATCATTAAAAGAGTAATCATTTTTCATAATCAATTTGGGATGTCATAGAAAATATGACCATCGGTTCCGTTATTATACCATTTGATATGGGGGCTATCGCCTAAACCACCTTCGGGAGCCATATGTTGTTCATACCCTTTCGGGTATTTTGCGACACCATCAGCGCGGCCACTTTGAGTATGTGCTTTATAGCGGTTCATATTTCCTTGCGTCTCTTTTAAGAAAGCTTTTGCATCGCTGCTTGTTCTAACTTTGACTTGGAATTTCTCACCATTAGAGGTAGCAAGCTTGGCATCTTTTACTGCCTGATTCCATTCTTTTGAACCTTTAATCAGTGGTTTCATTTCAGACGCTTTTACACTTAATTTTCCCTTATAAGCACTACACCCAGCAAGGCCCAGCGGATCAACCCAGCTATTGGGGTTCTGGACGTAAGCGTAGTTATTATCCCCGCCCGCTATCCCTATCGGGTCTGGCGAGACATAACACCCACCGGCCGGGTCGTAGTACCGAAAGCGGTTATAGCACAGCCCGCTTTCGCTGTCACGGAGCTGCCCGGCGAAGGCCAGGCCGGGGTCCGGACTTTCCGATTTTTCTGCCTGACGCTGGCCCCACAGGGTGGCTTTCGGGGCCTTGCCAGCGCAGGGTGCCGTCCGGTGTGAACAGCGCCTGTGGGGTGCCGTTCTGGCTGCTGGTCACAAAATCCGTTTCCCAGTCGCCGCTGGTGTGCTGGCGCTGCTGTACCACCAGCTCCCAGCCGTTGTAGACCCAGTGACGACGTTGTATCAGCTGACCGTGGCGGTAGTGGCGGATTTCCGCTATCTGGTCGCCGTCCCACAGGTAACGGGTCTCTTCGGCTTTCTGGTCGCAGCGTTTGCCCACCCGGCGGCCGAACGGGTCGTAACGGTACAGCCAGCGTTCGCCGGTCGGGGTATCCACCACCCGCAGCTGGTTGCGACTGTCCCAGCGGTACTGCCACACCTGCGGGCGGTAGCCCGGCTGCACCACCTGTTTACGGATAAGCCATCCGGCCCTGTCGTACTGGTAATGGGTGTCATCGTGCTGAACCAGTCGGCCAGACTGCCACTCGGTAAGCCGCCCCGCCTCCTGCGGCAGACCGGTGCGGGTGTAGTGGAAGCGGGCGAGGGTGTCCACCGGTTTGCCTGCGCCGCATCAGGTCAGGTAGGGATGGGAAACGGACGGTAAATCACCGCCACTGAGCGGCAGATAATAATAAGCCGTAAGGATCGTTGGGATCGCTTCCGGGTTATTGTTTAAATAACTACATATCTTTCTTTTGCAAAACCTACAGGCCAATGACCTGAGTAATAAATCTCAGTAATCCTTTCCCATCTGTTACCAAGGGAAAAATATCTCTCTGTAATAAGTTGCCTAAACGCAAAGCAAATTGCATTTCTCGCTGCAACACTAAAATCATGAGGAGAAGAGATAAAATTAGCTTTATTAAGCTCTCTTGTCGCAGAGATCACGTATTTATTTATCTCTTTACGTAATTCAATAAGCTCTTTGGGGTTGGCTTGTTTCTTATAAAATGGATCATCTTGAGTGGGTGAAGTCGGAAGCCATTCGGTTTTTTTATAGAACCCTTTAAAATCAGTATCTGATGGCTCAATGAATACTTTTCTTACATTTTCAATGAGTATAACATCCCCTTCATGGAGGTTGTTAACCCCCATGAGAGAGAAAAAGCTAGCAGCTTCTATTTTTTTTATCTCTTCAGTTATATCAACCATATGGCAGCCTTAAATCGGTTATCGTTCCAGGGGGTAAAGCTTTGCGTCCTTGTTGAATCGTTGTGCGAAGCGTTCCTCCGGCAGCATGAGGGCCGGGTATTCCGGGAAGTGAATGGTTCGGCAATGTTCCATTTGTTGGCATTAAATTCCACCATTTATTTGCACCACCACTCTCCAGAGGAATTATATGATGTGGTGTAGCTCCTTTTGGCCACGTCATCCCCATATTGGCCTCCCATTGTTTCATTAGGTAATCTTGAGTTTTTACAAACTCTTTTCTAGCCATTTGGTTTTGGAAAGCGCTACGCCTCTGGATGACTGGGAGATTGTTTCGCAGTATTTGTGCTTGTTTTGATGTAATACCACCACCCGGTGAAGCAACTTTATTTGCATCTTTTATTATATCGTCAAGTACAGAGCACCCCGCCAACCCCAGCGGGTCGATCCAGGTAATCGGATTCGGCGCGTAAGCGTAGTTATTATCCCCGCCCGCTATCCCTATCGGGTCTGGCGAGACATAACACCCACCGGCCGGGTCGTAGTACCGAAAGCGGTTATAGCACAGCCCGCTTTCGCTGTCACGGAGCTGCCCGGCGAAGGCCAGACCGGGGTCCGGACTTTCCGATTTTTCTGCCTGCCGCTGGCCCCACAGCGTGGCTGTCGGGGCCTGCCAGCGCAGGGTGCCGTCCGGTGTGAACAGCGCCTGCGGGGTACCGTTCTGGCTGCTGGTCACAAAATCCGTTTCCCAGTCGCCGCCGGTGTGCTGGCGCTGCTGTACCACCAGCTCCCAGCCGTTGTAGACCCAGTGACGACGTTGTATCAGCTGACCGTGGCGGTAGTGGCGGATTTCCGCTATCTGGTCGCCGTCCCACTGGTAGCGGGTCTCTTCGGCTTTCTGGTCGCAGCGTTTGCCCACCCGGCGGCCGAACGGGTCGTAACGATACAGCCAGCGTTCACCGGTCGGGGTATCCACCACCCGCAGCTGGTTGCGGCTGTCCCAGCGGTACTGCCATACCTGCGGGCGGTAGCCCGGCTGCACCACCTGTTTACGGATGAGCCGTCCGGCCCTGTCGTACTGGTAATGGGTGTCATCGTGCTGCACCAGTCGGCCAGACTGCCACTCGGTAAGCCGCCCCGCCTCCTGCGGCAGACCGGTGCGGGTATAGTGATAGCGGGCGAGGGTGTCTACCGGTTTGCCCGCGCCACCGCTCAGCACTGCCTGCACCCGGCCGGTGGCGTCCAGCCGATAACCTTCGGCGTCGCGGTTATGCCGCACCCCGGTCAGGTTACCGGCACCGTCGTAGCGGTATTCCCGCGTCTGGGCTGCCAGCAGGTGGCCGTCGTGCTGTGCGCCGCTCATCTCCCGCGTCAGCCAGCCCATCACGTCGTATTCCCGCTGCTGGACAAAGCCGCCGCCGGTGCGGAGCGACTCCCGGCCCGCCGCGTCCTGGGTCAGGGTCAGCTCGGCACCGTCCGGCAACTGCACCTGTCGCAGCTCGCCGGTGCGGGTGTAATGGAACAGACTGGTGAGTGGCGCGAGGGTGCCGGTGGTGTCTCCGGCGTCGCCGTCCCAGGTCAGGGTGCGGGTGACGGTGCGGGCCGCGTCATCGTACTGGCGGGTGAGCAGCGTGCCGTTATGCCATTCACGCACCACCCGGTCGCGCAGGTCGTAGTCCAGTTGCACATGGGCGGTGGCTGACGAGACCTCGGTCAGGCGACCCACCGCATCGTACCGGTAGTGCAGGGTGTCGTCCGGCGCGGTTTCACGCAACAGCAGCCCGCGGGCGTCGTACAGGAAGTGGCGGGTGTCGCCTTCGCCGTTGCGCACGCGGATGCACAGGCCGTCCTCGTCGTAATCGTAGTGGGTCTCGGTGCCGGTCATGTCGCGCTCACGGATGACCCGCCCGTCGGCGTCCAGCCACCACTGCCAGCGGCTGCCGTCCGGGGCAATAACCGTTGTCAGCTGCTGGCTCTCTTTATCGTACGCGTAGTGCCAGGTGCGCCCTTCGGCGTCGGTGCGCGCGGTCAGCAGGTCGAACGGGCCGAAGGTCTGACGCCACAGCGCGCCGTTGCCGTCCACGTAGCTCAGCAGGTTGTTGTGGCGGTCGTACTGGCGCTGCTCTTCCTTGTCATCCGGGCGTATCAGCTGCTCCGGCAGCGTCCAGCTGGCCCGGCGGTAGCCGAGCCGGAAACGGGCACCGTCCGCCCGTTGCCACTGCACCACCCGGTCCTGCATGTCGTAACGCAACTGCCGGGTACGGCTCTCGGCGTCAGTGGCGCTCAGCAGCCGCTGGCGGTGGTCGTACTGCAACCGCGCCTGCACCTCACCGGCGGCGTCACTGACCTGGGTCAGCAGGCCGTAGCGGTTCCAGGTGAATCGTACCTCGCTGGCATCCGGCCCGGTGAGCCGCTCCGGGTTACCCTCGGCGTCATACACCCAGCCCCACTCGCGGCCCAGCGGGTCGGTGACGCCGCACAGCCGCAGCGCGTCGTCGTAGTCGTACTGCCACTGGTGGCCGCTGGCGTCGGTAAAGGTGCTGACCCGCCCGGTATCGTCGAGATAACCGAATTCGACCACCCGCCCGGCGGGCGAGATTTCCCGCAGCAGGTTGCCGACATCGTCGTAGTCGTAGCGGGTGATGTGGCCGAGCGGGGATTGTTGCCAGCTCATCAGGTGCAGGTCGTTAAAACCGAATTCGCTGCGCTGGCCGAGGCCATCGGTCATCACCACCCGGTCGGGCAGGTAGTCGAAGCGGGCGGTCAGAAAACCGTCGGCGCAGGTGGTGTAGACGCAGCGCCCCTGTGCGTCGTACTCGTAGCGTGCCCAGGTCTGGTCGTTATCGTGCCAGCGGGTCAGTCGGTGGGCCGCGTCGTACTCATAATAGAGGTGATAGGCGTGGGTGGCGTCCGCTTCCACCAGTCGGCCCTGTTCGTCCTGGCGGTATTCGGCCAGCAGCGTCTTCTGGCCACCATCGATGCGTTGTATCTGGTGCAGGTACTCACCCTGCCATACCAGCAGCAGGGTGACGCCGTCGCTGTGGCGCAGCTGGCGCAGGTAGCCTTTCGGGTCGCGTACCAGCTCGATGCGGTTGTCGTGGCTATCGTGAAGGGCCGACAACAACCGGCGCTCGCCCTGTACCACACTAAAGTCGCGCCAGGTCTGCTGGTCGCGGTGCCACAGGCTGAAGCCGTCACCCCGGCGGTGCAGGGTAAATTCCGGGTAGTGCGGGCAGTACACTGCCTGCACGTCCTGATGGAAGGTAAAATCGATGTCGTAGCCCTGTGCCAGCGTGATGACCACGTGGGTGTTGAGGCCGTCGTGCGTTACCGTCGCCACCTCGCTCCAGCTGTCGTGCCAGCCGCGGCCCAGCAGTCCGGTGTGGGGGGAAGCGGAGCGATAGGTCCGCTCGAACACCAACGGCAACGTCTGACCCAGTTCGATATCGGTACGGGATTCAATCACCTCGCCGCTGGCGATATAAACCGGATCTTTCAGGAACGCCTTTACTGCTGCCTTGGCTCGCGTCAGCCCACTGCTGGCTTTGAAAGCCTTACTGGCACAAGATGATTTATCCGCGAGGCGACCGGCAATCCACTTTGCCCCGGCTCTGGAGCCGCGTAGTACTGCCTTGGGACCACGGATAAACAGCTTTCCCAGCCCCCTGAACATGCCCCGGCTGGGCGGCACCAGAAACTCCACCGCAATCAGCAACGCTTTTTCCCACCAACTGAACTCGTCGGCAATCTCCAGATAGGTGCCCTGCCCGGAGCCGAAAAAGACCGTCGAGGCCCCTTCCTTGATAGTGGCGCCACACACGGTTTTATCGTCGATACGGGCGGCCGGTGCGTCGTTCACGAACACTGACTCGCTGCCCTGGGCAATCAGTTGCGGACTGTTGTGCTTGGTGCAGGCGACGGTGTCTTTCGTGGCGCGGGCCACCGGCTGTTTTTCGACAAACACGTTACCCGAGCCGGACGCCACCGGCCCGAAGGCCGGTGATGCACTGTCTACCATCGCCGACACTTTATTGGTGACGGCGGAAATCAGGTCACCGGCAGCAAACACCGCCAGTGCCCCGACGGCCGCCACCGCCAGTCCGCCGGTGACGCCGACCAGAAATACCGCCGCTGCCGCGACAGCCGCCGCCACCAGCGCCCCGGCCACGGCACCGGCCAGCGCACCGAGGAAACTCTTGTGTTTGATGGTCTTGCCCGGCGAGGTTGGCGGTTTACCCTGACAGGGTTGCGGCCGGTCGGCGGGCGGGTTGGGACGGTTTCCGGCATGCATGGCCCCCACCCGGGCCACCCGGCTCAGAATATCGTTGAGCATCGTGACTCCCTTCAGGACGCGGCTTTGAACGTCTCGATGACCGCCAGCAGCGCGGTTTTCTGTTCATCCTGCAGTTCACCGGCGGCGGTAACGGTAAAGGTCAGCAACAGCTCGCCGCGCACCTGCATCACCACCACCTGGTGCATGGGGCCTTCCGGCGAGCGCCAGCTGTACTCCAGTCCGCGGGCGGGTTGACCATCCAGCGTCAGTTCCCAGGCGGCGCGCTCCTGATAGCCCTTCAGGTGGGCGGAAAATTGTGACAGCGTCTGTTCATAGACGGTGTCCGGCGACAGGCCGAATTCAATCGGTGTGCGGTTGACCACCAGATTGGCGGTATCGCCCGGCAGCACAAACACGTGCAGCGACTCGTCGCGCCAGCCCGCCGGAATAGCCAGGGTGCCTTCGTTCATCTGATACATGCGTGCTGCTCCCTCAGTTCAAATCGATACGGGTGCCGTTCAGCACCAGTCCTTTGCCGGTAATGGAAATGTTGCCGTCCTTGTCGATGGCGATGAAGCCACCCGCGGTGGCAATCAGGATGTCGCCGCTCTGGGACTGGATGGCGATATTGTTTTTCACCTGCAGCGACTCGTTGTCGTCGACGGTGGTGTGGCGGTTTTGGGTGACGGCGACGGTCTGCTCGCCCTGAATCTCGGTGACCTGATTTTCCTTCACCGACACCGTCTGGTTGTGCTGCACCACCACCGTCTGGTCGCCGCCCACGTTTTCGGTATGACTGGCGTTGACCGCCGTGCTGCGGTTATTCAGCACCACGGTGTTCATGTCCTTCTGGGCGTGGATAAACACCTCTTCCTGCCCGGCCTGGTCTTCAAAGCGCAGTTCGTTGAACCCGGCCCCTTTATGGGTACTGGTGCGCAGCGAGGTGCGGGTCTTGCTGGCTGGCAGCGGATACGGCGACGGGTTGGTGGCGTGGAAGGTGCGCCCGGTGACGATGGGCTGGTCCGGGTCCCCCTCCAGAAAGCTCACCACCACCTCATGACCGATGCGCGGAATGGCAATCAGCCCGTACTGACCACCGGCCCAGCCCTGGCTGACCCGCACCCAGCAGGAGCTCTGGTCGTCGCTGGCACCGTAGCGGTCCCACGGGAACTGCAGCTTCACCCGGCCAAACTCGTCGCAGTAAATCTCTTCCCCCGCCGGGCCGACCACGGTGGCAATCTGCGGGCCGTCCACCATCGGCTTGTACGGCATGGCCGCCCGCCAGGTGGTGGTGGCTTTCACCACCTCGAAGCTGTTGCTGATGGTGGTCGGCTCGCCGCCGCTTTCCTCTTCCAGCGCCTGCGGCTGCTGGCCGCTGTGGGTCACCGCCACCACCTGCCAGGCCAGGTTAAACGCCGGGTTCGGGTGCTCGGTCAGGGTAAAGGTGCCACCCGGCCTCAGTTCGGCGGCATTGGATTCGCCCGCCCCGGTCATGGCCCCGGCACGCAACGCGTCCAGCCGGTAGCCGGTAAACGCCTTGCCGCTCGGGTCCTGCTTGAAGCGGCCGGGGTAGTCAAAGTGCTGGTAGGACTCGCGCTGATGGTCCAGCTCGCTGCTCATCCTGTTGTGCAGCAGCCCGTAAGCCGGCGTTTTGAAGCTGTAATCCTTCAGTGCCACTTCGGCGGTACTGACCGCTTCGGCGTAGCGGAAACGACGCACATACGCCCCTTCGCTCAGCCCCTGCGCGGCGAGATTGAAGAACAGTTCCGGGCCTTTGGTCAGCGCACCGGCGTCATCGGCGAACACCACCCGGTGCTTACCGGCTTCAAACTCGTGGAAGTAGAACAGCCCTTCTTCTGCCGCCAGCCGGTTGATGAACGCCAGGTCGCTTTCGCGGTACTGCACGCAGTACTCGCGCACCGCATGCTCGTGGCGCAGCGCGAAGGCGTAATCGGTAATTCCGGCTTCTTCCAGCAGGGTACTGATAATGGCGTCCGGCTTCTGGGTCTGGAAGATGCGGGCGTTGGTGCGCAGACCGAGCCGCCACAGCGCCGGGCGCACCTCGGCCTGATAGCGGGTGCGGCGAAAACCGGTGTCGCCCTGGGCAAAGCGGCTGACGATACCGCTGACCCGGCGCTGCAGTTCGCCGTCGTACCACACCAGCAGCTCGCATGGCTGGTCCAGCACCGCGCCGAAGTCGATGCCGGGCTGGCTGCTGGCCAGATTGAGCGACAGCGCAAACGGCTGGTTCAGCGCCTCGCTCAGTTCAAAATCCACCACCGCGAAGGTGGTGTCCGGCAACGCGCCGACCTTCACGGTAAACTGCAATCCGGTACTGTTGGCCACCTGACGTCCTCCTTATTCCCTGTCTGCGTCCGCCCTCAGCGATGACCCCTTTCATCGCTCAGGGCAGGCTGAAAACGACAACACCCGGACCGGAGTCCGGGTTGATGGCCATTACGCTTCGATCGGCGCGCGCCAGTCGTCAGAGCCGGAGGTCCCGGCCACGGTGTGCTCCCAGTCCACCTTGCGGTAGGCCAGCGACACTTCGATCAGCTGGGTGTAGTCCTGCTTGGACGGGTCCTGACAGTGCGGCATCTGGTTGTTGATGTCGACGATGGTGGCGTCGGTGAGGGTGGTGGTGAAGAAATGCTCCTGCTTGCCTTCGACAGAGGTGCGGTACCACTTCAGGGTCACGGTCGGCAGCATTTCACCGGAGGCCAGCGCGTTATACAGCAGCGGGACGGCTTTGTTCAGCGCGACGGTAAACTTGAACGGTTTGTGCACGCGCTGACCGGCAGGCTGGCCGGACTGCGGGTCGGTCGGTACGGTGACGATGTGTTTGAATTCCTGCACCAGCATCTCGTCTTCGTGGCCCTGCACGTAGATGTTGCCGACGGAGTCGGAGGTGAAGGCACCGGCGGTGATATTGCCCTGCGTTTTACCTTCGATGCTGATATAGCATGGAGTTGGCATAGTCTTGCTCCTTGTTGTTGAACGGTTAGTGTGACTTCACCGTTTACAAAGCAATGACCATGCCAGTTTTTATTGTATTGTTTTTAAAGGGAAAAATAATATCGCCATTTTCCCTAAGTCAAACTTGAGCAAAAAGTTGCGCAGACTTCCTGAAAAAACGGCATCCATTGCGCAAACAGGGATTTATGCTGGAAAGTGAGCAAGAAATTGCGCAGATTTTGCATTTGTTCTGCAGAGGGGCGAATTGTGGATCGCTGCGACCGTGTTTTTTGTGATGCTGATCTCTTTTGCGTGGCGTGAGCGCGTCTGGCTGGAGCCTTATTTGAACGCGTAGGCCAGACCGGCACTGACGCCATAGCCCTCTTTTCGGGTATTACCGCCAAACTGGCTGGAATACTGCAACCAGGTATGCCATTGGGGGGTGATATCGACCGCGATCCCGGCATTGGCCGTGCCCCAGTTTTTCTCTGAAGCCGCACCTGGCATCGTGAAAGCACCGTTCATGGTGTTCAACCCGGCCGTTATCTGCGGGGGATGGGTCATATAATCGTGATTCCAGGCCACGTCTGCAAAAGGGCTGATTCCTAAACCGGACAGGTTCCATAACGCCTGCACTCGCCAGCCAAGGCTGGAAACCAGAGATTGACGACGTTGTGATGAAAACCACATGGCGGAGCTGTCATCACCGCGTTCACTGTAGCCATCGACCTTAACGAACTGACGTTCAAGACGGGCAAAGGGGCCGGTTTTGACGGGGCCCAGATTGAACCACCAGCCACCATCAATACCACCGCCAACATGATACCCGTCTACTGAGCCAGACTCCCGACGATTAGCCGGGCCAATATGAAGGGTGCGATAAGCATTATCGAAGCTGGAACGCCCGGTGTTGGCAAATGCACTCAGCCAGGCGTGCTCCTGATGATACACCCCGTACAGTGCGAGGCTGCCATCATACAGTGTGTAGCCTGCATCATCCCCGTTCGTGCGTTGGTGAGACTGGGTTACCACTACGCCAGTGTTAAGATTCTCGCCCCATTTCACGTCACCGCCGAGGGAGATAAAGCGATTATTTCCTGTACTGGACGGTGAGGTACTGGTTGATCCGGCGTGATTGTCATCGCCACTCACAAATACCCGCGTGTCACTGGCATTGGTATCAGCCAGAATTTCATTGTGCAATAAGCGGTACTGGGACGCTGTGGCGGCGAGTGGACCTTTACTCAGTAATGAAATTTTACCGGGTGCGGCAATTTCAGAGAGTACGATACTGGCCAGCATTTTGTACCCCCCGGTTGTGGGATGGACCGTATCAGCAAAAAGATAGGTATTTTCCGTACCACTGGCGTAATCGCCAGGTTCACAGATAAGGGAGGAGAGAGCATTACACGCGCCACTACTGGTGTTGATAATGCCATAGGCTGACGGGTTGGCCATGATTTCAGCGAGAATGGCATAGGTATTGACCGGGATGATATTGAGCCCCCGCTGGCTTAATGTGGCAAGTCCGGCATTTAATGTCTGATTATATTGATTAACCACTTCACGATATTTATTTTGCAGGTTGTGACTGACACCATCAGGTGTCGCGCCAAGATTGGGGAGGTTATACACCACGACATATCGCCCACCGGCTTCATACAGATTATTCAGTAGTGACAGTTCAGCGTTGGCGACCGGGATAATTTCCGACGTGGCCGTTGAGGGGGCTGATTCATAAATGGCATAGATATCATTGGAGCCCCCCCACATTTGATAAAGTGTTGATGCGCTGGCTCGATTATTTTTCAGGTAACTGTCAACCTGAGACTGAATAGTCGGTGAGAAAAAAACACCCAACGAATAATTATTGAGAATACCCGCGCCACCCCAGGCATAATTACTCCCACCCGAGGTGGAATCGGTCGCAGACAGGCCCAGCCCATCGGCAACGTACATCGCTGTATTTTCACCGGGGTTGGTCGTAAACCGGGAAACACCAAGCCCTAACGCCTGCGAGAGGTTCCCCGCGTCACTCAGGCTATCACCAAAAACCACCACACTATTGAACGGTTCTGCTTCCACAGCCAGGGTGTAAACAAAGAGTAATGCCAGTAGGGGGATAATCCCGCGGCGAATGACAGGCCGGGGGTGAGTTAGCACAATGGCATTGGCTGTATAATATTTGTTGAAGATTTTTCGAGACAGTGACATATACATGATGCTCCTGGTATTAGCATAGAAATGCTGATAACTATCGTATTTAGTGGAGACAGTCGTGTTAATGGGTATAACGAGTGAAAATAATTTCACTCATTTTTTATAAAATTAAATTCGATAACAGGTGCTACGGGATTTATTCTGTTTTTTATGTGTGTTTTTAATGGGTATCATTGATTCTCATAATGACAGTGATATGTCAGTGGTGATATATGAGATATATCCTATCGCTGTGTTATTTTTCCTATGGTGTTATTTTATCTTTCTGTATCGCCTTTATATTTTTATGAAACAATTAAATCGATAATAAAGTAAAGTTTATTGGTGGGTGAGATTATTTAAAACGGCTTTTTTCAGGATGGGTGATTATATTTCGGTGTTTTTGATTTTGTGTTTTTTTATGGATGAATATGAATATGAATATGAATATGAATATGAATATGAATATGAGGAAGAGGGCAGCGGGGCGATTCATGCCCTGGGCCGACAGGCCGCAGGGCAAGTTTACTGACTACCAGAAGGGTTATTCGAAATAAACGTGAGGGTTTTCAGCCAGCGAAACGAATGTCTTGCTGTCTTTATCCAGCGCGCGAATGACCCCGCTCTCAATGTCGTATACCCATCCATGCAGGCGCAGTGCATTGTCACGCAGGCCGACAGCGACGGAAGGGTGGGTTTTGATGTTATTCAATTGCGCGATGACGTTTTCTTCCACCATCGCATTTACTTTATCGGTTTCATTATCCCAGGTTTTTTTCTCCACCACCGCTTTCGCAGCGTCCGAGTAACGTAACCAGTGTGCCACGGCAGGCATCGGGTCAAGGCACTGGCAGGAGGCGATGGCTTTCATCGCTCCACAGTTGGAATGGCCACAGATGACGATATCGGTAACGCCCAGCGCGACAACCGCATATTCAATCGTAGCGGAAACCCCGCCGGGTTCCGGACCGAAAGAAGGCACGATGTTACCGGCATTACGGATAACGAACAGCTGTCCGGGTTCCTGCTGGGTAACCAGTTCTGGCACCAGACGGCTGTCGGAGCAGGAAATGAACAGCGCTTTAGGATTCTGGCTGGATGCCAGACTGCGGAAGAGTTCCTTGCGTTGAGGAAATATATCTTTTTGAAAACTGAGGAAACCCTCAATGATATGTTGCATAGCACGTTCTCTTTTTTGGCAGTGATCACGACATCATATACTCGTCAGGTTCTAAATTGCAGGTGTTGTCGATAGTGTGACCTGACTCGTTTCATGGCCGCCATGTATTGACGGCCAGGAACCTTCCTCTTGTTGATAATATGTTATTGATAAGTTTGTGATTGATAATCATGCGACCGCTAAACGCAATCCTAAATCTTGCGGATAGGGGTCAAAATAGTTTTGTGTCAACAGGTAACTGTCAGGGTGTTCCGCCAGATAGTGTTTGAGCAGTGTGATCGGCGCGAGAATGGGCAGACGTCCTGCCCGATAGCCGATAATCACCTCGCGCAGCTCTGCGCGCTGGCGGTTATTAAGCTGTTTGCGGAAGTAGCCCTGAATGTGCATCAGCACGTTGGTATGGTTTTTACGCGAGGCGGGCTGCCGGAGGATCGCCATCAGTTTGTAACGGTAGGCAATGAAAAACGCATCAAGGTCGTCCCACTCGTGAAGGCGGGCGACAAAAGGGCCAATCTCGCGGTAACCAGCCTGATGGTGCGCCAGCAACTGGAGTTTGTAGCGGCTGTGGAATGCCAGCAGGTTGTGGCGGGTTAATCCACTGGCACGCAGCTGGTTAAGCTCATGCAGCGCAAACAAACGCTCGACGAAGTTCTCGCGCAATACCGGGTCGTGCAGGCGGCCATCTTCCTCGACAGGAAGCCAGGGGTAGGCTTTCATCAGGGCGGCGGTGAATAACCCAACGCCTGCTTTACGGCCACGGTGGCCTTGCTCATCGTACAGTCTTACCCGTTCCATGCCGCAACTGGGGGATTTGGCACAGACGATAAACCCGGCAAGATTTCCGAGCGTGGGCAAATACCGGGCGGTGAAGGCGTGCATTTTTTCCGTCATGTCTTGCTGGGTATCATGGCTCATGCGCATGCGGATATCACCGCTGGTAGTCTGAATAAGGCGCAGTGCCGGACGAGGCACCGGCAGGTCGATAGACATTTCCGGGCAAACGGGCCTGAACACTATCCACGGCGACAGTTCATCCATCACGAAACGCAGCCGTTTATGCCCGCCGTCAAAGCGTACCGCTGAGCCAGTCAGACAGCCGCTAATCCCCAGAACGGGTTTGTTGTCGATGTTGCTTGTCATGACATGCTGCATGGCATGATTGTTTTCTGGGTGATTGTTCATGGCGTTGCCCCTTTGCTGAAAAACAGGGTGACGTAACCTGCGGTGAGGCCGAATTTCGTCATTTCTGTTTTATTGAACAGGTGGCTGTCGTCTTGCTGGAACATCCAGTCATCAAAATTGAGCAGCCAGATTGCGCCGTCTGCCTTGACGTTCATGCTGTACTGCCAGTGAAAGGCATTGCCTGATGCCTGGCCGTAGGCAACTCCTTCAATGTCTCCTGCAGTGCCTTCATACCGATCGTCACCCACCCGGCGGATATGCCAGACGCGTTGTTGGCGTTCACCGTCGTCATAGACAAATTGTTCATTGAGTGTCAGCGTATCGCCCGCGACATCACCACGAATGGCGACGTGAAAGCGGCGTAGTTGTTTACCGTGGCGGTCCTGTACCATTCCCCAGGCTTGCGTCTGGCCCTGAAAATAGTGGAAGAGATCGAAGCGTGGCTGCTGGCTGCGGTAGTCGGTGATGTCTGTGCTACAACCGGTGAGCAGCATCGTCATCGTCAATACGAAGAGCAAAAAGCGTTTCATCGTTCACCCCCAAGTAATTGCTGGCGTAATTCGGGATAGTGGGTCTGTGGGCTCAGCCAGATAGACAGAAAACACACGCTAAACGCGGCGGACTGAACCGGGCCAAGCGGCATAAACTGGCCCTGCGACGAGGAAGGGCGATACCAGAATTGCCCTTGCCGGTTGCTGGTTACAAAAGCCAGTTGCGACCCGTCATCCACACTGGGCCATAACTGCGCCAGCATGTGCAGCCACGCTTCGCTCTGCGGTTCTCTGTCCAGAATTCCCAGCGCCTGCCACTGTTCACGTGTGGCATCGACCAGCGTTTCACTGTCAATATGCCGCTGATAGGTAATAATCAGCGCCTGATCCTGTTGCAGTCCGCTGTAGCGCCCATCTGGCGTACGCAACTGCGAGTGATAGACCGAAAACGGGCCGAAGCGCAGTGTCGCGTCGCCGACGTTGCGCCAGTGTGTCCAGTCGGTGGCCTGTGCTGAGGTGAGATACAGCGCGGCAACCAGCCAGGCCAGCAAGGGCACACGCTGTTTCATCGTTGCCTCCCTGCTTATCCGTAGCGCCTGCATGTCACACCCGCTCGGCGGTCAATTGCACCACGCTGATGGTGCGCGCGTTAAATCCAGCTTCGCAGTAGCCGAAGTAGTACAACCACATGCGACGAAACCGGGTGTCGAACCCCAGCCGCTCTATTTCCGGCCAGGCCAGCAGGAAGCGCTGTCGCCAGTGTGCCAGCGTTTTGGCGTAGTGCGGCCCCATATCGAACAGGTTACGCAGTACAAAATCGGTATGGCGCGTCATCAGGGAACTGATGGCGGTGACGCTGGGTAAAAAGCCGCCGGGGAAAATGTAGCGCTGAATGAAATCAACGCTCTTGCTGTAATCGTGATAGCGCTGATCCTGAATGGTGATGGCCTGAATCGCCATTTTCCCACCCGGACGCAGGCGCGCCTGACAGGTCTTGAAAAACTGTGGCAGAAACGCTTTGCCGACCGCTTCAATCATTTCGACGGACACCAGTTTGTCGAACTGACCGGTGAGATCGCGGTAGTCGCACAACAGCACTGTCACCCGGTCTTGCAGGCCTGCCTGGGCGATACGTGCCAGCGCATAGTGATACTGCTCCTGAGAAAGCGTGGTGGTGGTGACCCGGCAGCCGTAATGACGTGCCGCGAACTCCGCCAGTGCCCCCCAGCCAGTGCCAATTTCAAGCAGGTGATCGTCCGGCGTCAGTGCCAGCTCTTCGCACAAACGCCGCATTTTGGCTTGCTGCGCACTGGCGAGATCCGGCGTGTCGGGGGTGAATAACGCGCTGGAATAGAGCAGTCCTTCATCAAGAAACTGCTGGTAAAACGTATTCCCGAGATCGTAATGGGCGGCGATGTTTTCGCGTGCCTGCTGGCGACGATTGCGACGCGTCCAGTGCCACAGTCGCTGAAAGGGTTGGCCCAGCACACGAAAGCCATTTTCCAGCCGACTCAGTACCCCGGCATTCGCGGCCATGATTTGCAGTAGTTCGGTGAGCTGATCGGTTTCCCACTCACCCTCCATCCAGGACTCCGCCGCCGCGATGCTACCGCCGGTCAGCAGGCGGGCGTAAATACCGGGTGAAAGGATGTTGACCTCGGCACGCAGGGGCGAGGCGGTATCACCAAAATGGACGCTCTGGTTGCCTTCGTGGAGGGTCAGCGAACCTTGCTGTATACCCGCCAACAGGCGGAACAACAGCCAGCGTGCAAAGCGAATCGTTGCTGTGCGCGGTACATCGGACTCAAGCGCAAAAACGGGGTCAGTCATGAGCGTTCACTCCTGCTGGTGGGGTGGTTATGAATTGGCACACGCTTGAGCCACAACAACAGCGCCTGCCAGTAGATCGCCACCACGGTCTTCAGTGTCATGACGGGGATGCTAATTTGCATCTGGCGCAAGTGCAGGGGGGTTAATGGCTTACGCGATAGCGTCAGCGTGGCATCGAATACTTTTTCATCCTGCTGGTTTTCATCCACGGTTTGATGATTTTCGATGTGCATATGCAGCGTTTTACCGGGGCAATTAAACCGCCAGTGATAGACCATATCCATCGGGTTGAACGGAGAAACGTGAAACGCTTTGGCGATGGGGCGGGTCTCTTGGGCGTTAACCGCGTAATAGTGCCGTTCATTCCACGGAGTGTTGCGCACTTCCGCCAGGATCCAGCGCAGGGTTTCACTGGCGTCAAAGCAGTAATAAAAATTCACCGGGTTAAAATGAAAGCCCAGATAGCGCAACTGGGTTAACAGCATCACTTTGCCGTCAGGGCGTTCACCGGTCAGTGCCGCCAGACGACTCAAGGCGTTTTCTTTGAGCGGCGTACCCAGCGGGTAGTCGCTGTCGTAAAAGGCGACGGTGGCAAATTGATTACGGCGGATGCCTAACGACGGCAGATTATCCAGGTCGTCGAGATCCAGATAGGCCAGAAAGACGTCATAACAAAACTGATGCGCGCGCGGCTGCCAGCGCCGGTGGCGCAACACGCCGCGATAGAGACAGCTATTCATCGTTCCTCCCATCGGCGATGCCCTTAACCACATCCAGCGCGCTGCGTACCCCATCTTCGTGGAACCCGTTGTACCAGTAAGCCCCACAAAACCAGCTACGTCGCAGGCCGTTGATTTCGGCGCGTCGTGACTGCGCCCGCCAGCTTTTCGGCGTAAACAGTGGGTGCTCATAGACAAAACGCTGCCACACATCGCGCTCATCAATCGGGGCGTCAGGATTGAGGGTGACGCAGAACAAGGGGCTACCCTCTGGTAACCCTTGTAAGATATTCATGTTGTAGGTGACACAGGCACTGGCCTGATCGTCGTGAGGCAGGCGATAGTTCCAACTGGCCCAGGCGGCAGGCCGCACCGGTAGCCAGCGTTTATCGCTGTGCAACACCACCTCGTTACGTTGCCAGCCGATATCCCCCAGAATCTCCGTCTCTTCGCGGCTGGGTTCATCAAGCAGAGCAAGTGCCTGCCCGGAGTGGCAGGCGAAAATCACCTGATCGACGGTCATGGTGTTGTCTGCCAGGCAGATATCCACCCCCTGTTCGTGGCGTACGACGCGTTGCACCGGCGAGTTGACGCAAAGCGTGAAGCGGTTTTCCAACTGGCTGAGCAGGGCGCGAACGTATTCCCGCGAGCCGCCGGGCACCACGTACCACTGCGGGCGCTGCGTAATATCCAGCAGCCCGTGGTTTTCAAAAAAGCGCAAAAACAGGGCGAGTGGAAAACGGCGCATCTCCTGCAAGGAAGAGGACCAGATCGCCGCCCCCATCGGCAAAATATAGTGACGGGCGAAAAAGGCGCTAAATTTGTGGCGTGACAAAAAGCTGTGCAGTGTTTCGTCGTCATCGACCGGTTGCGTCACCGCCTGTTTCGCCAGACGATTAAAGCGGACGATGTCTTTTAACAGCCCCCAAAATCGGGGGTTAACCAGATTGCTGCGCTGCGCAAACAGTGAACGCAGTGAGTGGCCGTTATACTCAAGCCCACTCGCCGGGTTATGCACCGAAAAGCTCATTTCCGTTTTCTGCCCGCTGATACCCAGTTCGCTCAATAGCCCCATAAAGCGCGGGTAGGTGCGATCGTTATAGACGATGAAACCGGTATCGATGGCATAGGTGCCCGAGGGCGTGGTGACATCCACCGTGGCGGTGTGACCACCGGGGATGGGGCCAGCTTCCAGCATGATGACGTCATGGTGCCCGGCCAGCCGCCATGCACAGGTCAACCCGGCGATGCCACTGCCGATAATAGCGATTTTCATGGTCTTACCATCCTGCGCAACAGTGCGCGTTGAGCGATGCCGGGGAGCCACGACAGCAGACGCAGCAGTGCGCCAAACCCGGCTGGAAAGGCGATATGTGATTTCCCTGCCGTAATACCGCGTCGTATCGCTGTTACTGCCTGTTCAACGGTGACGAGGCCGGGCATCGAAAAATCGTTCTTACGGGTAAGCGGGGTATCGACAAAGCCTGGCGAAACGACGGTGACGGCGATGCCCTTGGGTTCCCAGTCCAGCCGCAGGCTTTCAGCAAACCAGCTCAGCGCGGCTTTCGACGCGCCGTATGCCTCTGCCCGCGGGAAGGGGAGCCAGTGCGCCATAGAACTCACCAGCACCACACGGCTGCCGGGAACCAGTTGCCCCTGCAAGGCTGACAGGCAATTGATTGGGCCTATGAAATTGGTGTTCATGACCCGCGATACCCGTTCCGGGTCGATAACACCGTGGTCGATATATTCACAGGTACCGGCGCAGAGCACGGCCAGATTGACGCGGCAATCGGCCAGTGCCGCATGGCAAGCCTGACTATTTGTCATATCGAATTGACGAACGGTGATATGCGGACTGTACTGACTCAGTGCGCTCAGGCGCTCGATATCCCTGCCGCAAGCAATAACGGTGTGGCCATCATCGGCCCAGGATTTCGCCAGCGCTTCGCCAATGCCTGAACTGGCCCCGGTAATCAGTACGGTTGTCATGATGAGCGAACCTTCTTCTTCACGTGGCGAAGCGCCCACCCCAGTACCGGAAGATGTTCGTAGAGCATTTCTCCGGCGTCGTAGTAATCACGCTGGTATGTGATACGGGCTTGATGGTGGTGTTGATGTTCTACGTCGATGAGGGAGCACCCTGCCAAAGACAACATGTTTCCCCCCGCGATACGGGGGTGTGACCAGTGCATCGTCCAGCTTACGGCGAAGCGCTGAGCGTCAAAGAGCGGGGTATCGACGGTGAAATAACAGTAACGGGTGTTTTCCAGCAGGGTCGAGAAATAGCGCTGGATGGCCGGTAGCCCTTGATGCTGTCCAAATGGATCGGTCAGTACGGCATCCGGGTGATAGAGCGCAGACAGCCTCTCCAGCGGTTGGGTAGCCAGCGAGGCATAAAAGTCAGCAAACTCATTGAATACAGGTTGTAGTGTGCTCATGCGCGTTACCCTTATCCAGGGCAATCCTGAATCAAAGCCATATAGATAAAACTTACACAAAGTTAATTTTTTGTCTAAGTTTTTCGGAATTAAATTTCATAGTTATTTAAAATCAACAAATTAAAAAACCATCAGAACCGGTGATTCTGATGGAGGATGTGTGGTGATTTGTCGGGAGATAGCCTGTCAGCGAGAGTGGTTAACCGTGAAACGCTGGCGGCAGACGAATGCGGTAGCGGTTTTCAGCAGGGGTAAGGCTGCGTTTAGGCGACGGTGGAGGCCTGTAATAAGATAATTTCCAGTGACGCCACGTGTTCACGCCACTTGTCGATTTGCTTTTTTCGCGCCACGGTGAGCTTTCCGCTGGTGACCAGCAACCATTGCCTGTCGGGGAAAATTTCCGGTGCAGGTATGGCAGGCGAAAGCGGCAGGACATGAATGCGGTGGCCCTGTCCGGTGCGTTTTAGCGCTTCCAGCCAGATCTCGCACGGGTCAGTCAATTGCCAGCCGCCAATCAGGTAATTGTCGCCAGGTGCTTTTCTGTCACCTTCGAGGCAAAACGACGTGTAGGAAATAATCAGGCCATCAAGTATTTCGCGCAGCGTCATCATGGCGGGGGTATTGGCCGATACCTGGCGTCGCAGCGGGCGTAACACCTCATCGACCATTTCCGGCCTGGGGTATTCGCGGCCCGTGTCGTAGATAAGCTGGCGCAGCGATTCGATGCGGCCTTCTTTAAGGCGCAGGAGCATCGTTTCCTGTAAGGTTGCCCAGTTATTGCTTCGCCGCGCTTGCGGACGTTCCAGCAATGGTTTGACCTGGCTGACCGGAACCCCTTTTTTTACCCAGTCGAGGATTTTCAGCGCTTGTTGAACATCCGCATCACTGTATAACCGATGCCCACCTTCGGTGCGCAGCGGCTTGAGCAGACCGTAGCGACTCTGCCATGCCCTGAGCGTCGTGGCGTTAATACCGCAAAGTCTGGCAAATTCGCCGATGGAGTAGGACATAGAAGGTATCCGCTGAAAACTATCTTATTTAATATATTACGAATATTTTAACACTGAATGAAGTTGGGCAGGCGCGTGTGATTAGCGCGCTACCTGACCCTCATTACTCTTATAAGTCCTGATGGCGGATTTGTCTGGACAATTCGGTTAAATAATTTTTCTGGACATATTGGCTACCATTAAGTGGCTATCTTCACTCTGCGGTTATGGCGCAGGAGCTGGCGCGTTGGTTTTTTTCCCGATGACCGAGGCCAGAAAGGCGGCTATCACTGGCACCAGCGCCCCCCACAGTACGGCATTCCAGCCAAAAAGATTCAGCAATGCACCGGAGGAGAAAGACCCGACGATCATGACGCCAAAGACGATAAAATCGTTAAACGACTGCACCTGCGTTTTTTCCTCTGGGCGGTGATAGTCAATAATTTTCGCCGACGCGCCGGTAAAACCAAAGTTCCAGCCAATGCCCAGTAAAATCAGTGACAGCCAGTAATGCATGACGTCGGTTCCGGCCAACCCTGCCATGACTGACAACCCGGTGATAACTAAACCCGCAGCGCTAACACGTCTGGCACCGAAGTGGTGGATCAGTTTGCCGGTAAAAAAGCCCGGTGCGTACATGGCAATCACATGCCATTGGATACCCAGATTCGAGGCGTGTTGGGAAATGCCGTGCATGTGCATGGAAAGCGGCGCAGCCGTCATCAGAAAATTCATCACCATATAAGAAACGGCACCGCTAAATACCGTGCGGGAAAAACCGGGCTGGCGAACAATTTCACGCAGCGGGCGGCCACCGGCTTGGGTGTGCGCTACCGGTTCGGGTGAGGTGACGCCAAGCAGCACCAGCGCGGATACGGCGGCAACCAGCGCCTGTGCGATAAAGGTGATGGCAAAGGTATGAGGGGGCCAGAAATTCATCGTGCTGGTGACCAGCATCGGGCCGATAACGCCAGCCAGCACACCCCCGCCCATGACCAGAGAAAGGGCACGTGCCCGCCGCTCTTTCGCCACGCCGTCTGTCGCCGCAAAACGAAACGAGAGTGCTACTGCGGCATAGGCACCGCCCATAAATGCAGCGAGGCAAAACAGCAAAAAAGAACCCATGACCACCGCCAACGCGGCCGTCAGCCCCGTGGCGATACCAGCCCCTGTCCCTGCCATAAACACGGCTTTGCGGCCTTGCCTTTTGGCCAGTGCGCCGAACGGCAAAATGCACGCCGCCATCCCCAAAACAAACACCGTTATCGGCAGGGTAGCCAGCGTGCTGTCAGGGGCAATCGCATTACCGACAATCGCGCCCGTGGTGTAAAACACAACTGAGTTGGCACCCGCCAGCGCCTGAGCGGTGGCAAGGCGAAGAATATTGCTATTTTGCTGGCTGGCGGATAACGCTATCTCAGTATTCATCAATGATTTTTCTCTTGGTTATTGGTGCCTGGCACTCTATGTTACCGCAATGATCGTTATCGCCATGATGCACTCTTGCCCGTGCACTTGCCCGCCTGTTTCTGGAGAAAACCGCATCGATGAATTATCTCAAGGTATTGGGTTTCGTCTTTATTGCTGTCGTGGTGTTGTCGTTTGGTCGTAGCCTGGCGCAAGTTTCATGGAGCGAGGATAAGGCGCGTTTCTCCAGTCAGGGGGTTTGGACCGCTCGACGAGACTCCGCCGGTATCGCGCCGGATCCTGTGGCGTTGAGTCATATTGCCATCGTACAGGTCTATGCTGCACCCACTTACGGCTGGCGCGGTCTGGTGGCGGTCCATCCCTGGATCATCGTCAAAAAAGCCGGTGAAACCCGTTACCAGCGTTATGAAGTGATCGGTTGGGGCGGTGATGATGTCGTGCGTCGTAACGATTCCGTGCCTGACGGGTTTTGGTTCGGTTCAATGCCGCGGCTGCTGGTTGAACATCGTGGGGCGGGAGCGGCAGCGATGATCCCGAAAATAGAAGCGGCAATTAGCAGCTACCCCTGGCCGCATACTTATCACGCCTGGCCCGGCCCGAATAGCAATACTTTCATGGCACATATCGGCCGCGAAGTCCCCGAACTGAAACTGGATCTGCCAGCCAATGCCATCGGTAAGGATTTCCGCGCGTTGACACACCCGGTTGGATTACCGCCGTCAGGAAGGGGCATTCAGGTATCGTTACTGGGGATATTGGGTCTGACCGTCGGCGCGGAAGAGGGACTTGAAATCAATATATTAAGTGCCAATCTGGGCGTGGAGTTCAATCCGCCAGCCTTGCGCTTGCCGTTTATCGGCCGCCTGGGGTACGACAAAGCAACAAGGCATGAAGAGTAAACGCTGATGTAGCCACATCTGCGCAGGTTGCTGTTCTCTGGCAATGGAGCAAGGGGGGGAGTGGTGGTGATGTCATGACGGTAGTGAATAAATAAAAAATCACTTTTAATGAATAAATAAGCGATTTTTATAGATCTGGATCATCTTTTCTCGCTGTTAACGCGATTATGTTGGTATTTCCGCGTCGCGCCGGAGGCGAACGGGAGCGAAAAACCACAAAATTCAATCGCCAGAGGGAGGAAGTATGCTGGATCATCTGAGTATTCCGGTGTCTGATCTACGGCGTAGCCGTCAGTTTTATGAACAGGCGTTAAAGCCGCTCGGTTATGAGCAGGTCAAAGACATGAAATTCGCCGTGAGCTTTGGCGTGTTGATGGGATACGGGCAGTCTTCCGATCCGGGTGGTGAATTCTGGATTTTTCAAGGTGAGCTGTCATCACCGCCGACAACGCATTTTGCTTTCAGTGCCGAATCTCGCGCCGAGGTCGATGCCTTTTTTGCCGCTGCGGTAGCGGCGGGTGGGGTGGATAATGGCCAGCCCGGCGTGCGTGCTCAATATCACCCTGATTATTATGCTGCTTTTGTGCGTGACCCGGATGGCTACAACATCGAAGCGGTCTATCACCACACCGTGTGAAACAGCGGGGTAGCGTTGTACCCCGCTGATGCAATGATGTGGTCAAGATGTGGTTAACAGGCAACGTAACCGATACGGTAGCGCTGTGTGCTGTCACCCGCCGTGGTGGCCGCTGCGGACAAGGGCAAAAAATCCATCTGCAATTGACGCCAGTGGCTGACATCCCATGCCGTCAGCATCGCTTGCGTGTCGCCACTCAGCCAGTCCGGCAGGTGGCTATAAGGCGGAATCGGTGTGATGACACGCTGGGCGATAGCCCCCGCTTTCACCTCGCTGGGTTGCGGTATGTTGCCCGCCAGCCAGCAATCGATCTGCGGCCAGCCAAAGTCTCGCGTCAGCGCGGCAAAACCGGGACTTTGCAAAAATGCCGCCATCCCCTGACTGTGTTTCCAGACATAAAGCGGTGCGTATAGGTTGGCAACCGAGGGAATATCCGGATCGTGACGTTTTGCGTACAGATAGGCTTTAAACAGTAATCCGGCAAACCCGTCCAGCTTCGCCCCATTCCTGGCAATGCGTTGTTCGATCGTATCCATATCGTAGTCCGCTGGCAGGACAAAACTGTATTGCATGACGATCATCATGCCTCCTGTTGATACATGACGCCGCGGCTGAAACTCCAGTCGTCCGGCGTAGTGAACTGGATAACGACCATCACATCATCGGGTGGCAGTGCGAGTTGTGTGTGCAACAACTGTTGCAATCGCCGGTAAAAACCGCGTTTTTGCTCGCGGCTGCGTGGCTTGCCCGCCGTAATGTGAAAGAGCGTATAACGTTCGGAGCGCGTACCGGCCTGATAATGTGATGCGTAATGCAACATCCCGGCAGGTCGCTCTTCGATAACCTGGAAGCGGTCATCGGCGGGAACGTCAAATTCTTCTACCAATGCCTGATGAAACAGGTCGGCAATCTGGTGCAATTCATGCGAGGGACGCCCGGCCTGAACGATAATGCGGGTAAACGGCATGTTTATCCCTCCTGTGACAGGCATTCCAGCGCCGAGACAGCGGCAGGCCAGCCTGCGTAAAACGCCAGGTGCGTGATGGCTTCCACCAGCTCATCATGGTGCAAGCCATTACGGCTGGCGAAATCAAGGTGCCAGGACAATTGGTTCGGGCGGTTCAGCGCTATCAGTGCAGCAACGGTGATCAGGCTGCGGTCGCGTGCAGAAAGGTTCGGCCGCTGCCAGATATCGTCAAACAAGACGTCGTTGCTGAGTTGTGCCAGTTTCGGGGCGACATGTTGCAGTGTTTCGCGGGTAAGCGGCTGTGACATAGCATTCTCCTGTGGTGTTCTGTTCATGGCGATGAAGGGATTGTGTCTTTGTGTTATGGTTTTTAAAATCGAAATATTCAGCACTAATCGTCCTGAAAATCAGGATTAAAAACATGAAAAGACTCGTCACGTTGGATCTGGATGCGCTGCGCAGTTTTGTCGCTGGGGTGGAGTTAGGCAGCTTTGCGCTGGCCGCGCAGCAGCTTAGCCGTTCAACATCCGCAGTGAGCGCGCATCTGAAAAAGCTGGAGCAGCAATGTGATGCCACTTTGCTGCGTAAGGAGGGGCGTCACCTGAAGCTCACGGATAGCGGCGAGATTTTGTTGAATTACGCCCATAAAATTCTGGCGGTCAATGACGAGGCCATGCATGCCGTGCGCGGAGCGCGTGTTGAAGGGGAAGTGCGGTTCGGTATGCAGGAAGATTTTGGTGAAAGTTTGATGCCGGATGTGCTCGGCCGTTTCGCCCGCGCCTATCCGGGGGTACAGATCAGCGCCCGCATTGCCCGCAACCGCGAGCTGTGTGAGGCGATAAGCCAGCAACAGCTCGATTTGGCGTTAAGCTGGCTTGATGAGGAGAGTATGCCGGGTATTGTCGCACTGGCGCATCTGCCGATGCGCTGGATTCGTCATCCCTCGTTTGAGATAGCGGACTATCTGGAGACCGGACGGCCGCTGCCACTGGTGATGTTTGAAGCGCCGTGCCTGATGCGCCGACGGGGAACCGACGCACTGGATAAGGCCGGTATCCCCTGGCGGGTGGTGTTTGTCAGCCGCAGTCTTAGCGGCATCTGGGCGGCGGTGAATGCGGGATTGGGCGTGACGGTACGCTCTGCTGTCGGCATGCCGTCGTCTCTCACAGCAGCGACCCATAACCGGTTGCCGCCATTGCCCGAAATAGGCGTTGCCCTGTTGCAGACGCCCGCCAGTCTGCCCGATGCCACGGCGCGGTTGAAACAACTGCTGGAGGAAGAGCTATCGCACCAGTTGCCTCAGGCATTATCCGTATGAATCGCAAAGCCGCTGCCACCCGGCTGAATCTCCGGTTTTAGCGTTAGCGCCGGGATGGTGTAGTCCCCAGCGTTTTGCCGCCGAAAACGAATGGGTGTGTCATGCCACAGCGTGTCGAGACGCTGCTTCAACGCATCGCAGGTGTGTTGGTAGCGGGCTTCATCCATACGGCTGGTGTGGTAGACCACAAAGGGGGGCATCACCTCAAAACCGGGGTAATACAATATGCCGTGCTGGATGGGAAACAGCACATCATCAATAGGCCCGTTGATGCCGCGAGGTCCATAGTGTGATTCCCACCCTCCGGTGGTGACCAGCAACATGGCGCGTTTGCCTGCCATCATCCCTTCGCCATAGCGATCTCCCCAATGTGTCTGCGAGTGTTCCCCGACACCGTAGGCAAAACCATAGGCGTATACCCGGTCTATCCAGCCTTTCATAATCGCTGGCATGGTGAACCACCACAGTGGAAATTGCAGGATGACGGTGTCGGCCCAACGTAATTTATCCTGCTCGGCGGAGATATCCGGCGACTGTGTTCCTTGTGAGAAAGCGCGCTGCGAATCCAGCGATGGATGGAAAGGCGCATTAGTGTGGGGCTCTGTGTTGTCATCGGCGTCCAGCGTCGTTTTCCAACGCATGGCGTACAGGTCGGACACCTGAATCTGATGCCCGGTGTTTTCCAGATGGCTAACGATGACATTTTTCAGTGAGCCGTTGAGTGAACGGGGTTCTGGATGAGCATAAACCAGTAATACTTTCATTATCGTGTCTCCTTGATTGGCAGGAGCACAGCATAGGAGGTGGTCTGATATAGTTAAAATGAATGTTTACTATATTGGGTATAGCCATGAACAATATTAGGCGGTTGGATCTGAACCTGTTGCTGACGCTGGATGCACTGTTGGAAGAACACAATGTCACCCGTGCCGCGCGACGACTTAACCTGTCCCAACCGTCGGTGAGCGTACAGCTGGCGCGATTGCGCGCTATTTTTGATGATCCGCTACTGTTGCCCGGCCCCAGAGGCATGACCCCCACCGCCAGAGCGGATGCATTACGGGAGCCATTGCGGCTGGCGCTGGAGTCTCTTGAGCAGGCTATTGCGCCTTCCGCGCCGTTTAATCCGGCGACTGCCGAAAATACCTGGCGGATATCGGCGTTCGATTATGGCGAGTCGACGATTCTGCTGCCGGTCATGAACCAACTGCGTCAGGATGCACCCCATACCCGGCTGGCGATTCTGGAAACACCGCCGTCCGCCATGTTGCAGCGAATGGAACAAGGCGATATCGACCTGGCGTTGCATACCAGTGACATGGCGCACCCGGCAATGCGCAGGCGTGTGCTCTTTCGTGAACACTATGTATTGGCTGGCAGGGTTGGACACCCGCAGTTAGGTGGCTCATTAACGCTGGAACAGTTCAGTCAGTTAGAACATGTGATAGTGTCGCCGGATGGCGGTGGTTTTCACGGTACAACCGATGTCGCACTGATGGAGAGAGGGTTAACACGAAAAGTGGTGCTATCAGTGCCACATTTTCTGTTCATGATGTCAGTACTGACCACTACCGACCTTGTAGCGATGCTGCCATCCCGGTTGCTACGCAGCCAGACCGTTCTACAGGTTGCGACAGCGCCTATCGAGCTTCCGGGATTTGAGATGGCGATGTACTGGCATGAACGCTGGCATCGCGATCAGGCACACCAATGGCTGAGGGGATTGATCGCCCAGGCGGCGTTATGAATACCTGTTCAGGTATGAGGTGGTGAAAGGGGGCGCTGAGTGCGAGTTTTAATACAGCTTATTTAGCGCTGTTTCGCTGACGTTGATTGACCTTTTTACTCGATACTCCCAATAATAGCGTTCGTTGACTCGGGGTGCCCCTTTATGAAAAGCGGGCTGAGAAATACCCGTATTACCTGAACTGGATAATTCCAGCGTAGGTTGCCAAGATTCCAATTAGTATTCATGTGGTTACATTTCTTTTTGTCCGTGTGTAATGCACCTAAGATACAAAAAGAGAGTGATCATGAGGTACAAAACTCTGGCATACATGTTTCAACGAAACGGTAATTACTATCTACAAATCCGGCTTTCAAATGGCAGGATGTATAAAAAATCACTCCTTACTGATAGCTATCACCAAGCCTCAGCTTTGATGATTAACATCACTCCGCATATCCCATTTGTTAAATCATTAGCAACTCCGACTCCGATGTTTGAATCGCCACGGGTTTAACAGACACCTCAGAGTCATTTAAAATGGCTTAAAGAGAGGTACACATGAGCAGTAAGCGTTATCCTGAAGAGTTTAAAATTGAAGCTGTCAAACAGGTTGTTGATCGTGGCCATTCTGTTTCCAGCGTCGCAACACGTCTCGATATCACTACCCACAGTCTTTATGCTTGGATAAAGAAATACGGGCCGGACTCTTCCACCAACAAAGAGCAGTCAGATGCTCAGGCCGAGATCCGCCGACTCCAGAATGAGCTGAAGCGGGTTACTGACGAACGGGACATATTAAAAAAAGCCACGGCGTACTTCGCAAAGCTGTCCGACTGAGGTACGCCTTTATCCGTGACAACTCCTGTTGTTGGCCTGTTCGTCTACTCTGTCGGGTGCTGAATGTTCATCCGAGTGGGTTTTACACGTGGCTTCAGCAGCCGCATTCACCACGGCATCAGGCGGATCTCAGACTGACAGGACAAATCAAACAGTTCTGGCTGGAGTCCGGTTGCGTTTATGGCTACCGTAAGATCCATCTCGACCTGCGATGCGGGATTAACCGGGTCTGGTGGCTGATGAATTGTGCCGGGATAAAGGCTCAGGTCGGGTATCGAAGCCCACGAGCGTGTAAAGGTGAAGCCAGTATCGTGACACCCAACAGGCTCCAGCGACAGTTTAACCCGGAAGCACCGGATAAACGTTGGGTAACGGACATAACTTATATCCGAACCCACGAAGGCTGGCTGTATCTGGCCGTAGTTGTTGACCTGTTCTCGCGCAAAGTTATCGGCTGGTCAATGCAACCCCGGATGACAAAAGATATTGTTCTGAATGCGCTTTTGATGGCAGTGTGGCGACGTAATCCCCAAAAACAGGTGCTGGTTCATTCTGACCAAGGTAGTCAGTACACAAGCCATGAGTGGCAGTCGTTCCTGAAATCACACGGTCTGGAAGGCAGTATGAGCCGTCGTGGTAACTGTCACGACAACGCAGTTGCAGAAAGCTTTTTCCAGCTACTGAAGCGTGAACGGATAAAGAAAAAGGTCTACGGAACACGGGAAGAAGCACGCAGAGATATTTTTGATTACATCGAAATGTTTTATAACCGTAAGCTTCGGCATGGTTCGAGTGATCAGATGCCACCGACGGAATATGAAAATCAATATTATCAACGGCTCGGAAGTGTCTAGATTATCCGTGGCGATTCAATTTCCTCTGGTAAACATTAGCTATGTAATTGATGAGATTAAATGGATTTAATTCTCACTAAGCTAAATCACATGCAGCATATAGTTCAATGTTTCGCCATTACGTAATTGAGTAGTTTTAAAAACCAATTAATTAAAAGTTAATCATTATTTTAAATAGATTTTTTTATGTTTAAACATTGAAAATAAGATAATTATGATATATTGAACATTGAACGGATTTGTATCAATTCGTCACAGGTTAAATAATGTATAAAAGAAATAATTTACAAGGATATAACAATGAAAATACTTTCGAATCCTCAGGCAACGCGTGAGCAATTACCAATAGTTAGTAGAAATATTTCTGGGGTTGTAGTCATACGCGGAGCAGCTGGTAGTGGTAAAACCACAAGTGCCTTGCTTCGGTTAACGGCAATTGTAAATGCATTATCTTTTAGACGAAGAATTGATAACGATCAAAGTCCAATTAAAGCTTTAGTTCTTTCTTTTAATAGAACTTTGTCAGGATATATTGATGGATTACTTAATAACAGTATCCAAGCTGGATCCATGCCAGTGCAAGTTGAAAACGATACTTTTGCTAATTGGACGAGACGCTATATTAACACGCCGCTCATTAATGATAATGATCGAGATGCATACTTAACAATAAAATGTACAGGATTGGGTTATGAAACCGATTTTATCCTTGGTGAAATTGATTATTTACGAGGAAGATTTCGTGCTTCTGATTTAGATCGTTATTTAACTGCCGAACGAACTGGCCGAGGTTTATCACCACAAGTAACAAGGCCAACACGGCAAAAGTTAATTGATATTGTACGAGAGTACGAGTCGTATCTTGCGGCTCAAGAAGTAGATGATTGGCATACTCAATGTGAAAAAATGATTAATAGCGAATGCTTGGAGTATGATATAATTGTTGTAGATGAAACTCAAGACTTTTCAGCAAATCAAATAAGAGCGATATTAAACCATCTTAAAGAGGACTATTATCTTACATTTGTAATAGATACTGTACAACGGCTATATCCAAGAGGGTTCACATGGACGGAAACTGGATTGGATATGAGAAATGCAGCTTACTTCAGATTAAATGAAAACCATAGAAATACTGTTGAAATAGCAGCTTTCGCAGCTTCAATAACTCATGGATTAACGGTTGACGATGATGGAAGTATCAGCGACTTTAGGCAGACTACAAGACATGGGCCAAAGCCGATAGTATGTAAAGGATTATATTCTCAGCAGCTTGAATATGCAATTGATTACATTAAACAAAATGTTAATTTAGAAGATGAATCTGTCGCTTTTCTCAAGCCTAAGGGGGGGAATTGGTTTTCTGAAGTTGAAAAGCAATTAAAAGCACATAATCTGCCTTATATAATAATTACTAAAAATAGAGTTTGGCCTATAGGCCAAGAAAATATAGCACTTTCTACGATGAATTCAGCAAAAGGGCTTGAGTTCGATCATGTCATAATATTGGGCCTTAGTATTGCGAATATGCAGCATCAAGATAATGAACATGATGATAAGTTGCAGCAATTAAGACGGCTTCTTGCTATGGCAATTAGCAGGGCTAAAGAATCTGTTGTCATTGGCTATAAAGAATCTGAAAAGTCAGATTTAGTAGATTATTTTACGCAAGGAACTTTTGATGAGGTAAATCTTTAAATGAGTATTCAACAGTATATTGAAGAAAATGCCATTACTGAAGTTCTACATTTTACAACCGAAAGAGGATTAACAGGTTGTGCAAGCCAAAGATTAGTGCTTTCGCGAAAGGCATTAGATGAGGAACAATATTTAAGTCATATCGCTACGCCTGTATCTACTGAGCGTAAAGAAGCACAAGAAACATTTAATAAAGATGAAGATTGGTTGGATTATATTAATTTATCTATAAGTGAAATTAATACGCACTATTTTAGATCTGCCAAAAATAGATTCACATGTTTAGAACGATGGTGGTGCATAATGTCTTTTGATTCGGTAATATTAACCCACCCTGGTGTCTACTTCACAACGACAAATAACATATACACTGGAGTGGTTAGGACAGCTGGGCTTGTAGGGTTACAAGCAATGTTTAATGAGAGAATTATACGCTGGTTTGGTAACACAATAAATCGCAATGGGAGACCTAAACATCTCCCTACTTGTGAGCAAGCCGAAATTTTGTATCCAAATCCACTTAGCATGGAATACTTGAGGTGTGTTTATGTACAAGATAGAGAGCAAGCAGCTTCGATCCATGGAACATTAGTAAGCTTGGGTTTTCAACACGTAAATGTTATTCTTTCACCAGAGAAATTTTCTGGTGTGCCTAACATAATTCCAAGAGGGTAAAATGAACTTACTCAGAGAACAAAAAACCATAAACTCTGCACTATGGGCGGCCGCTGGTGATGCTATCGGATGGATTTCAGAGCTTACTGATGAGAATGGTTTAAGGCACAGAGTTGGAGACACTTACTTGCTTAAACCCGTCGGTTGGAATAGAAAGATTGGGGGGTATACTGGTGTAACAGTTAGCCTTCCTGCTGGTACATATTCTGATGACACCCAGCTAAGATTAGCTGTATCAAGAGCTATTCGGGATAATGGCGAATTTGATATTGAGTCATTCGCAAAAATTGAGCTTCCTGTATGGTTATCATATGCTCTTGGAGCTGGGCGAGCGACAAAATGGGCAGCCAGCAATCTAATGCGAAAAGATACTACTTGGTTTTCAAATTTTTATAAAACCAATGGAACCGAATATATTAATGCTGGTGGTAATGGTACAGCCATGAGAATACAACCTCATGTGTGGAGCTGTAAATATCTATCTAAAAGAAGTTACATTGCTTCAGTTATCAAAGATTCCCTTGTAACGCATGGTAATTTATTAGCCGTTTGTGGAGCGATCCTGCATGCTGACACTCTACAATTTGCATTATTAAATGAACGGCCAGCGGATATCTCTGACCTACAAAATATAATTGAAGACTTTTCATCAATCCCTGAGAGAATAAACAGTATCTATGAATTGAAGAATTTCTGGCTGCCGAATTGGGAAAGTATAAGCCAAAAAAAATTATCTGATGAAATTGAAAGTATTAGGATTGAAACAAAAGATTATCTGTCTAAAGTAATTAATGCTACCAATAAAATTAACGATCCTTCAGAAAAGTATAAGGTTGCAATAGATGTTTTGGATTGCAACAAAGAATCAAGAAGGGGTACTGCAACTAACACAGCTATCGCAAGTGCCGTTTTATGTCATCTTTTCAGAGAGTCATCGCCATATGATGCAATGGTAACTTGTGTTAATGAATTAGGCACTGATACAGATTCTATTGCAAGTATGGCTGGAGCAATTATTGGTTGCTATAATGAAATACCCAAATGGGATATTCAGGATAGTGAATATATCATAAATGAATCAATTCGCCTTAATAATATTTCTAAAGGCGTGGCTGTTAATAATTTTAGCTACCCCAAAATTAATAAATGGCTTGCTCCCCAAACTCAGAGTGATAGTTTGGTAAAAAGTGATACTGGTAACTATTATGTATTAGGACTTGGGCATGCTAATCCTTTAAAAAATGAAAGCTGGCAAACAAAAACACACCGTTGGCAGTGGCTAAAACTAAGTTTTGGTCAAACGATTTTAATAAAATGCAAGATTGGCGACTTGAAAACTATTAAGATACCAGAGCTTCGCAATAGTGAACCAATGCCTAAAAATGAAAATATCACTGCTACCAAGTTAGCTAAACCAATTGAACGTGAATTACAAGGTAGCTTCGATTATGAAATTAAAAAAAGCAATGAGTTAGATCTCGATGAAGTTACAACTCTACTAATTAGAGAGGGCTTCGATGAAAAAAGAATAGGGCACTTTCTCATAGAGCTTGCTGATAAAAAAGGTCTTGAGGCATGTATTGCTTATGCAGCAATTATCGGCAAGGCCTTCATCACCAGGAAGAAAAAACAGTAAATTATATTATAAGCCCAAAGAAAAAACTCTCTGGGCTTAATCATTTCAACCTATCTTGAGCGATTAAGTTTAATTTCTTTACAAAAAAATTAAAGGCAATTTCTCATAATATTATGCTGAGAAAATTTAATAGACTGTAAGATTTTAATTGTTGGGTTATAAACCATGTTATTCAATTTGTCTTAATATAGTTATTTAAAAAAACATGCTAAATTGCGACATTCCTAATATGTTTTTTAAGCTTGATTTAGTGTTGCGAGCTGCCTTGATTGTTTATTGCTATACTTTATAATTAATCGCAATACAAAAATTAATATACTGTGGTCAGTTTCACCGATTTATTTACAGGCTTATTTTAGATATCGAGTGGATTTGAACTGTACTAAACTGCAAGCCTTTTTCCTTTTCCTCCTCCCGCTATATCAGCGTTCATTGCCGCTAAGACTGGCGAGCATTTCTTTCTTCACACGAAACACTGTAGCCCTCCCGCAATCACAAAGTTTTGCGATCTCGTCAGGTGTGTTCTTCTTGGCCTAGAGCATCGCAATAATCTTACTGTGCAGTTCTTTGTTCTTTTGCTTGCCCTTGTACTTTTTAGCCTCTTTAGCAATAGTGACCCTGACCCAAAATCCTGCTCCATTCAGAAACAGAATTCCGGCATGATAATGACTCCCTGAACGGAGGTTGTGCCGATGAAAAAGTCGCGATTCACCGAAGAACAGATTGTGTTTGCCCTGAAGCAGGCTGAATTGGGTACGCCGGTGCCGGAAGTCTGCCGCAAGCTGGGGATTTCTGATGCCACTTTTTATACGTGGCGTAAAAAATACGGTGGGATTTCACCGTCAGAACTCAAGCATATGCGACAGCTTGAAGAAGAAAATCTGCGGTTGAAGAAGCGGGTTGCCGATCTGAGCCTCGATAAAGCGATGTTGCAGGATGTCCTCGCAAAAAAGAGCTGACGCTGGCACGTCTGCGCGAATGGGTCAGGGATTTACAAGCGCGCTACGGTGCCAGTGAGAGACAGGTCTGTTTTGCATTGCGGATCAGTCGTAGTTCGTTTCGATACCGTTCTGTCGCCGCTGATGACAGTGCGCTGCGCCTGCGCATTCGTGAGATCACTGAAACCCGGGTGCATTACGGCTACCGACGGGTACATGTGATGCTCAGGCGCGAAGGCTGGCGTGATAATCACAAGCGGATCTACCGTCTTTACAGCCAGCAGGGGCTATCGTTACGTCTCAAGCGGCCACACCGCAACAAATCTGCCCAGCGGCGTCAACCGCAAGCTCAGGGGTTATATCCGAACCCTGTGTGGGGTATGGATTTTGTCTCTGATGCCTTGTTTGGCGGACGTCGATTACGCCTGCTGACCGTTATCGATCTCTACACGCGCGAGTGTCTTGGGATCTGTGTGGGACAGAACCTTCGTTCAACAGAGGTCGCTGAGATGCTGAACCATATCGCCAGTCATTGCCCGTTGCCTCAGTTGCTGAAAACCGACAACGGACTACCGTTTGAATCAACAGTTTTTGCGCGCAAGGATCCTGCCATCTAATACAACGGCGATGGTTCATTGTTGTATCCGATATCGCTCATCTCCTTTCGGCTTATAAATATGCTTACCATGACATACAAGGGTCCGAATGGCCCGACAGGACTTAACACAGCATTTTGGAAACCATGGGCGTTGAGCATTATCTAATGGTCGCGATGCGCCTTACGGCCCGTTGAATCACGTCCCATGGCTTATTTCATCATACCCTTTGTAATCAATATCCTGCTTTACAATTGCATGCGCCACTCTGGCGACTTTTGTTGCTACAGCCGTCATGGCTTTTCTTTTCTGATCTGGCTTATCGCCATTTTCCCGAATATAACGTTCATATTTGTAGCGGAAGCTGTTTTCTCTCGTTCTTACGGCTACGGTGGCGGCAAGCCAGAAGGCATATCTTAACCGCGCATTTCCACGCTTCGACAATCTGTAACCACTGTGCTTTTGCCCGCTCTGGCTGGCGGAAAGATTAAAACCGCAAAAGTTGAGGTACTGCCGGTAATGAGCGAAACGTGTCAGATCACCGCTTTCAGCAATTATCATAAGGGCAATGATGGCGCCAATACCAGGGATCGTACGTAAGTGCCTGTAGTCACTCCGTTCCTGTAAATAATTTTCCGCCTGCTTTTCAAGCTGCAATCGCTGTGCCGAAAGCCCGACATAACGATGAAGTTGTAATCTGAACGTGGTCACGGCCAGAGAATCTTCTGACAACGGTAAGGCAATGGGATCCGCAGCAACATCATAGAGATGTTCAAGAAACTGCTGTTTATACTGTTTCCTGCCAACAACATCCCATGACTGTTTTACAAACACATCCCGGTTCAGTGATGTGATACAAGACGGTGTAGGGAAGTGAAGTAAAAACTGACAGAACCACTCTGCCCGGGACATATGCAGAAATTGCTCAGCCTCGGGGAAATAAAGGGTCAGATAGTGGTTAACCAGGCTGTTCAGGCATCGGGTTCGGGCCAGAGTAACCTGATGGTATGTGTTTGATATCTCATGTATATCGATAATGCCGTTCGCCAGAGGATCATAAAATGGTGAAGATAATCCCTGTTCGAGCAAATACATAATGACACTGGCATCTTTGCGATCATTTTTATCCCAGGTCTTAAACAGCATCTCACGTGCTCGCGCACATCTGACAGATGAAACAAGATGGCATTTTACGCCCTGCTTATGTAACCACTATGCGATGTTACGGTGATAATCAGCGGTAGGTTCAAAGGCCGCGATAATATCATTATGGGGGGAAGCGGTGAGCGCAAGTAATCGGTTGAAGCCTTCCAGTGTATTTTCAATACGCAGGAAAGATGTTCGTCCACCCGGGTGTCGAATTTTTGCATCATGATGTTTTTTAGCGATATCCAGGGCAAATCAGTGTCCCCGACAGGCTGGTGTTACTGACAAGAGTATTCATTGATTTTCTCCACTTGTGACAGGCATTACAAGTTGTAGAAAATGGCTGAGTAAAACGCGAACTGGATGCATTCAATAGGTATCATGGCTCTGAATTTGCAGGAAAAATGCTGGATAAATGGGTTTACGAACGGGGTATCCGCATTGATTTTTCCCGGCCGGGAACACCGACGGACAATGCCACGGTGGAATCCTTCAACGGCAGGTTGCGGCAGGAATGCCTGAACGAGAACGGGTTCATGTCTCTGGAGGATGCACGGTGCAAAATCGAAGCCTGGCGCATACACTATAATCAGGGATGTCCCCATTCTGCGCTGGGCTGGATGACGCCATCCGAATTTGCTCAAAAATCTGTCGGTTGCCAGAATATGCAGTCATCCTGAAGTCGAGAATTTCTGATTATGGGTGGATCAGATTCGGGGTCAGGGTCAATCATGCCGGAATTCTGTTTCTGAATGGAGCAGGATTTTGGGTCAGGGTACAATGCTCAGTAATGAGATTCGTAAAAACAACCATAGACAAACAAGAAAACTTACATAACTCACTAATTAATAAAGAAATGTAATCACCACGACTCGGGGTGCCCCTTTATGAAAAGCGGGCTGAGAAATACCCGTATTACCTGAACTGGATAATGCCAGCGTAGGGAAGTCACGGTATCCCACCGGTACCGCCTTCTTTCACGCCGGTTGGGAGGTTTATGAACGCTCGACCTGTACTTTTCCCTGCCGCGTCCGTCGCGGATTCTCTCGATGCTTTCCGTTTACGCGCACCGCTGGTGCATTGCCTTACCAATGAGGTGGTGCAAGGGTTTACCGCCAATGTGTTGCTGGCGTTAGGCGCTTCGCCCGCGATGGTGGTCGATGCCGGTGAAGCCGCGCAGTTTAGTGCGTTGGCCGATGGGTTACTGATTAATCTGGGGACGCTTGAGGCCGACCGCGCGCAGGCGATGCGCGCCGCGGTAACCAGCGCCGTCAACGCCGGTACACCCTGGGTGCTAGACCCGGTCGCGGTCGGTGGCCTGCGTTTTCGCACTGAATTTGCCGTTGAATTACTGGCGATGAAGCCAGCGGCTATCCGTGGTAACGCCTCCGAAGTAATGGCGCTGGCGGGCGAACAGTCCGCCGGACGTGGCGTGGACAGCGGCAACGATGTGCTGGCGGCCTTGCCTTGCGCCATTGCACTGGCACAACGCTGGGCCACTTGCGTGGTGGTCACCGGCGAGGTGGATTATGTGACCTACGGCGATCGGGTGCTGGCGATACCCGGCGGCGACCCGCTGATGACCCGGGTGGTTGGCACCGGGTGTGCGTTGTCGGCGGTGGTCGCGGGCTTCTGTGCACTGGATGGTGACCGCCTTGGTCATGTGGCCGCTGCCTGTGCGGTGATGTCTCACTGCGGGCAACAGGCCGCGGTGCAGGCACGGGGGCCGGGAAGTTTTATTCCTGCGTTTCTGGATGCGCTTTATACCCTGAAGCGGGAGGCGCTGGTATGAAACGTATCAACGCGCTGACGATCGCCGGTACTGACCCGAGCGGTGGTGCCGGTATTCAGGCTGACCTGAAAACCTTCTCGGCACTGGGGGCGTATGGCACCAGTGTGATTACCGCACTGGTGGCACAAAATACCCGTGGTGTGCAGTCGGTTTACCGCATTGAGCCGGCGTTTGTCGCAGCCCAACTGGATTCGGTACTGAGCGATGTCCGCATTGACAGCGCGAAAATCGGCATGCTGGCACAGACGGATATTGTGGAAGCGGTGGCAGACCGGCTGTTGCGTTACCCGGTGCCTTATGTGGTGCTGGATACGGTGATGTTGGCCAAAAGCGGTGATCCGCTACTGGCGGCGGAGGCAGTGGAGGCGGTGCGTCAGTTGCTGTTGCCGCGCGTATCGTTGATCACGCCTAACCTGCCTGAAGCGGCGGCGCTGTTACAGTGCGCACCTGCTGACGATGAGCACGGGATGCGCCAGCAAGGCGAAGCGCTATTGGCGATGGGGTGTCAGGCGGTGCTGATGAAAGGCGGGCACCTGAGCGACCGGGAAAGCCCAGACTGGCTGTTCATGCCACATGCCGAGCCTGTCCGGTTAAGCACGCCGCGCGTGCACACCCGACATACACACGGCACCGGTTGTACGTTGTCGGCGGCGCTGGCAGCGTTGCGACCGCGCCATAATAACTGGCTCGACACCCTGTCTGCTGCACGAGCCTACCTGCAAGGCGCGCTGGAGCAGGCTGATTCGCTGGAAGTCGGCCACGGCATCGGTCCGGTACACCATTTTCACCGCTGGTGGTGATGATGGCAGCCTGAGCAAAGCGATAAGAAAACCAGATAAGTAGTAAAAAATATTGCATAGACAGCTCGCTGATGACCCGGTAGTTTTGTGATCTCCGTCAGGTTATTGCCAGATGGCGACACTGACGTCTCCCAGGTCTTCAGGGGCTGTTTTTTTGGGGCGTATTTTCTCTGAATCTAGTGTTAAGGAGAGGCTTATGGCGGGGTCTGCGCGTGCGGTCATGATTGCCAGAGGATTACAGACGATACTCAATTTCGGCCTGCTGGTGCTGGCGGCGATTCTGGTGGTTTTCCTGGCTAAGGAAACCTGGCATTTGGCGACGGTACTGCTGGTCAGTAATGAAAAAGAGTCGTCGTATATGCTGATCGAAAGCCTGGTGATTTATTTCCTCTATTTTGAATTTCTGGCGCTGATCGTGAAGTATTTTCTCTCCGGCTATCACTTCCCGCTGCGCTATTTCATCTACATCGGTATCACCGCGATTGTACGGCTGATTATCGTCGATCATAAAAATCCGGCGGATACCTTCACCTATGCCGGGGCGATCCTGATTTTGGTGATCACGCTCTATCTGGTAAACAGCCCACGCCTCAAACGTGAATAGCGCGCAAAGAAAAAGCCAGCTCAAGGGAGATTGAGCTGGCCAAGGAGGTGGTTCCTAGTAGCATTACTACGCTTATTTTTCGTTTTGTATTTTCTCAGCGCTGCAATAATAACCAGTCACCAGTGCCATTGATGTGATCTGATTCTAAAAAATGTCACAATTGGCACGATTGTGTCACTTTTTTGCTATTTTGCATGCGGGTTGCGGGTGGTTGTCCCCGACAGGTTGCGCAGCAGTAACGCGTATTCCAGGTCGATATCGTCCGGTACCGGCAGATACACGGTGTGGCCGTCACCCGGCGCTACCTCGACAGCCTGACCTTTTTTATTGAGCAGGGTATCGATAGTGAACTGGACGTTGCCGCCCGGCGTCATCATTTCCACGCTGTCGCCGCGAGAGAACTTGTTCTTGACCGCCACTTCCGCCAGACCATCGCGCCGCTCGCCGGTGAACTCCCCGACAAACTGCTGCTGGTCAGACACCGAGTAACCGTAGTCGTAATTCTGGTAATCCTCATGAACGTGGCGGCGCAGGAAGCCTTCGGTGTAACCACGGTGCGCGAGGCCTTCCAGCGTTTGCAGCAACGTCGGGTCAAACGGTTTACCGGCGACAGCGTCGTCGATAGCGCGGCGGTACACCTGTGCGGTGCGGGCACAGTAGTAGAACGACTTGGTGCGGCCTTCGATTTTCAGCGAGGCGACTTGCATGTTGGTCAGGCGTTCTACGTGCTGAATGGCGCGCAGATCGCGTGAGTTCATGATGTAGGTGCCGTGCTCGTCTTCAAACGCGCTCATGTATTCGCCCGGTCGCTGTTTTTCTTCCAGCATGAAGACCTTATCGGTCGGTGCGCCGATGCCTAGCGTGGGTTGCGGCTGAGCGCTGTCTATCTGGGTAACCGCAATCGGCTCGTGGATATGCACGATGTTGCCCACCGCGTCTTCTTTACCTTCCTGCACGTTGTATTCCCAGCGGCAGGCATTGGTACAGGTGCCCTGATTCGGGTCGCGCTTATTGATATAGCCAGACAGCAGGCAGCGGCCGGAATAAGCCATACACAATGCGCCGTGAACGAACACTTCCAGCTCCATTTCTGGCACCTGGTGGCGGATTTCCTCAATCTCTTCCAGCGACAGTTCGCGTGACAAAATCACCCGGCTGAGCCCCATCTGCTGCCAGAACTTCACCGTCGCCCAGTTGACCGCGTTGGCCTGTACCGACAGGTGAATCGGCATCTGGGGGAAGTTTTCCCGCACCAGCATAATCAACCCCGGATCAGACATGATCAACGCATCCGGGGTCATGTCGACCACCGGTTGCAGGTCACGCAGGAAGGTTTTCAGTTTGGCGTTATGGGGGGCGATGTTAACCACCACATAAAATTTCTTACCCAGCGCATGGGCCTCATTGATGGCTTGCGCCAGCGTCTGGTGGTTGAATTCGTTATTGCGCACACGCAGGCTGTAGCGAGGCTGGCCGGCATAAATTGCATCAGCGCCATAAGCAAAGGCGTAACGCATATTTTTCAGCGTACCGGCCGGAGAGAGTAATTCCGGTTTAAACATGGTGGTTTCTCAAGTCTGATCACAGGTCAGGCTGTTCCTGGGCGGGAACAGTAAAGGCGGCAGATTCTAACGCCAACGGCGGGAAAAATCAGTAGTCGGCTTACAGAAAGTACGTCTATTGATGGGCATGATGCTTCACGGCCAGCGTTTCTCTGGCCGTGAATGAAGATTAGAGGGAGCGAATACCGGCTGAGGGGCCAATCAACTCACGCTGGTGTGGGCGTTCGAAGTCCACGAGTGGCCCTTTTGCAATAATACCGGTCGGGTTGAGCCAGCGAATGCTGTAGTAACCGGCTTTGATGTCGTCCAGCCTGACGGTGTCTTTGACCCCCGGCCACTGATACAGCTCGCGCAGATAGCCGGAAAGGTGCGGATAATCCTCCAGTCGACGGATGTTGCATTTGAAGGCACCGTGGTAAGCCGCATCAAAACGCACCAGCGTCACGAACAGTCGCCAGTCCGCTTCGGTCAGGGTGTCGCCCGCCAGATAGCGATGGTGTGCCAGGTGGGCTTCCACGGTATCCAGTGCTGCAAACAAGCTCGTTACCGCCTGGTCGTAGTGCGCTTGTGTTTTGGCAAAGCCAGTCTTATACACGCCGTTATTGATGTTGTCGTAAATCAGGCTGTTCCAGTGGTCGATTTCCGCCCGCAGATCCGTTGGGTAGAAATCCAGACGGTTACCGGTCAAATCATTAAAGTCATGGTTAAGCAGGCGGATGATTTCCGACGACTCGTTATTGACGATACGGCCTTCTTTGCGGTCCCACAGTACGGGAACCGAGACTTTCCCGGTGTAATGCGCGTCACTGGCGGTGTAAAGCTGGTGCAGGTAGCGCACCGGCGCGACGTGTTCGCCAGCATCCTGCGGAGTACTGAATTCCCAACCCTGTTCGCCGATACGGGGATCCGCGACCGACAAAGTGATCACGTTGCCAAGATCTTTCAGGTTACGGTAAATCGTTGTACGGGAGGCCCACGGGCAAAGATACGAGACAAATAACTGATATCGTCCCGCCTCCGGTATCAGCTCGGTGGCACGGAATCGGGTTTCCTGACGATGGAAAGCCCCGCCTTTGATTTCTTCGGCCGCTACATCGCCATCGACCCACTTGCCATTGACTAATCCCGACATGTTTACCCTCATTATCATCATTTTTGTCTGTGATTATGCTAGCAGCCACGAGCCAATAGAAAATTGCAAATTTTTAACCGAGTCAGACAGTTTCTTTGACTGCGTACCCCAATGGGCGAGGGCGTTATATTTCCTGACTGGCGGCGGCTTCCCAGCGATAACCAATGCCATAAACCGTGCGGATGAACGAGGTTTCCCGGTCAAACACTTCCAGCTTACGGCGCAGATTCTTGATGTGGCTGTCGATGGTACGGTCAGTCACCACCCGGTAATCGTCGTACAGATGATCGAGCAACTGCTCGCGTGAAAAAACGCGCCCTGGTTCGGCTGAGAGGGTTTTTAACAGCCGGAATTCGGCGGGCGTCAGTTCCAGATGACGGCCGAGGTAACTGGCCTGATAACGATTCTGGTCAATCAGCAACGCGGGTAAGACATCATTCGGTAGCGGTTCATGCTGCCAGCGACAGCGGCGCAACAGGGTTTTCACCCGGGCGACCACTTCACGCGGGCTGTAGGGCTTACAGATGTAATCGTCGGCACCGATTTCCAGCCCAAGCAGTCGGTCAATTTCTTCGGTACGTGCGGTGACCATAATGATCGGCACATTGGAAAAACCGCGAATGGCGCGGCAAAGCGTCAGGCCGTCACGGCCCGGCAGCATCAGGTCTAACAGAATGAGCTGGCAGGGGTGTTCACGTACCCAGGGTTCGACCTCTTCTCCCTGGGTCAGCCAGTGGGTGCGATAACCAGATGCCTGCAGGTAATCCACCAGTAACTGGGCCAGTTTGGGCTCATCTTCAACGATCAGCACCGGCAGGTTTTCATCACCCGTCGTTGCAGGAGAGGAGGCGGTCATGTCGATGTCAGTTCCTGTATCAGGATAGGTGCAACGGGAGCTCGACGGTGATTTGTACGCCGCCAAGCGCTGAATGATCAGCATACAGGCGTCCATCGTGCGCCTCAACGATCTTGGCGCAAATGGCTAACCCCAATCCGGAGCCGCCGCTGGCACGGTTGCGCGAGCTTTCCGCACGGTAGAAACGCTCGAAGATCAGCGCCAGTTGTTCATCGCTGATACCGGGGGCGCTATCACGCCAGTGAATAATCAGCCGCTGCGGACGTAGTGCGGTCTCCACTTCCAGTTGCCCGCCATCGTCCGTGTAACGCAGGCTATTTTCCATCAGGTTGTTGAACAACTGATTCAGACGGTCCGGGTCGCCAAATATCACCGCTTCAGGATGAAGATGCGTGGTCAGTTGAATGCTTTTGTGTTGAAAACGCTCTCTAAACGCCGCCACAGATAACTGTAGCAATGCGCTGGCATTGACGGCCGACTTACGGTAAGCCAGTGCGCCCAGGTCAGATAACGAGAGTTGATGAAGATCGTCCACCAGCTTGGTCAACAAAGCGACCTCTGCTTGCAGCGAGCTAAATGCGGCGCTATCGGGCCGTCGCACGCCATCCTGCAAGGCTTCCAGTTCACCACGTAACACCGCCAGCGGCGTGCGTAATTCATGGGAGACATCTGCCATAAACGCCCGGCGTGACTGCTCGTTTTTCTCCAGCGCTGAGGCTAACTGGTTAAAATCTTGCGATAGCCTATCCAGTTCATCGCGCCCGCTGGCGGTGACCCGGGTACTAAAGTCGCCGCCAGCCAGTTGATGAATACCGTTGACCAGTCGTTTGACCGGTGCCAGCAGGCCACGGGACATCATCCAGGTCACCACGGCTGCCAACAGAGTAGTAAAGGCGACGATCAGCCAACTGGTGCGCTGTTGCTGGCGATCGAAACTGATATCGGCGCTACGGGTCAGCCCTTCTACTGGTGCTGCCACCAGCCAGCCAACGACGCGTTTTTTCGCCATCAGCGGCTGCCAGGTGCTGCCCGCAGGCATTGGAATCGGTGGGCCTATCAGGCGACGGCGGTTCTCATCCGTCACCCAAAACCGGGTACGCCAGCCTTGCATCGCCTCGTCGTTATTCTGCTCCATTGCTCGCAGCATCGGGAAAATACCGCGTTCGGTATTTTGCAGAAAATCCCAGTTGCCGTACTGCTGGTACTGATCTTCCAGCCAGCCACGAATCTGTACCACCCGCTGTTCGTTACCACGGCGGATATAGTCGATAAACCCTTTCTCAAAACTGAGCCGGACACCGAAATGCATGATGATTAGCACCAGCATACAGGTGGAGAAAATGGCCAGAAACAGTCTGGCGGTAATGCCGAATCTCATCATTCACCTCATGAAGGGCGCGTCAGCGTCGCCTGCTGAACGGTATCGGGCGGCACCCGGTTGAAAATCAGCGCTGGGAATGCCATCACCGCCGCCATGCACAGATAGGTATACAGGAATACGGTGTGGGTTTCCGGTGTACCGCTCACCAGATGCTGATTGGCAAAAATGCCCAGCAGCAGCCCGGCGATAGTCACCCCCATACTGGTGGAGAGCTGCATTGACATCGACAGCAGGCTGTTACCGCCGCTGGCCAGGTCGTCCGGCAGATCTTTGAGCGTCAGGGTATTCATAGTGGAAAACCGGATGCCGTTGACCATACCGACCAACAGCAGCACCACCGGCGTCATCCAGTGCCAGTTCAGCAGTGCGACCAGCGCGAACAGCAGCGTAGCCAGCGCCAGCGTCAATGTCGAAGCTATCAGCACCACACGGTAGCCAAACCGGTTAACGATCAACACCACAATCCGTTTCATCCCCATATTGCCCAGCACCAGCGGGATCATCATCATCCCGGCATGAAACGGTGTGTAGCCCAGACCAATTTGCAAAAATACCGGGGTCATAAACGGCAACATGCCGCTGCCGATGCGTGCCAGCCAGCCGCCGAACAGACCGATACTAAAGCTGCGGGTATCAAATAAACGCAGATTGAACAGCGATTGCTCGTTGTCTCTGGCGTGCCACCAGTACCCCAATAGCGCCAGAACGCCGGTCAGCACCAGTGCGCTCAACGCTAAGGCGGACAACCCCAGGCTTTTCTGGCCGTCTAGCGCCAGTGTCAGGGTGCCCATGGCGATCACCAGACAAACAAAACCGAGAAGATCAAAGCGACGTGGTGGCATGGTGAAATTGGGCATCAGCCACCAGGTGGCGAAGGCACCCACCAGACCCACCGGGATATTAATCAGGAAAATCCAGTGCCAACTGGCGTACTGGACGAGAAAACCGCCAAGTGTTGGCCCCATCAGCGGGCCTATCTGCCCCGGCAATGTCACGAAGGTCATTGCGGCCATGTATTGATCGCGTGGCACCAGCTTCATGACCGTCAGGCGTCCAATCGGCACCATCATGGCACCGCCAATGCCTTGAATCACGCGGGAAAACAGCAACTCGTTGAGGGTGGTGGAGCGGGCGCAAAGCAGTGAACCAAGGCTAAACAGCATAATGGCGGAGAAGAAAATATTGCGAACGCCAATCCGGTCTGCCAGCCAGCCGCTGGCAGGCAACAGCATGGCGACTGTCAATACATAGGCGACGATCACCGCATGCATCCGTAGCGGGCTTTCATTCAGGCTGACCGCCATAGAAGGCAAGGCTGTGTTGACGATGGTGGTATCCAGCGCTTGCATAAAAAAGCCGAAGGCGACAATCCATAATTGCCAGCGAACGGAAGCGGGCTGATGGGTCATGCGTGGTATTACTCCCGGGAATATCCTGTCCCTTGCAGGCGCCGGGGCGAACCCCGGCGACGATTACAGATACAGCAATGGCGACTGACGTGGCATCAGGCTGACGGTTCTGTATGCGTGGTGGCGTCATTGCGTTCACGACGGCGCCAGCGCAGTCTGTCAAAGAACAAGTACACCACCGGCGTGGTGTACAGTGTCAGTAACTGGCTCATCACCAGCCCGCCCACGATAGTGATACCCAGCGGCTGACGCAGCTCTGAGCCGTCACCGCTACTGAGCACCAACGGTAACGCGCCGAACAACGCCGCCATGGTGGTCATCATGATCGGGCGAAAACGCAGCATGCAGGCGCGGAAAATCGCCTCATGCGCGGAGAGTTTCCCTTCCCGTTGCGCGACCAGCGCAAAGTCCACCATCATGATGGCGTTTTTCTTCACAATGCCTATCAACAGCAGAATGCCAATCAGCGCAATCAGACTGAACGGCTTGTTGAACAATTCCAGCGCCAGGAGCGCGCCGACCCCGGCGGAGGGTAGGGTAGAGAGAATGGTCAGCGGATGGGCGACATTCTCATACAAAATCCCCAGTACGATATAGACCGTTACGATCGCCGCAATAATCAACACAACCTGAGAATGCTGGGACTGCTGGAACGCCAGCGCGGTACCAGCAAACTGGCCTCGAATCGTGGGCGGTACACCCAGTGAGGTCATGGTGCGTTCAATCGCGGTGGTCGCCTCTGACAAGCTGGCACCTTCCGGCAGGTTGAACGAGATGGTCGCCGCAGCCGATAGCCCCTGATGGTTAACCGCCAGCGGTGCGTTAGCCGGTTGCCAGTGGGCAAAGAACGACAATGGAATCGGCTTGCCGTCGTTGTTGATAATAAACATTTTCTCCAGCGAGGCTGGGTCCTGGGTATAGGCCGGGTCAACCTCCATGACGACTTTATACTGGTTCATCGGCTGGTAAATGGTGGAGATCTGGCGCTGCCCAAAGGCGTCGTTCAATAGCGTGTTGGCACTGGAAACATTGATACCGAGCCGTGCCATGGCATCACGATCATAGACCAGCCTCAGTTCAGCCCCTTTGTCCTGCTGGTCAGAACTGACATCCGCCAGTTGTGGCAACTTGCTCAGCGCATCGCGGATTTTTGGCTCCCAGCTTCTCAGCACCGAGAGGTCGTCCGATAACAGCGAGAACTGATAGCCCGCATTCGCTTCACGGCCACCGATACGCACGTCCTGCACCGCCATCAGATACAGGTTGGCACCGGGCTCTTTCGCCAGTTTGGCGCGTAGCCGGGTGATGACCTGTTGCGCGTTGACATCACGCTGGGCGAGCGGTTTCAGGCTGATGAACATCGAGCCGCTGTTAGTTCGCATTCCACCGGTAAAGCCAGTGACGTTGTCCACCGCCGGGTCGGCGCGCACGATGGTCATGAAATCCTGCAGTTTGCGTTTCATTGCCTGGAAGGAGATGCTCTGGTCGGCCTGAATGAACCCCATCAGCCGCCCGGTATCCTGTTCCGGGAAGAAGGTTTTGGGGATGCTGATATAAAGCCAGACGCTCAGGCCAATCGTCCCCAACAGTACCATCATGACCCAACGTGAGTGGTTCAGCACCCAGCGTAAAGTGCGACCATAACCTTGCTGCAAGCCGAGCAGCAACCGGTTAAAGCCACGCGCACGCGGCTGGCTGCGCGGGGCGTGAGGTCGTAGCAGTCGGGCGCACATCATCGGTGTCAGGGTGATGGAGACCAGCAATGAAATCAGTATCGCCACTGACAGCGACACCGAGAACTCGCGGAACAGACGCCCGGGCAAGCCGTCCATGAACAGCAGCGGTATAAACACGGCGATCAGCGAGAAGCTCATCGAGACGACGGTAAAGCCGACTTCCCGTACCCCTTGCAACGCGGCCTGTAACGGCTTCATCCCGGCTTCGACATGGCGGGAAATGTTCTCCAGCACCACGATGGCGTCATCCACCACAAAACCGGTGGCGACGGTCAGGGCCATCAGTGACAGGTTGTTCAGACTAAAGCCGCACAGGTACATGGCAGAAAACGTGCCAATCAACGATACCGGTACCGCGATGGCCGGGATAAGCGTAGCGCGACCGGAACGCAGGAACAGGAACACCACCAGAATCACCAGCGATACCGCGATAGCCAGCGATCGTTCCACATCGCGCAGTGAGGCACGAATGGTGGGCGAGCGGTCCTGCGCGATATTCAGGTTGATTGACGCAGGCAGCATGGCCTGCAATTCAGGCATGGCGGCACGGATAGCATCCACGGTGGAGATAATATTGGCATCCGGCGCGCGTCGAATTAACACCAGCACCGCCGGTTTGGCGTTGGTCATCCCGGCGTTGAGGACGTTCTGCACCGAGTCTTTTACCGTCGCCACATCACTCAGGCGCACCGGCGCGCCATTGTTGTAGTGGATGATGAGCGATCGATAAACGTTGGCGGTTTTCAGTTCGTCATTGGTTTGAATCTGGTAGTGAGTGCTGCCACTGTCCACGCTGCCAAGCGGCTGGCGCACGTTGGCCTGGGCGATCGACTGGCGAACGGTATCCAGCGACACCCCCTGATTGAACAGCGCTTGTGGGTTGAGTGCGACCCGGACTGCCGGTAACGAGCTGCCGCCGATGGTGACATCGCCAACCCCATCGATTTGTGAAACGCGCTGGGCAACCTGGGTCGAGGCGTAGTCGTATAGCTGACCCGGACCGTAGGTGTCCGACGTCAGCGTGATGATCATGATCGGCGCGTCAGACGGGTTGACCTTACGGTAATAGGGGCGGCTAGGCATATTGCTCGGCAGCAGGCTCTGGGCGGCGTTGATCGCCGCCTGTACGTCACGGGCCGCGCCGTTAATGTCTCTATCCAACGCAAACTGCAGGATGATGCGAGTGTTACCCAGCGAGCTCATCGAGGTCATTTCATTGACACCGGCAATACGGCCCAGTGAGCGCTCTAACGGCGTCGCGACCGACGACGCCATGGTTTCCGGTGAGGCGCCGGGCATGGTGGCGGTGACCGAAATCACCGGGTAGTCCACCTGTGGCAACGGCGACACCGGTAGCAACTGATAGCCGAGCAGCCCGCACAGCGCTATCGCCAGCGCCAGCAACGTGGTGGCGACCGGCCGATGGATAAACAGCGCGAAGAACTTCACTGTGCTTCCCCTTCCTGCGGCTGGCGGCGGCGCAGGCGATGTGCCAGACGATCAAACAGCAGGTAGATAACGGGTGTCGTAAACAGCGTCAGTACCTGGCTCATCACCAGACCACCCACCATACAAATCCCCAGCGGGCGGCGCAGTTCCGCACCAACGCCGGTACTGAACATCAGCGGAATGGCGCTGAGCAGCGCCGCCATGGTGGTCATCAGGATGGGGCGAAAACGCAGCAGACAGGCCTGATAAATCGCCTGATACGGCGTCATCCCTTGTTCACGTTCGGCAGCCAGCGCAAAGTCGATCATCATGATGGCGTTCTTCTTCACGATACCGATCAGCAAAATGATACCGATGATGGCGATGATGTTCAGATCGCTGCCTGCGGCCATGAGTGCCAGTAACGCGCCGACGCCCGCCGTCGGTAGCGTAGACAGGATGGTGACCGGGTGGATGAAACTTTCATACAACACACCCAATACGATATACATCGCCACCACCGCTGCCACCACCAGCCAGATAGTGCTGGTTAGCGCCGACTGGAATGCCAGCGTACTGCCCTGGAAGCGGGTGATGATATCGCTGGGTAACTGCATGTTCTGCTGCGTTTGCTGAATGACTTTTACCGCATCACCCAACGCGTAGCCCGGCGCGACGTTAAAGGAAATGGTCGTCGAAGGGAACTGATCGATATGGTTGATGGATAATGGCCCCTTGCGCTCTTCCACGGTCGCAATGCTGCTGAGCGGTACCACGCCGCCGTTGGTGTTGATAAGCCGGATATCATTCAGTGACTCCAGCCCGTTGTTGTGGTCCTGATGCTGTTCCAGCACCACCCGATACTGGTTGGATTGCGTATAAATAGTGGAGATCAGCCGCTGGCCAAACGCGTTGTACAGCGCGCTGTCCACCTGGGACATGGTGATGCCGAGACGGCTGGCGCTATCCCGATTGACCTTAACGTAGGCGACGGCACCGCCGTCTTGCCAGTCACTGCTGACATCCTGCAATTGGGGTAACTTCTGTAGCTCGGCTACCAGTTTTGGCACCCAGGTGCTGAGTTCATCCAGCGACATGGTTTGCAGGGTGAACTGATATTGGGTACGGCTGACCTGTGTATCGATGGTCAGATCCTGTACCGGCTGCAGATAGAGCTGGACGCCCGGTAGTGTGGAAGTGCGTTGCTGTAGCCGTGCAATCACGGCCTGGATACGGTCACTGCGCTCATCCAGCGGTTTGAGGTTGATTTGTAGCCTGCCACTGTTAAGCGATGCGTTAGTGCCATCCACGCCGATAAATGAGGTCACGCTTTCCACTGCCGGATCCTGCATGATAAGCGTGGTGGCCTGCTGCTGCTTGTCCACCATACCGGAGAAAGAGATGGTTTGTGACGCCTGTACTGTACCCTGAATAATGCCGTTATCCTGTATCGGGAAGAAACCTTTGGGGATGACGATATACAGCAAGACCGTGAGTACCAGCGTGCTCAGTGCGACGCCAAGGGTAATCCACGGATGGCTCAATACACGCGTTAGTCCACGGCCATACCAGGCGATGACGGTGTCAAAAAAGCGCTCGCTGGCACGGGTAAAGCGGTTTTGTTGGCTCAATGAATGGTGGCTTAGTAAGCGGGCGCACATCATTGGCGTGAGCGTCAACGACACCACGGCAGAGATAAGAATCGACACCGCCAGTGTCACCGCGAACTCACGGAACAGACGGCCGATGATATCCCCCATGAACAGCAAGGGGATCAAAACGGCAATCAGCGAGAATGTCAGCGAGATAATGGTAAAGCCGATTTCTCCTGCGCCTTTCAACGCGGCCTGTAGCGGCTTTTCACCTTGCTCGATATAACGGGCGATGTTCTCGATAACGACGATGGCGTCATCAACCACGAAGCCGGTGGCGATGGTGAGTGCCATCAGCGTCAGGTTGTTGACAGAAAAGCCGAGAAAATACATGGCGGCAAAGGTACCCACCAGCGATAACGGTACGGCGATGCTGGGAATCAGCGTCGCGACGGCGTTGCGCAGGAACAGGTAAATCACCATCACCACCAGCGCGATAGCCAGAATCAGTTCGAACTGCACATCATCGACCGAGGCACGGATAGTGGTCGTGCGGTCGGTGAGCAGAGCGACATCCACCGATTTTGGCAGGCTGGCTTTCAGCGACGGTAACAGATTACGGATATGGTCGGCAGTAGCTATCACATTCGCGCCTGGCTGGCGCTGAATGTTAAGCACAATAGCCTGATGTTGATTAGCCCAGGCGGCCAGACGGGTATTTTCCGCCGCCTGTTCCACCGTGGCGACATCCTGCAACCGTACCGGTGCGTTATTTTTCCAGGAGATAATCAACTGGCGATAGTCGTCGAGTGAACGCATCTGGTCATTGGCGGAGAGCGTGACCGAACGCGCCGGGCCGTCAAAACTGCCTTTCGGGGTGTTGACGTTAGCGGCGGTAATGGCAGTACGTACGCTTTCGCTGCTCAGGCCATAGGAGGCCAGCGCCCCAGGATTGAGCTTAATGCGCACCGATGGCCGCTGACCACCGGCCAGCGTTACCAGCCCGACACCTTCCACCTGCGAGATTTTCTGGGCGATGCGTGTTTCAATCATATCCTGCACCTGCGTCAGCGGCAGGGCAGTGGACGTTACCGCCAGCGTCATGATCGGCGGGTCCGCCGGGTTCACCTTGCTGTAGGTGGGGGGAAACGGCAGATCGGTGGGCAGCAGGTTGGTAGCGGCGTTAATCGCTGCCTGAACATCCTGCTCAGCCACATCCAGCGATAGCGATAACTGGAACTGCAATGTGATCACCGACGAGCCGCCGGAGCTTTGGCTCGACATCTGCTTGAGGCCCGACATGCTGCCAAACTGATGTTCCAGCGGTGCGGTGACGGCTGAGGTCATCACATCCGGGCTGGCACCCGGGTACAGTGTCACAACCTGAATCGTCGGGTAGTCCACTTCCGGCAGTGCGGAAACCGGCAACGCTCGATAGCCCACAATCCCGGCCAGCAGAATGGCGATCATCAACAGGGTGGTGGCTATCGGCCGGAGAATAAACAGGCGCGACGGTCCACCACCTGTATTTAGCGCGGCATCCTGTAACGGCGTCGTTTCCTGCATCAGGATTTCTCCGCGTTATGCTGAGATTTTGCATGCTGGGGCTTCTCGGCACCGGCGGTAGATTTGCTGTCCGCCGCGGCGGGTGCAAGTACTTCAACGCGAGCGCCTTCGGTCAGGCGGTCGATCCCATCGGTCACCACTCGCTCACCTGCATTCAGCCCGTTGGAAACCACGGTTTGCTGGCCGTATTGAATACCGGTGGTGACGATGTGCTTGCTCACCTGATCTTTATCGTTCAATACCCAGATGAAGTGCCCTTCGTTACCCATCTGAATCGCAGCTGAAGGGGCGATCACTACATTTTGCAGGGTATCGACTTTCATCTTGATGTTGACGAACTGATTGGGGAACAACGCATCATCGGTGTTATCGAAGCGGGCTTTCAGTTTGATAGTACCGGTGGTGGCGTCTATCTGGTTATCCATGCTCAGCAGGCGTCCCTGAGAGAGAATGCGCTGACTGCCCCGATCCCAGGCTTCAACGGGGACTGGCTGGCCGGATTTCTGCGCTTTCAACACGGTGGCGATATCGCTTTCCGGCACGGTGAATATCACATCGATCGGATGGGTTTGCGTTAATACCAACAGGTTGTCAGTACTGGTCACGTAGTTGCCGATGTCAATCTGACGCAGGCCGACGCGGCCGCTGAACGGTGCGGTGATACGGCTGTAATCCAATTGCAATTGTGCGCTGGCGACAGCGCCCTGATCGGATTTCACCGTCGCTTCATATTGGCGTACCAGCGATTCCTGCGTATCCAGTTGCTGGCCAGACACCAAATTGGTTTTGGACAACTGCTGGTAACGGACTAAGTCCTGGCGAGCATTGACCAGCAACGCCTGATCTTTGGCCAACTGCCCTTGTGCTTGTATCAGTGCTACCTGAAACGGGCGCGGGTCGATCTCTGCCAGCAACTCGCCTTCTTTGACTTGCTGCCCTTCCTGAAAGTGGATGGCCATCAACTGGCCGCTGACCCGGCTGTGGACCGTGACGGTATTGGCGGCGGTAACCGTCCCCAGACCCGAGAGGTAATAGGGCACTGAAGAGGATGAGGATAGTGCGGCTTGTACCGGCGGTGGTGCGGTAGAGCCCCGGCGTCCGCTGCCGCTACGATTTTGTCCTTGTCCCTGAGGTGATGCGTGCTGTGCGGTTGTTGCCTCGTTGGCAGAATCTGATTGTGAGGGGCGGAAATAACGCCAGGCGAAAAACGCCGCGGCAATGACAACAAGCAGTATCAAGAAACGAAATAAGCGTGCGGCGTTCATAGTTATGGACGGAACCTCCAATCAGCACAGGCTAAGATAAGCCCATGAAACACTGAATATAATAATACTAGTGTAAACAGTTAACGGAGGACAAAAATGGAGGAAATATGGAACATATGTCAGGGTTTGTAGAAAAAGAATCCCCGGCGTAGTTAACACCGGGGAACGGTGCTGAGTATGTCAGCACCGTGTCATTATCAGGACGGGCGTGTTACAGCACCAGCCCGGCGATAGCGGCGGAAAGCAGGCTCACCAGGGTAGAACCATAAACCAGTTTCAGACCGAAGCGGGAAACCGTGTTGCCTTGTGCTTCGTTCAGGCCTTTGATAGCCCCTGCAACGATACCAATCGATGAGAAGTTGGCAAACGACACCAGGAAGACTGACAGAATACCTACGCTGCGCGGTGACAATTGACCGGCTACTTTCTGCAATTCCATCATGGCGACAAACTCGTTGGACACCAGTTTGGTGGCCATGATACTGCCTACCTGCAGCGCTTCAGCTTTAGGAATACCCATCACCCAGGCTAACGGGTAGAACACATAACCCAGAATTTCCTGGAAGCTCAGGCCAAATACCGCGCTGAACAGTGCGTTGATACCGGCGATCAGCGCGATAAAACCGATCAGCATTGCAGCAACGATAACCGCCACTTTGAAACCGGCCAGAATGTATTCACCCAGCATTTCAAAAAAGCTCTGGCCTTCATGCAGATTGCTCAGGTGCAGTTCTTTTTCTTCACTGGTGTCGTAGGGGTTGATGAGCGACAACACGATAAAGGTGCTGAACATGTTGAGCACCAACGCCGCGACCACGTATTTTGCATCCAGCATCGACATGTAGGCACCGACGATGGACATGGATACTGTCGACATCGCGGTTGCCGCCATGGTGTACATGCGTTTTTCAGACATCTGCCCCAGAATGTCTTTGTAAGCGATGAAGTTTTCAGACTGACCGAGAATCAGTGAGCTGACCGCGTTGAACGATTCCAGTTTGCCCATACCATTAACTTTGGACAGAACGGTACCAATCAGTCGAATAATGAATGGCAGTACTCTGATGTGCTGCAAAATACCGATCAGTGCGGAGATAAACACGATCGGACACAGTACTTTCAGGAAGAACACAAAGCTGTTGTTACCGATATTGCCAAAGACGAAGGTGGTACCTTCACCTGCGAAGCCGAGCAGTTTGTCAAACAAGCTCGCAAACCCTGTCACGAAACCCAGTCCTGCGCTGGAGTAGAGGAAAAAATAGGCGAGCAGAATTTCAATGACTAAAAGTTGAACAATATACCTGACGCGAATGCTTTTGCGATCGCGGCACACCAGCAGTGACAGGCCAGCGACAACGATCAGGGCCAGGATAAATTGCAGAATGTTGGACATGTTTGCTCCAAATTATGATAGGGGCCGATTTTTGGTCGTCATTTTATGTAACGATTGCGCCTAAAATGCGACGTAAGACGCAAAACCGGAATTATATCGCGGAAAATAACCTAAACTAAAGCGTGGGTCTCATAGCATTCGCTTCTGTCTGGGAGATATCTCAATATTTCATCATGCCAGACCGAAAAATGCTGTGATGAAAGTTCCCTGCCAGCATGTTGGTTGTAGGGAAAATGTAAGCACAAGGAGATGACAATGCCTGCGTCTGATGCGTTACGTGAGTTGGGACAATCGGGAATTCGGGTGCCGTTACTGACCTTTGGCGGCAACGTATTTGGCTGGACTATTGATGAGCCAACCTCGTTTCAGGTACTGGATGCCTTGCTCAGTCAAGGTCTCTACTTTATTGATACCGCCGATGTGTATTCTGCCTGGGCTCCCGGTAATAAGGGCGGCGAATCGGAAAGCATAATCGGTAACTGGCTGAAGCGGCGTGGAAACCGCGATCGCGTCATTATTGCCACCAAAGTCGGCAAGAATATGGGGGATGATCGGCACGGATTATCGGCGGCTTATATCCGCCGGGCGGTGGAAGATTCGCTGCGACGCCTGCAAACAGACTATATCGATCTCTATCAGTCGCATGAGGATGATAAGCACACCCCGCTGGAGGAAACCTTGTCGGCTTTCGATACGTTGATTCGCGAAGGCAAGGTGCGAGCTATCGGTGCTTCCAACTATGACGGTGAGCGTCTGGCACAAGCGCTGCAAGTGAGCAGAGATAACCATTTGGCGCGTTATGAAACGCTGCAACCGGAATACAACCTGTATGATCGTCAGCATTATGAGACCACGCTGGAACCGGTAGTAAAGGCGAATGGGTTAGGGGTGATCGGTTATTACTCGCTGGCGAGCGGCTTTTTGTCGGGCAAATACCGCTCGGCTGCCGATGCGGTAAAAAGTGCGCGTGGCCAGGGTGTGATCGATCATTATCTCAATCCGCGCGGTCTGGCGATTTTGAACGCACTGGATCAGATTGCGGAAGCTCATCGCACCACTCCTGCTCAGGTTGCGTTGGCGTGGTTGATAGCGCGTCCCAGTGTAACGTCCCCGATAGTCAGTGCGACCTCGGTAGAGCAGGTTGCGGAGTTGGCTAGTGCCACCCGGCTGGCGTTAAAGCCTCATGAGATTGAACAGCTCAATAGCGCCAGTGCCTGAAGCCGGGCATGGTTTGGTGTGCGCTAACCGCATAGCTATGGGCGATCTGGTAGCAAGCCAGATCGCCACCATCGTGCTTGTGAACCATATTATTTACCGTGAGATCAGCTTTATTTGTAGTCTGCGTTACCGAGGTTATTTCATTTCTTATTTATAGTGCTTTCAGCACTAAAAGAATACTGAGGAAAAGCGATTTGATGGCTTCACTTGCAGTGAACGCAATTTTCCTGTGAGCTGATGAGGAATGTAAATATATTACTGCTGCTATTTCCGTTTGTATTTTAATTGAGCATGACCTGCTATTTTTTCCCATGATATTTATCATCACAGTGATATGAGTTATGAGACCAGTCTGAACAATCCACCTACGTTTTTCACCCTCAGATGGCAAAAGCCAGCAAGGCTATGTGAGCTACTCCCCTGGTAGCAGGTCAGTAGTGCTTGTCGTATGTGATGTGACATCAGTTTATTTATCACTGACGGTATTCTCGGCCGAGCCATGAGTGGCACTGGAATCAGTACACCAACGTACCGATAACCTGATAATGCAGCAGGGAGAATTTGTATAGCTATCGTGAGGTTTTATGCGGTAAGGATATTTATATCCTGAAAGGCATTTATATTGATGACGTTACTTGTGCTTATGATAATAGTTATACCCATGAAAACACGGCTGTCCGCACTCATTTGTGGGAGGCTATGGCCGATAATGAAAATACGGAGTGGCGCTAATAAAAAACAGCCCCGCGTAAGCAGAGGCTGTTTTTCTGGCAGGGAAGAGCGGTAACGTAAATCTATAGAATCATCTATAGGGCTACCGCTTTTTCCACTAACGCATGCTCAGTGGCAATTAAGCCTGAGGCTGAGTCACTACGTCTTTGATGCCTTTCACTTCGATCTCTACGCGACGATCCGGAGACAGACATTCGATCAGTGCTGCACGTGCTTTCACGTTAGCACAGGTAGAACCGGTAACCGGGTTGGCTTTACCCATACCACGAGCGGAGATCTTGTTAGACGGGATGCCTTTGTGAACCAGGTAATCAACAACAGTCTGTGCGCGTTTAGCAGACAGAGTCTGGTTGTACTGGTCGGAACCCAGACGGTCGGTGAAGCCCAGAACCACTACTGAACCGTCTTTCGGATCCAGGGTGCTCAGCTGAGTGTACAGCTGGTCCAGAGAACGCTGACCTTCCGGTTTCAGAGTCGCTTTGTTGAAGTTGAACAGAACGTCAGACTTCAGGGTGAAGCGTTTGGTCTGAACAACCGGGGCCGGAGCCGGGGTCGGAGCCGGAGCTGGAGCAATAACCGGAGCCGGAGCAGCAGTTTCCTGACCGAAACGGTAAGAAACACCCACGCTCAGCAGACCATTGTCAGGACGACCACCAACGGTAGAAGCGTCACCAATGTTGTTCACCCACTGGTAATCCAGACGGGTTGCCCAGTTTTTGGTGATGGCGTATTCAACACCAACAGCAGCCAGCGGAGAAACGCCAGTGTCGTTATCGTTACGACCTGAGTTGTCATGGCTGTCAGCACGCCATACAAAGCCACCCAGACGGGTGTAGACATCCAGATCGTCAACGATCGGGTAGCTCAGTTTAGCAGCCAGTTGGATACCCTGAGCTTTGAAACTACCCTGGTTGCCACCGTTATATTTGATACGGCCCAGCCAGTCATAGCCCATTTCAAAACCCAGATACTGGTTAGCCTGATAGCCACCGAATGCACCGGCACCCAGTTGGCTCTGCGCAGCGTTGGTTGCGTTGTAACCATTGCCAGTCAGGTTGGTATCGTGGTACTGGGACCAGCCCAGTTTACCACCTGCGTACCAGGTGTTATCGTTCGGTGCGGCTTGTGCTACGGTAGCAAAGCCAGCCAGTGCCACTGCAATCGCGATAGCTGTTTTTTTCATTTTACGCCTCATTATCATCCAAATCGGCAATCAGCGCTGTAAGCTAATTAGCCTTTGGTTAAAATCCTTTCTCGGAGATATTGCCCTTGGTCTAATTACGTGCTGCCAGTGAACTGGCATTATGAAAGGGCAACTCCAGCGAGCTAAAGTCTACAACGTGGTGAGAAAGTTACAAGTATGATGTGACAGACGCCATGAAAAAATCAGTCGTTCATACATAATTACTAACAAATAATGGACGATTTTGTCAGATTCCCCTGATCTCTTTTAATATTAGTGCTCCGCAATAACACGTCCGGCGCTGTGTTTGCGCGGGCTACAGATAACCAGCGACATCCCTGTAAGAAAAATCCTAATATTCATTCAATGATACAATCTTGAGTGAATCTTTAGTGTGGAAAATGGTCTTGTGATTGTTTCTCCCTCTGGACGCATGATGAATCCATAGGTATTTCCATGCTGTGCCGCTCTTTGCAGCCGCATTTTTTGTTCATTATTCAGTTCGTTTGGCAGCCAGCACAGAACGACGCTGTAATTACCCGTCATTAACGCCTTCTCCATCGCATCAACAGTCGATACCGGATTGAGGCGATGAAGCTCGATCATCTTTTCCAGTGGTAATCCTGTCTGTTGTAGCCACAGGCGGCTCAGTTTTTGCTGTGGGGAAAGCCAAAGTAGCCAGCGTGATTGCGTACCCAATTGCTGCAACAACGGCAGTAGTAATGGCGTCAGCATGGGGTGGTCGTCACCATAGACGATTTCGCTGATGAAGCCGCTGGAAGCGGTTTGAGGCATCGCGTTATGACCCAGGCGTGACGTGTTGCAGACATGACGAGAACGGATGGTTTGAGTACGCATAGTTTCTTTACCTCACAGTTATACTGTATGGGTGTACAGTATCTTTTGTGTGGGTAAAGATCAACCGGAATTTCTGAAAGCGCTTCGCATAATCGTCATGTTATTGCCGGTATGACATGTTTTGTATTTGAAGACCGGGTTTTGCTGTGTTTAATTAATTGTTCCCGTTGCAGATGTCTTTGGTAAACAGGGAAAAACATTCAATACAAGGAATAAGTAATGAAAAAGCTATGTGAAAAAAGGATTTTACAGGCGAAAACCGTGTTTTCCTCATTGGGAACTATTTTCTCTCGCTCACAGTTCGGTGGTTACAGTATTGCGGCGGATGGCGTGATTTTCGCGTTGGTATCCGGCGGAGAACTCTATTTGCGGGCGGCTCGTCATAATGAAGCGTTTTTTCTCGAAGAGTGCGCGCCAAAACTCATCTATACCAAACGCGGTTTGCCGGTACCGCTCAATTATTATTTGGTCGCGGAGTCACTCTGGCAGGATGAGTCAGCGCTGCTGGAGCTGGCGCGATTATCTTTGCAGGGCGCGCGGCAGGATAAAGCGGCCAGAAAGCGTTGTATCAGGCTAAAAGACCTGCCAAATATCAATCATGATCTGGAGCGGTTACTCTGGAAGGTAGGCATCAGAAACATCGATGAGCTACACCGTCTTGGCGCAAAAACCAGCTACCTGAAACTGCGCACCATTAGCCAGAATCTGAGTGTGAATGTACTGCTGGCATTGGCTGGTGCGATTTGTGGTGTACACCAGGCTGCGCTGCCGCAAGGCATACGCAGCGAATTGCTCGAGTGGTTCGAGAAGGCCAGTCCCCGAGCCTTGAGACCCCCCAGACTGAATTAGTGGGCAGAGGTCTGTTGTCGATTCCGATGCATCGGTTCCTGTGGTCGATTTTCTTCAGCAATCATCTGGTTTTTCAGTTGCGTCAGTTCCGGCAACAGGCCGATTATCAGGTTAATCTGTTGTAATACCAATTGTTCCTGACTGTCCTGCTCCGGCGACAGGCTATGGATGCGGTGTTTCAGTGCTTCCAGTTCTTTATCCAACGTGGTCTGGTCGCGATTGTCCTGATGAAGCGCATCATCGACGTAACAAACGGCGTCGTTCAGCAATTGCAGTGTTTCAGTCGACTGAATATGTTCCCGATGCGCTCCCAGCGTGGAGATATATCCCAGCAAGGTATGGTTGAGACACATCAGCCTGAAGGCGTTTTCCAGTGAACCCGGCCGGGCATGCGGCTCGGCCGACATATTGGACACCACCGAGGCCAGTTCCGCATCGCTATTGTGGGCATCACGCCGGGCAATTCGATAAGGCAGTCCGTTATCTTTGCCCTGATGATATTGCACCATAATGGCATCGAGGTAGCGGCAATTCATGTCCATGGCTTTATTGATCACCGCAGGCAGGCCGCGGAATCGCCAGTCTGGCCAGATAAAACTGACCGCTGCCCAGGCAATACCACAGCCCAGTAATGTGTCGACGACTCTGGGGATGGCGACTTCCAAACCTTCTCCCAGTAGATTAAAACACATCAGCACCAGCAAGGTGATAAACAGCGTGGCCTGAGCGTATTGCACCGTGCGAAACGCGAAGAACAGCACCCCACTGATAACAATCAGCGCCAGTTGTCCTTCCAGTGACGGCACGATGTACAGCAGCGGCACCCCAATCAGCACCCCGCCCAACGTTCCAAGGATACGTAGCGCCAGACGTCGGCGAGTGGCGTTATAGTTAGGCTGGCAGACAAACAGGCTGGTCAGCAGGATCCAGTAACCGTGGTGTAAACCGGTAAATTGAATAATCGCATAGCCGACACACAGCACCAGCGACATACGCACCGCGTGACGAAACAGTGAAGATTGCGGTGTGAGATGGCGACTGATACGCAACCGGATATCGCTCCAGCCAGTAATTTTATCGTCCGATAACCGACTTTCTACCGGCAGGCGATGATTGTGGCGTTCAAGCGTCTGCTCGGACTGGATATTGATGAGCTGGGCATCAATCGCTTGCAGGTTATTGAGGAGATAGCGTAGTGCTTTGATGTATAAGGTTTCCACACCCTGAGCCGCCAGCCTGTCGATAGCCGCGTCGAGATGGGAAAAGGCCCGTTCGATTCGGTAATCATGCTGGTATTTCTGCCGCAATAAAATGGATTGCGACACCTGCTGGCAAGCGCGGGACAGCATAAACAACAGGCGTTGAAACCGGAAAGGTACATCGCTGTAGCGCAGCATATGCCGCAGTTGTTCATATTGAATGTGTACTGAACTGGCCCGCTCATGAATGTCTTGCGCGACAAAATAATAGTGTAGTGTGCGTCGGGTACCGCGCTGGCCGCGATCGCCGCGCAGACGGGTCAGCAACGACGCTTTGGCCCGATTGAGTGTATCAACCAACTGGCCGTTAGCCATGGCAACGTCAATCAGCGGTTGGTCGTTGTCATCAAGGTCGGGGTCGAACAGATTGGATTTGATTTCCAGATAGTGGGCTAACTGCTGGTAGCATTGGGCCAGGTTGTCCTGCAATGGGCGAATGGGAAACAGCAGGTGGCCGAGCAGCGTCAACAGGTTATACCACAGTGCCCCCAGCAACAGTAAAAACGGTTGCTGATACCAGTCGCTGTAAAGCGATATACCCAGCATGGTGTAGATGGCTATCAGCAGTGCGCCAAAAGCGATAGTGGCATAGCGCTGCCCCAACGACCCTAGCAGGATAAAGCTCCAGGTTGAGCCAGCCAGCCCAACGGCGAATAACCAGGGATGTGGATAGAGCAGCTCTATCGATACGGATGCCACCAGAAAACAGGCGAGCGTAATGATCAGATTGAACAGACGGCCGGACAAGCGGTCATCAAGGTCAGTCAACGCCGCGGCCACCACGCCCAGTGTTAGCGGAATAGTGCTGGTCGAGACCCCGAGCCACCAGGGCACGAGCGCCACACCGCTGAGTGCTATCAGAATCCGCAGGTTATACAGCCAACTACTGTTATAGATAACCCGCCGCAGACTGGTTGTGACGTTCTGTTGCACGATGATCATCCACCCTGATTACTGGTAACGCCGACGGGCGTTGGCTTCCCTTGCCGCTTGCGCTTCTTCTACCGATACAACGCGGCGCCCCACCGGCCAAAGCGCAATGGCGGCAATTTTGAAATTGGCGATGCCAACCGGTATGCCGATGATCGTCACACATTGTGCAATGCCGCTGACAATATGCGACAGGCACAGCCACCAGCCGAAAACGACCAGCCAGAACACATTAAGCAGCGTGCCGCTGGCATTCAGCAGTGAATTTTTTTGTTCCGGCCGTAGTTCGTCAATGTGGACGGCCTCGTTGCCGTATGGCAGCAGCGATAATTTGGTGATTTCCCAGCATGAGCGAGTAAGCGGCAGGGTAAACACCAGTACTATGCTGACGACGGTAGCCAGCAACCAGGCGAGCGTGGTGAAAAAACCGCCCAGCACGAAATTCAGGATATTGAGTACGGCTCGCATGATAGGAATACCCTCGGTCAAACTCTCTGATGAGAAAAGAATTATCACATTATTCGTCAGGTTATTCTAACGCGTTTTTGTTGCTAGAGTGCGGAGTCAGATAGCGGTTACACTACAATTTGTGAACGATAACGTTGAACACGTCTTCTGAAAATGGCTCTGGGATCATGGAACTGAAATCGACCGCGTTAGGTAAGCATCTGGCACAGCATCCTTACAACCGTGTGCAATTACTGAATGCCGGTGTCAATGTTAGCGGCGACCGGCATGAATATCTGATTCCATTCAATCAATTGCTGGCGATCCGCTGCAAAAAAGGGCTGATTTGGGGAGAGCTGGAGTTCGAGTTGCCGGAAGATAAAGTCGTGCGTTTGCACGGTACCGAGTGGCAAGAAACCCAACAGTTTTTTCGTCATCTGTTTAAGGCCTGGCAAAGCTGGAGCCAGGAAATGAGCGACGTTTGCAGCGCGGTGTTGCAACGACTGGTCGACGAGATTTCGGAACAGGAACACCGGGATGGGTGGTTTAGCCGTCAGGCGCTGGTGCGCGTTCAGCAAGAGATTCGTGCCGGGTTCGCTGCATTGCCGTTGCCGTTGGCTCGCTTGAATGAATTTGATGCGTGTCGGGATAACTACCAGCAGTGCTTGTGCTGGCTGGAGCAAGGTGAAGCGAAGCGTCAACAGGCTAACCAGCGCTGGACGCAAACAACGCTGGTTACGCAGAGCGCGTTTTTCGATACGGTGGAAAGCTCACCCTTAAACCCCAGCCAGTGTCAGGCGGTGGTCAATGGTGAAAATGCCGTGTTGGTGCTGGCTGGTGCGGGTAGTGGCAAAACGTCGGTATTGGTGGCGCGTGCTGCCTGGTTATTGCATCGGGGGGAGGCGTCGCCACAACAGATTCTGTTGCTGGCGTTTGGCCGACAGGCGGCAGAGGAAATGAATAGCCGTATTCTGGAGCGGCTGCATACTGACGATGTGCGGGCAATGACTTTCCATGCGCTGGCGTTGCACATTATTCAGCAGTGCAGCCGCAAGGTACCGGTGATCAGTCGGCTGGAAACAGATGGGGCGTACCGGCGGGAATTTTTGAGCCGACATTGGCAGCAGCAGTGTGATGAAAAGAAGACCCAGGCAAAAGGGTGGCGGCAGTGGCTGACGGAAGAGCTGGAGTGGACGTTGCCGGAGGGAAACTTTTGGCAGGATAGCGCGCTTGCATCGAGGCTGGCTGGGCGGCTGGAGCGCTGGCTGGGGTTGATGCGGATGCAAGGCGGTACACAGAGTGAAATGTTAGCCTTAGCCGATAATGAAACGCGTCCACTATTCCAGCAACGGCTGCGGTTAATGGCCCCGCTGCTAAAAGCCTGGAAAAAAGCCCTGAAAGACGAAGGCGCTGTAGATTTCTCTGGCTTGATTCATCAGGCCGTCAACTATCTGGATAAAGGCCGTTTTATCAGTCCGTGGTGCCATATATTGGTGGATGAGTTTCAGGATATCTCGCCCCAGCGCGCCCGCTTGCTGGAGGCGCTGCGTCGCCAGTCGCCTGATAACAGTCTGTTTGCGGTGGGCGATGACTGGCAGGCGATTTATCGCTTTAGCGGTGCTGAGCTGACGCTGACAACGGCGTTTGAGCAGCATTTTGGTGAAGGGGCGCAATGTGTTCTGGATACCACCTATCGCTTTAACCACCGCATCGGCGAGATTGCGAGTCGGTTTATTCAACAAAATCCGGCGCAGTTGAAAAAAACGCTCAACAGCCTGCGAGACGGTGATAAAAAATCAGTCGTGCTGCTGGAACAAGAACAGTTGGACGCGTTGCTGGACAAGATGAGCGGTTATGTGACATCAGGGGCGCGCATTTTGATACTGGCGCGCTATCACCATTTACGTCCGGATGTGTTGGATAAGGCTCAGACCCGTTGGCCGAATTTACACCTTGATTTCATGACAATTCATGCCAGCAAAGGGCAACAGGCGGATTATGTGATTGTACTGGGGCTGCATGAGGGACGTGATGGGTTTCCTGCACCTGTGCGTGAATCGGTACTGGAAGCCGTATTATTGCCTCGTCCGGAACCGTTCCCGGATGCAGAAGAGCGGCGATTGCTGTATGTGGCACTGACCCGGGCAAAACATCAGGTATGGCTGTTGTACAGTCGTGATGAGCCGTCTGTATTTGTGGACGATTTACACCAGTTGGGTGTACCTATGCCGCGTAAACCGGGTTAAGCCTGGTTTTATTGGTGACTTTTGCAGGAAAAACCGGCCGGTCATCACCGGCCAGTGGTGGCGAAAAATGCAGGCTTATCTCAGGCGCCCTTGAAGATAACGCTGATAATCCGGGATGGTGACGGAGACTTGCTGGCGGAACAGCGCGGAATTAATCAGAAAATCGGCTGTGGAGCGATTGGTCGCCACCGGGATATTCCATACCGTTGCCAGACGCAGCAGCGCCTTAACGTCCGGATCGTGCGGCACGGCATTCAATGGATCCCAGAAGAAAATCAGCATGTCGATTTTGCCCTCGGATATCAGGGCTCCCACCTGCTGATCACCGCCCATCGGCCCACTCAGCATGCTTCTGACCGGCAAGCCGGTATGCAGTTGGATCAGGTTGCCTGTTGTGCCGGTAGCATACAAATGGTGCTCCGCCAGTTGGGTTTTGTTAGCGGTAACCCATTCCAGCAGCGATTCTTTACAGTGATCGTGCGCAACCAGTGCAATGTGCTTATGCACCTCGATTGTGCGGGTGGTGTACTCCATGGCGACATCCTTCGAACAGTATAATTTCGATCAGTATAGTTTTCACAGATTACGGAAACGCGGTTTCAGTGGAAAGTGGCAGACTGAAAAAATGCGAGCATCTTTCCAAAAACAGCCGTTTTTGCCTGTAAAATCAGCATGCTTACTGGCTTTCTCTGTCTTTTGCCCATTCCAGAAAACGCTGGCGTGTGTTTTTATCCGCCTGTTGAAACCAGTATTGCATGATGCTGAGTGGATCGAGCGGGTTGGCGGCGGCGTTGGGTGTGGTAGATGCCTTTGCTGACGGTAACGGCGCGAACGTGATGGCGGCTGCCGGTTGGCCTGAGCGGTTGTAGTCAGCCATGCGTTTTTCTATTTCGCCGGATAACTCGGCGTCACCTGTGGGTAGCACGTCGGTACGAATAGGGATAGGCAGATTTTTGCTGTCTACCAGTTGATAGTCGGGGGTCTGGCTAAAATTCTGTCGTGTTGAAGGATTGTCCAGGTCAGGAAGCCGGATAGCGACTTCACTCAGAGTGCGGGCGTCAAATACGGCGATCAGGCCGGGCGAACGGTAAGTCTGTTTGGTGCCAACTGAAGAGCCTACGGATTTGAGCACCTGAAAGACAATTTGATGATAGCCTTTTTCCAGCTCCAGGCTGTCGGCACCATTGAGCAATGAACCTGGGACTTTCTTCCCATCCACCATCACCAACTCGATGTCAGGCCGAAGCTTGAGCGTCGTTGCCATCGCCAGAGAACTGAAGGTGATCAGCCACAACGTGGCGGCGATAGCAGAAATGGTTTTCATACAAACCTCATCATGGATCTCATCGTCGTATTGTTCAGTAACAAGCAGAATGTGTCAAAATTTTAAAATTGAAATATTTGGTTATCAATAAGTGGTAGGGAGAGGAGGCGTGTGCACTGGGTGTCAGCGGGCGGATTGAGCAGACACACACATCGCCATGGATATTCTGCGTTACACTGATACCAGACAGTGCCTGATCTCCTTCATGTGTGCGCGGGCGTGTGTCGGGTTAATCGTCACGGAGGCAACCATGCAAGATAACGACATAAAAAAGCTACTCACCGAGGTGAAGACTATCGCGCTGGTTGGTGCCAGCGATAATCCCTCACGGCCCAGTTATGGGGTCATGGCCTATCTGCTTGAGCAAGGCTATCGGGTGATTCCGGTTAATCCGGGGCTGGCGGGGGAGACACTGCTTGGGCAACACGTCTATGCGTCGCTGGCTGAGATTCCAGAGCCGGTAGATATGGTGGATGTCTTTCGCCAGTCGAATGCGGCATTTGAAATCGCTCAGGAGGCGATTGCGATTGGGGCGCGTGTGTTGTGGCTGCAGATTGGCGTCATCAATGAGGCGGCAGCAGTGCTGGCGCATGACGCCGGTTTATCGGTCGTGATGGATCGTTGCCCTAAAATCGAAATTCCCCGCCTGGGGTTGGGAAAGTAAGCCTCTCGCCTCAGGTTCCTATCAGGAGCGCCACTAACGGCAGGCGTATATTGCACTTATCACACCACATCGCATCACGTTCATGGGTGATGGGTGTGGTGTCAGTGCAGCAGACGCGGTGCGCGGCGTCGGATGGTGGCCGCCAGTTCATCCAGCGACGGGTGATCGGAAGGGTTGGGCCCTTCGTTGATCAGTTGTTCTTCCGCCAGATAGGTGTGAATAGGGCGGCCATGCTCATCTTCCATCACTACGTGATACCACGGGGCCGTTCGCAAGGTGTCGTTGACTGAAAGTTCTTCCCACTTGGGTTGTGCAAGGGAATACTCAGGATCAATATCAATGACGACGCCTGGGTACCCCAGCAGTTTATGACGAATCTGCTGTCCGATGGTGAATTTACAGTTAATCATATGACCTCCCGAGAAACGTATTACGAACCCTAAATGGGGGGACGGCGTGTGATTTTCAAGTCATCAGGCGTGGTGGTGATGTTCATTCAGGTAACAAGCCAGTCAGTCTTCCTGCTGTATTAATAATAGGCTGGATGCAGGTAAAAAGGCGTTAACCCTGATGCATTTTTACACAACACCGATGTGACAGAGGAGGAGGAAAAGATGTCGACAATGTCCGTGATTGTGTGGGTTTACGGGATGGTTCAAGGCGTCGGTTTTCGCTACCACACCCAACTCCAGGCCCGACAGTTGGGGGTGTGTGGTTATGTCCGAAATTGTGATGACGGCAGTGTGGAAATTGTCGCCAGTGGCGAAGAGCGTGACGTCGCGCAACTGCTGGCCTGGTTAAAGCAAGGGGGGCCGCGTCATGCTCGGGTGGATAAGGTGTTGACTGAGCCCCATGCAGCACCGGATGAGCGGGATTTTTCTATCCGTTACTGACCCCGGAGCCAGTCTGTTCGGTCTGGATGCTCAGATACATTTCACCGGCTTTGGCAGCCCGGCGATTTTGGTCGCCTGCTTGGCCGGGCCTTTGGGAAACAGACGATAAAGATAACGGCTGTTGCCTTTTTCCTCACCGTATTTTTGGGCCATGGCTTTAACCAGCATACGGATAGCAGGGGATGTATTAAATTCGAGGTAAAACGCCCGGACAAAACGCACCACTTCCCAGTGCGCCTCGGTGAGCGTGATGCCTTCCTGCTCTGCTAATAGTGGAGCCATGTCTTCCTGCCAGTCGCCGCTATCTTTCAGATATCCCTGGGCATCGGTTTCGATGACCTTGCCTTCAAACTCTAACATATTGCCTCGGTATCACGTGAAAACGGGCCTAGTCTAGCAAACTTTGCGACAGACGCAGAGAAGGTACATGCATCAAGGACGGGGGAAACGGTGTACTTAGAGGTTGCCCACGCCACCATCAACTTGCAGTTCAGTGCCGACGACAAAACTGGACTCATCGCAGGCCAGGAATACCGCCGCTTTTGCCAATTCCCACGGCGTACCCAGACGGCCGATGGGGACGAGATGCTTAATCTGTTCACGTAAGGCGTCCTCTTCCTGTGGTGGAAGCCCCAGCTTGCCTAGGGCCGCCGTCTCAGTCGGGCCTGGGCTTAAGCCATTGACCCGAATGCCTCTTCCTGCAAGTTCGCCGGACAAGGTGCGGGCTAGCGAGAGTAATCCTGCCTTGCTGGCAGCATAGACGCTGCTTTGCGGCAGGCCTATATGTGCACTGACCGAACCACACAAAATGACGGAAGACGGATTTGCCAGCAAGGGCAGTAAGGACTGAATGAGAAAGAATGGGCCTTTGAGATTGGTATCCATGAGCCGGTCATACGTCGCTTCATCCCACTCCTGTAACGGGCGGTGCGACACATCACCTGCATTTACGTACAGTACGTCAAGGCGTGGCCAATGCTGTGCAATCTGCTTGGCCAATGTGCGCTGGTCAGCCATATCACCAGCGTCGCTCTGAAGTAGCAGCACCGTATCACCCAATTCCCTACCGGCTGCCGACAGGCTTTCTTGGTTGCGTCCGGTGATGGCGACCATTGCGCCTTCTTTCAAAAATTGACGTGCAGTTTCCAGGCCGATGCCACTGGTACCCCCCGTGATCAGCGTATATTTATCTTGCAGTCTTAGCATGCTGTTATCCTTCTGATGAGCTGAAAGCTATATTATCTGATTAATGGTATCCTTTGCATAGTAGGCACCTTTTGGATACTAATGGAGAGGATGGATAGTTATGGCAATACTCAGGCAGGCGTCGGCAGATGTTCAGTCCACGGAACGTTGCCCGATGGTGGACTTCGTGAACCTGATCTCCGGTAAGTGGGCTATTCCCATCCTGTATCGGCTGATCATTATCGACAAACCCATGCGCTTTAGCGATCTACAGCGTGCGGTGGCTCCCATCACCCAGAAAGAGCTAACCCGGCAACTGCGTTTGTTCGAATTACGTGGACTAGTTTGCCGCACGGTCTATGCCGAAGTACCACCACGAGTGGAATATGAAATCACTGCTTTGGGAAAGACGTTGCGTGACACGCTGGATTCTTTGGCTGACTGGATGCGGGCTTATGGGGATAGGTTGATACGTCAGTGAGGAGCCTTCGTCGGAATATCGACAGCACCTCACCATTTTTTGTTTCCCGGATGGCCCAAATGCGACAAGGCACCCGAAGGTGCCTTGTCTGGTTGCCTGATGTCGGCTGGCGTTACTCGCTGCGGGACATACCCAACAGGCTCAGAAGGCTGACAAACAGGTTGTAGATGGAAACATACAGACTGACGGTTGCACGGATGTAGTTTGTTTCGCCACCGTGGATAATGTTACTGGTCTCCCACAAAATCGCGCCCGCAGAAAACAGGATAAACATCGCACTGATCGCCAGATGTAACCCCGGTAAATGCAGGAACAGGTTAGCGATGGTGGCCACCAGTAAGACGACGAAACCGGCCATCAGCATACCGGACAGGAAAGACATGTCTTTACGGGTGGTCAGCACGTAAGCGGAACAACAGAAGAACACCAGTGCGGTCCCGCCCAACGCCAGCATAATAATGTCACCCGCACCTGCGGCAATCATCGCATTCAGTAGTGGACCGAGGGTATAACCCATAAATCCGGTCAACGCGAATGTAGCGAGGATCCCCGCCGGGCGGTCAGCCAGACGATAGGTCAGGAACATCAGGCCGTAAAAGCCGATAATCGTCAGCAGAAATCCCGGTGACGGCAGATTCAGCATGGTGCTAAGCGTGGCAGTGACAGCAGAGAAACCCAGCGTTAGCGACAGCAGGAAATAGGTATTACGCAGCACCTTGTGGGTACTGAGCAGCGATTGCTCACGCGTAGAGGAGGCAATGATACGATCCATAATAACGACTCTCTCTGTTAAGGGGGCCATTGTGTCTGTAGAGAGAGTAAGTAGTTGCACTATGTTATTAAAGCCGTTTTACCCTTCTTTACTGACTTGAACCTACTTGACGGTAAAAGTTTGAGTCTGATGGCGATTTTGTATACTTTCAATCAGTTGTTGCCTGTTTTTCAGGCGATTGAACGTTATGTCACTTTACAATATCCGACACACTGTTTATAGTTCGCGTCGTTGCGGAGGAGTGGCCGAGTGGTTGAAGGCACCGGTCTTGAAAACCGGCGACGCGAAAGCGTTCTAGAGTTCGAATCTCTACTCCTCCGCCAAAATTCTAACGGGTCAGCATTATGCTGGCCCGTTTTCGTTTCTGCTGTTGTCCCCATTTACTATTCCAGTTTCCCACACTCCGTTTCTTTTCATGCGATGCTTCCCGTCATGAATGATGTCTGACTGCACGATAGCGCAGTATGATAGCGTTTTGCGCTATGGCTTTCGGAGGTAAACATGCAGGTGTTAATCGTTGTCGATATGCAAAATGGGGTGTTCGCTACGCCGCGCTATCAGCAGGAGAGTGTGACTGAGCGTATCAATCAGTTGATTGACGCCGCGGATCAGACCATTTTTATCCAGCATACGGACGCTGACATGTTGCCCGGCAGCGAAGCATGGCAGGTGCTGCCTTCACTACATCGGCCTGCCAATGCCATGTCGGTGACTAAAACAGCCTGTGATGCGTTTTACCGTACCGAACTGGCGCAGATTCTGGACCGTCTTCAGGTGAAGCACTTTACGTTATGTGGCTGTGCGACGGATTATTGTGTTGATGCCACCATCAAGAATGCCGCCAGCCGTGGTTATGCGCAAACGGTGGTCGGTGATGCCCACACCACGGCGGATAGGCGGGCAGTGAGTGCAGCACAACTTATCGACCAGCATAACGATGTCTGGCGCGACTTCATCATCCCCGGTAATACCTTGCTGGTGAAAGACACCGCGGTGATTTTACAGGCGTGGCAGGCACAACGTTAAGGCGTGTGGTGCAGTAGATCGTTTTCAAGCCAGCGCAGAATAACATCGACAATGTAGCGCTGTTCGTCATCGGTGAGCGGGCGGTGTGTGCTTATCTGATGCCATTTCTCCAGACAGCCCCGGCAGCAGGTCGCGGTGGCGTGCTGGGCAATAAACACCGGATGGCCGCGCATCGGGGTCTGTTTACCGTCGTTGGTCGGTTCTGCCGGTGCCAGCCTTCGGGCGATAAAATCGGCGGCATGAGCCGCAATTTGCTCTTTGCCTTTGCTAAAGCAGTAGTCGCGCTCTTTGGCACCCAGATGAAAACGCTGGCGGAAACGAGAGCGTGATAGCCGTAAGAACAGCGCATCAAGAGTTGTCATGCTTGCAGTCTGTGGGTCAGGGGCTGAACTCGGGCAAGACTACTCCCGTTACCGCAGGCAGGCAAGGTTGCCAGATAACCCGTTGTATTCGCTTGTGGTTGTATCAGATAGCCCCTATCGGCACTAAACCTGGCCTCGCTTCACAAATACCTGAAAAACGATGTCGCACCGCGGCAAACGGGGCTACGCTTTGAGTATAGCGATGGCTGACTTAAGGACGTGATGATGTACAAGACCATTTTAGTACCCGTGGATATTGATGAAGAAACGTTGACGCAAAAGGCATTGTCGCACGCGGTGGAACTGGCCAGGCAATCTGGCGCGACCGTTCACTTATTCTATGCGTTGCCTGATGCCTCGGCGTTTATGTCGGCTTACTCGTTTGGCATCAAAGAGTTTGAGAATGAAGCGGTGATCAAAGCGGATGAAAAACTGCATGCGTTGTTGAAAACCATCGATCTGCCCGCGGACAAACTGTCTCACAGCATCAGTTTTGGTATCCCACGTGATGAAGTGCTGGAACTGGCTCAGGAGATCGAAGCGGACCTGATTGTGATTGGTTCGCGGCGCCCGAATGTGAAAACCTACCTGCTGGGGTCAAACGCTGCGGCAATCGTTCGCCACGCCCAGACATCGGTGCTGGTCGTGCGGTGAATGGGGAATCATTGGGAATAAGGTTGTAAGGCTTTTGGTGGGGCGTGATGTTAGTCAGGCAGATGTCGTGTCTGCGTCATGCCCGTATTATTTAGCGTAGCTGACTGTCTTTACTGCCCCGCCGGTTATAACCGCTGTTAAGGGCGTGTTTTTTATCTCTCTTTTCCTGACACTGCACGCAAAAGCGGACACCCGGCAGAGCCTGACGGCGAGCTTGCGGGATAGCATCACCACATTCTTCACAATAGTGCGCGCTGTCACCCTGATGTAGCAGACTACGGGCATGGGCGATGGCGTCATCCACCGTGGCGTCAATTTGATCCTGAACCGCTCCGTCATTAGACCAGCCGCTGGCCATAGTGGTACCTCTTTCTCGTCAGCGTTCTCTCGTCAATATTGAGATGATGTATTGAGTATGGACTGAAATGCGCAGACGAAAAGCGTAGACAGGTGCATAAAATGGCACAACCACAGGATGCTACAGCACCAGGCGCAATTTCATGAGTAATACATCAGGCATCAACGGCATCAGTATAGATGCTATTCGCGTTGGGGTGTCACGGCTGTTGAGGTGACTGTCGGGGCAACAGGCTGTGTGACACGTTGTTGCTGTATGTTCTGGTGGTGGAAAAACGCGCCGACGGCGGAATAGGCAAAACGACCAAGCAGAATAATAAAACTAATCATGAGGATAGTACGAGCGATGCGCGTACCGGATCGTCGTCGCTGACGAAGGGCGATGCGTCGTTTATGGGTTAGGGTTGTCATTGGTTTTCGGTTTCCATGTTATAGCGAACATTCGCTGTATTTTATTTAGGCACAAGCTGGCGGTATGGTCAACGTGAGTGGGGTAAAAAGCGCGGTGAAAGGGGTATCAGATGTGCGATTGGCTGTAATAGTGCGAACATTATCACAGAAAAAGCGGATTTGATAATAACAGGCCGGACAGCACAGCGGCTGCCGGCCTGAAACCATCAGACCGGCTCTTCTTCGATGTACAGTTTCCAGCCGCTGACGTCGTCCCAGTACTGTTGTTCTCGTTCCAAATCAAGTTGAACCAACATGTTTTGATTGAAGAACCCCTGCGGGAAGATAAGCGTCCATGCGGTTTCGCTGGCAATAAGGCGCAACGTTTTTGGCGTTGTGGTCGCCTGACGCTGGTTATTTAACAACGTAGCCAGACGCAGCAGTTGCACCATCGGCAGATAGTGTTTCTTTTTGAACAGATTGAAGCGTGGCAATTCTTCGAGCCTCACCGCCTTGCGATGTAACCGCACCATCAACGCCAGCAGTTGCTGCTGTTCCTGATTGAAACCGGGCAGATTGGTGTTTTGCAAAATATAGGCGGAATGACGGTGCATACCGCTGTGGTTGATGCCGAGACCCACCTCATGCAGCATCGCCGACCATTTCAGCAGTGCTTCCAGTTGTGGGTGTACCAGTGACGGATTCTGCTGCGCCCATTGCGTGTAAAGCTGTTCGGCAGTTTCCCGCACACGTTTTGCCTGTTCCCGGTCAATGTTGTAATGGCTGGCGAGGCTTTGCGCGGTGCGAATACGGATATCCTGATGGCGGAAACGGCCCTCCATTTCATAGAGTACCCCTTCGCGTAATGCCCCGTCTGACAAACGCAATTCCTTGATAGCGAGCGCGTCAAATACGCCGCACAGAATCGCGAAGCCTGGCACCAGCACGGTTTGACGATCCTCGGTCAGGCCGGGCAGACTGAGCGCCCGAAAGTTTTTAAACTGTAGGATCTGCTCACGCAGCATTTCCAACCGTTCCGGGGTGATAAGACCGTCTTTTTCTCCCATCGCCACCAGAATTTCACAGGTGGCTTTGATGGTACCGGAGGCACCGAGTGCGTAATCCCAGCCGTAGATACGGTATTCCCACGCCAGCGTTTCCAGCTTCTGGGCCGCGGCGAGGCGGGCACGCTTGAAGTTGGCTTCGCTGATTTCTCCGTTGGGGAAAAATTGTTGGGCGAAACTGACGCACCCCATACGACGGCTTTCCACCAGCATCGGTTCGAAGTCCTCGCCGATGACCAGCTCGGTAGAACCACCGCCGATATCGATAACTAGCTTGCGGCCTTTTTCCGGTTGGGTGTGTTCTACACCCATGAAGATCAGACGCGCTTCTTCATTACCGGAAATAATCTCAATCGGGTAGGGGATAATTTTGGCAGCGCGCCGCAGAAAATCCTGGGCGTTGACCGCCTGGCGTAGCGCATGGGTACCGACAATCGACACGTTGGTGGCGGGAAAGCCCTGTAGCCGTTCGGCAAACAGCGCCAGACAGCTTAGCCCGCGCTGGATGGACTCCTCGCTAAGCCGGTTTTGGCTGTCCAGCCCGTCGGCCAGGTGTACGCGTTGCTTCAGGCGGCCCAATACTTGCAGCGCACCATTAACAACGCGGGCTATCACCATATGGAAACTGTTGGAGCCCAGGTCGATAGCCGCGAATTCCTGAGGTTGTTCGGTAGTGTGATTCATTAAAGGCATTGGGTCAGGCCTGTTCTCCGGGTTGCTCGAGCGCCTTGATATAGTCATAGATGGCAGTCTGGGCGCGCACTTTGCGCCTGTTACCGCGGGTGACGTAGCGATTGCTCAGCTCCTTGTCTACCACACGGGCTTTTACCGTATCGCTGAACAAGATATCCAGTATGTTCAGCACCCGTTCCTTCAGCCTGTCGTCAAGCACTTCCACCGCGACTTCGATACGGTAATCAATATTACGAGTCATCCAGTCAGCAGATGACAGGAATACCTTGTGGTCGCCACCGTTATGGAATACATAGACGCGATCGTGTTCCAGGTAGCGGTCAAGGAGACTAATAACCCGAATATTATCGCTGATCCCAGGGAGTTCTGGAATCAGTGAGCACATGCCACGAACCAGCAGGTTGATTTTTACTCCGGCACCAGAGGCGGCATACAGCCTGTCCACCAGCCCCTTATCCACCAGATTGTTGACTTTCAACGTGATTTTCGCTTCCAGACCCGCCTGTGCGTTGGCTATTTCCTGATCGACCATCTGATACAGACGATCACGGGAATTTTGCGGCGACACCAGCAGATGGTGGAAGCTGACCGGGCGGTATGGGTTTTCAATGAAGTTGAACACCCGGCGCACTTCGTTGGTGATGCGCTCATCGGCGGTCAGCAACGAATAGTCGGTATACAGGCGGGCGGTTTTCTCGTTGAAGTTACCGGTACCGATATGCGCATAACGCACGATGTTATCCCCTTCCTTGCGAGAGATGAGGAACAACTTGGCGTGGATCTTAAGCCCCGGCACGGAGAAAATAACGTGAACGCCCGCTTCTGTCAGCCGTTTGGCCCAGTGAATATTGGCTTCTTCATCAAAGCGTGCCTGCAATTCCACCACCACCGTGACTTTCTTCCCGTTGTGGGCGGCGTGGATCATGGAATTGATGATGCGGGAATCTTTCGCCACACGGTAAATATTGATGCGGATCGAAAGCACGCTGGGGTCGAAAGACGCCTGGCGCAGTAATTCCAGCACATGCTCAAACGTATGGTACGGGTAGTAGAGCAGAACATCGCGGTGGCGAATGGCGTCAAACCCGTTGCGGAACTGGCTGAACCAGTGATGGCGCAGGCGTGGCAGCGGTTTGTTGACCAGATTGGCGCGGCCGATATTCGGAAAGCCGATAAAATCTTTGAAGTTGTGATAACGCCCGCCCGGGATCACTGAATCATAAGAGGAGATCCCCAGTTTATGCAGCAGGCATTCCACCATCGCATCTGGCATATCGCGTTGATAGACGAACCGTACCGGTTTGGCGGTCAGGCGTTGCTTCAGACTGGAGGACATCAATTCCAGCAGGCTTGATTCCATTTCCGTGACCAGATCGTATTCGGCGTCACGGGTCATTTTCATGGAGTAAGCGTTTAGCGCGTCAAAATCGAAAAAGCCGCGGAAAATATCATCCAGGCAGTAACGCAGGATGTTGTCGATAAGAATCATGGTTTTGCGACGATGTGGCGCTTCCGGCGGCAGGTCGACGAAGCGGGGCACCTTGTCAGATGGAATTTCCAGCAGCGCATAGTCGGTTTTTTCACCGCGAATGATTTCTACCGCCAGATAGGTGTAATCGTCTTTCAGAAACTCGACCAGATTGGTTTCCGGCAGAATCAAAATCGGTGTGATGTGCGGGCGCAGGTTCTGTCGAAAATACTCGCGCAGCCAGATTTGCTGATTGGAAGAGACCTGACGCTCGTTCACCAAAAAGATCTGATTACGGGCCATCTCCAACAGCAATTCGTTGTACAGATTGTCAAACTGTTGGTCGGTTTTCAGTACCCGGGCCTGGATTTTGCCGAGTAATTGGCGCAGTTCGCCATCGGAGCCTTGTTCTTCATTGATCAGGATGCGGCGCTTCAGGTCAGCAAAACGAACTTTGTAGAACTCGTCCAGATTGCTGGAATAGATACCCAGGAATCGCATCCGTTCAATCAGTGGATTGGTTTTGTCCGAGGCTTCCTGCAACACACGTTCATTAAAGGATAACCAACTCAACTCTTTTTCTATGTAGAGTTTGTCCTGACTCATTGTCGCTCCGTTACACTATTTTTACTTAAGTGCAGCTACTATCCACGTTCATTATGGCGCGCAAATGACGATAAAAGCGAATGCGCGTATCGACTTACCATTGTCATATTACAGGTGTAAAGGCAACATATGTTACCCCGTCTGCGACGGGATATTTCATTTCCTCTTCTCAATGCAAGAAGATGGTCATATTTTCGACACAGCAGGAACAACGGCGACAGATGGCAGACTCAGGCAATTTAGCGTATCGGGACAAACAGCGGGCGTTCATCGACCGGCTGACGCGCCGGATTGTGGTGGGCAGCGGGTGGCTGGTATTGCTGGCGTTACTGACTATCTTTATTTATCTGCTGTATGTGGTGATCCCGCTATTTTCGTCCGCGTCAATTCGCCCGTTGGAGCCTGTGGCTGTCGATAGCCATGACCCGACGCTGGCGCTTGGCATTAATGATAGCGGCCGCTGGGCTTTTCGGGTTGATGCCGGGGGAAACGGCGAGTTTATCGATCTTGCGCGCGGGCAGGTTAACGCCAGTGTGTCGGTGGCGCCGTCGGTCGCCGTGGCGGCGATCAGTACCGGTGAGCACCCACTACTGGTGCTGGGGCAGGCTGACGGGGCACTGAGAGTGCTCCGCCCGGATTTGCCGTTGTCCAGCGCCGGTATACCCCAATGGCGATACCCGCTGGGTGAGCATTCGCTTCGCCTGGCTGGGGCGACGCAGCCGCTGCGACAACTGGCGATTGCCGAGTCAGACGATATGTTGTGGATGGCGTTGATTGACGCGGAGAACCGTTTGCAGCTTTATGCGTTGTCGCTCAATACCCCACCCGTCGACATGTTGACGCTCGCGGACCTGCAAGCGGTGTCGCAGGTTCAACCCGACGAACCTGTGCAACAACTGCTGTTATCGCCGGATGGTCAGCAGCTCTATACCTTGAGTGGCAACCGCCTGACGGTATGGCAACTGCGTGAGCAAGTGCTTACCGCCCGTGAAACGGTCACCTTGCCGGGAACGGCACCACTGTCGTTATCGCTGCTGGCTGGCGGACATTCGTTGCTGATCAAATCCGCTGATGGGCGCGTCAGCCAATGGTTCGATACCCCGACGACAACCGGGCCGCATTTGAGTGAAATTCGTATTTTCCCCACCGATGGACGGCAACTGAATCTGATTGTTGAGCCGCGCCGCCGCGTTTTTGCCACCCTTGACCCGCAAGGGCATTTCTCGTTGTTTGCCAGTAAGCAATCCGGCGAGCTGATGAGCGCGTTACTGGCACCACAGGCCCGAATCGCGGCATTTTCCCCGCGTGGGCGAGCACTGTTGCTGGAAACGGACACGGACTGGCGACCGTATCAACTCGATAATCCGTATCCTGATATTGGCTGGCGTGGGCTGTGGCAAAAGCTCTGGTATGAAAACTACCCGGAACCGGATTATGTCTGGCAACCGACCGCCGCCGACGACAGTTATCAGGCTAAATTCAGTCTGGTTCCGTTATTGAGCGGCACGTTTAAAGCAGCGCTCTATGCCATGTTATTCGCGGCACCGCTGGCGCTGGCGGCGGCGATTTATACCGCCTGTTTCATGACGCCGACGCTACGGCGTTGGATCAAACCTGCGATGGAAATCATGGGGGCGCTGCCGACGGTGGTGATCGGGCTGATTGCCGCGTTGTGGCTGGCCCCCCGTATGGCGACGTACCTGACCGCTATCCTGTTGCTGCCGCTGCTATGGGGTGTGGCGGTGTTGGGATGTGGGTGGTTGCTGGAACAACTGCCTGCCCGCTGGCGACGTGGTGTCTCGGCTGGGTGGGATGCCTTGTTGTTGATACCGGCGATGTTGCTGATGCTGGCGCTGGCGTGCTGGTTGGGGCCGTGGCTCGATTCACGCTTACTGGGGCAACCACTGTGGCAATGGATGGGGGATCGTTTTAGTCAGCGCAATACGCTGGTCGCGGGGGTTGCGCTGGGGTTTGCCTTGATTCCGTTGATTTTTTCGCTGGCGGAGGATGCGTTGTTCAGCGTACCGGCTCGCCTGAGTCAGGGGTCGCTGGCATTGGGCGCCACCGCATGGCAAACGTTGTGGCGGGTGGTGCTGCCATCAGCCAGTTCCGGCATTTTTGCTGCCCTGATGCTGAGTTTTGGCCGTGCGGTGGGTGAAACCATGATCGTGCTGATGGCGACCGGTAATACGCCGGTGATGGACAATAGCTTGTTTCAGGGATTGCGATCGCTGGCGGCGAATATCGCGATTGAAATGCCGGAAGCGGCAATGTCCAGCGCGCACTATCGGGTGCTGTTTTTAGCCGCGTTGGTACTGTTTCTCTTTACCTTTGTGGTGAATTCGCTGGCGGAGATCATTCGTCAGCGTTTACGTCGCCGCTATCGCGACGAGGGAGAACTGTCATGATGCGTTGGTTTCGCACCGGAACACCCTGGGTATGGCTCACGGCGTCTGCGATTACGTTCAGCCTGATTGCCATCGTTGCGGTGTTCGTGCTGCTGGTTGGGCAGAGCGCGCGCTACCTGTGGCCGCAGCCGGTATGGTCGTTTAGCCTGCACGATGCACAGGGCAATCCCCGTCAGTTGATCGGCGAGCGCTATGATGAACAACCGCTGACCCACCAGCAACTGGCGGATGCCGGTGTCGTCAATGCGCCTACATCAGGTGCTACGCGCTATCTGCTTAAAACCGGGTGGCGAGAGTCTTACGGCCAGAGTTTCCAGACATTGCTGTCCGCCTCGGTGACCCATGCCAGCCAGCCAGCGGATGTGTTGGCGGTGCGCCGGACCACCAACGGTATGGCGTATGGTTATCTTGATGGTATGACGGAAGACGGGCAGCCATTGGTGTCCGACAATCTGCCGTCAACGCTACAGCAGCGGATTGCGCAGGTGCATCAATTGATGACGCATGCTCAGACGCTGCGCCTGGGGGAGATGAGCCGGGTGAACCAGCAGTTTGACGCACTGCGGTTGCAGGAAGAAAAACTGCGGCGGGAAAACCGGCTAAATGAGCAGGCACAGGCACGCCTTGGTGCCGAGCGAGCCGCACTGGAGCGCCACTTCAGTGCGCTTAATCAACAACTGATGGCGTTCAATGCTGATATCAACCGCACGGCGGTGTCGCTACGCGATGCGCAGGGTCAACTGCATACCATCCCGGTCAGAATGATTGAGCGGGCGTGGTACCCGAATGCGATGACCCTCTCCGAAAAGGCGCACCAGACGCTGCAGGTGATAGGTAGCCTGTTAAGCCGGTTTGAACCCGACGACAGTAGTCCCGGTCAGCTGTTTCCCGCCATTTTCGGCACCGTGCTGCTGGTTATTCTGATGTCGGTTATCGTGATGCCACTAGGCGTGGTGGCGGCGGTTTATCTGCATGAATACGCTGATAACACCAGCCTGACCCGTTGGGTACGGGTTGCCGTGGCGAATCTGGCTGGGGTGCCGTCCATCGTCTATGGTGTGTTCGGACTGGGCTTTTTTGTTTATCTGGTGGGCGGTACGTTGGATCGTCTGTTTTACGCCGAATCGCTCCCGAACCCGACTTTCGGTACGCCGGGATTGCTGTGGGCGTCGCTGACGCTGGCGCTATTAACGTTGCCGGTGGTGATAGTATCTACGGAAGAGGGGTTGTCACGCATTCCGATATCAGTGCGTCATGGCTCGCTGGCGCTGGGGGCGACCCGGGCGGAAACCCTGTGGCGTGTAGTGCTGCCGATGGCGGTCCCCGCGATGATGACCGGGCTGATTCTGGCGGTGGCGCGCGCAGCAGGCGAAACCGCGCCGCTGATGTTGGTGGGGGTGGTGAAATCGGTACCGGTACTGCCGGTGGACGATATCTTTCCTTATCTGCATCTGGAGCGGAAATTCATGCACCTGGGGTTCCAGATTTATGATCTGGCGTTTCAGAGCCCGGATGTGGAAGCGGCTCGCCCACTGGTGTATACCACCGCGTTACTACTGGTGTTGATTGTGGTGGCGTTGAATCTGGCGGCGATTGGCATTCGCCATGTGTTGCGTGAAAAATACCGTGCGATGTCACTCTAAGTGGCGGGAGAATAATGATGGGTATGCCTAAACCGCTGGAGCGACTCCCCGTGATGGACGTCCACCGGTTAACTGATGAACAAACGGCGCTGTCAGTTGACGGGCTGAATTTGTATTACGGCGATAAACAAGCGCTGTGTGATATCTCTTTGCGTATTCCGAAAAACCGTGTGACGGCGCTGATTGGGCCGTCGGGTTGCGGCAAATCTACCTTGCTGCGCTGTTTTAATCGCATGAACGATTTGATGGATAGCTGCCGTATTGATGGCGACATCCGTTTACAGGGCATGTGTATCAACGATCCGTCGCTGGATGTCTCGACGTTGCGCCGCCGGGTCGGTATGGTTTTTCAGCGTCCCAATCCCTTTCCTAAATCCATCTATGAAAACGTGATTTACGGCCTGCGCTTGCAGGGGGTGAAAGACCGACGTCTGTTGGATGAGTCGGTGGAAAGCGCCCTGCGGGCGGCGGCATTATGGCATGAGGTAAAAGACCGACTCGTCGACAATGCACTCACGCTGTCCAGTGGTCAGCAACAGCGGCTGGTGATCGCCCGTGCTATCGCCATCGAACCGGAAGTACTATTGCTGGATGAACCGACATCGGCGCTCGATCCGATCTCGACATTGGTGATCGAAGAACTGATTGGCGCGCTCAAGCGCCGTTTCACGCTGGTGCTGGTGACGCATAACATGCAGCAGGCGGCGAGGGTGTCTGATTACACAGCGTTTATTCATCATGGTCGGCTGATCGAGTACAACGAAACCGACTCGCTGTTTACCGCACCGGCTGAGCGGCGTACTGAAGACTATATTACCGGTCGTTTCGGGTAGCGGTTTTCATCGCATTTTATCTCACGCGGTGTGAACGCCGCGTGTGCTATGCGCACTGTCGAATCCATACTTTTTTCTTATGAAAAATTGACCTGCATCGAGAAACTGACGTTTAGTTGTTCGCCCATCGCTGTGATTGCAGCGAGTGATGATAAACTGCGCGCAACTTAGCGTGGGGGCAGATAGCGGCATTATGAGATTCAGTACCATGAGCGAAGGTGACATCATCACCGAGCTGTGTCGACGTATAAAAGACGCACGTATTCAGCAGCGGTTATCCCAGGTGGATCTGGCCGAGCGCGCCGGGCTTGGCATCGCGACCATCAAACGGGCGGAGATGGGGGAGTCCATTACCCTGAGCAGCCTGCTGGCGATCCTGCGTGGGTTGAACCGTCTGCATCAACTGGAAGGCGTGCTGTTTGATACCGAGGTAGAGAACTTCAATGCGCGCTTAAATGGTGGGCAGTCTCGTGCACCGCTACGCATTCGTAAGAAAAACACTGACACACCCACCCCTGTTACAGCAGCTGAATCCATGCCGAAACCGGTCGCCAGTGCACTTGACTGGTATGTGTCTGCAGCAGAAAACAACCTGATCTGGTCCTGGCCGGACAACGAGAAAAAACCATCCTGACAGCGTACCGTTACTCGGCGGGCGCGGTGCTTAACGTACCGATTTTCAACATCCATGATACTCGACACCCGTAATACTCGACTACGCGGCGAGTCAAAACACGGTATTATCCAAAAATACAGTATGACTAAAAATACACCGGGCTGATGTGGTTGCATCAGCCCGGTGGCTTATTTTTCCCTGGACGTATCAGCGCGTTATGCTGCGGGTACTGTTGTTGGCGACTGGTGTCAGTAAAGGTTGTTGCTAGTGATGCTGATGATTGCTAGTGAGGCTAATTGTGTATGAGATCAATTGGTTATGAGAACAATTGGTTATGAGATCAATGGTTAACGAGGTGCGCGCTCAGGCGCACATCGTGTTTATTCACATTGCACCACTTTAATCGCCAGGCCTCCGCGGGATGTCTCGCGGTATTTGGCGTTCATGTCTTTGCCGGTTTCGTACATGGTTTCAATCACTTTATCCAGAGAAACACGGGGTTCGCTGGAGCGACGAATTGCCATACGGGCAGCGTTGATCGCTTTAACAGATGCAATGGCGTTACGCTCGATGCAAGGCACCTGAACCTGGCCAGCAACCGGGTCGCAGGTCAGTCCAAGATTGTGCTCCATACCGATTTCCGCCGCGATGCACACCTGCTCTGGGTTGGCACCCAGCAGTTCAGCCAGACCGGCTGCTGCCATCGAACAGGCAACACCCACTTCTCCCTGACAACCGACTTCTGCACCGGAAATCGACGCATTCATTTTAAACAGAATGCCGATGGCCCCGGCAGCCAGGAAATAGCGCAGGTACGTGTCTGGCGTTACCGGTTGAATGAATCGGTCGTAGTAGGCCAACACGGCAGGAATAATGCCACACGCACCATTGGTCGGTGCTGTGACTACCCGGCCACCTGCGGCGTTCTCTTCTGATACCGCCATCGCGAACATGTTGACCCAATCCATGGCATCCATCGGGTCATTGGAAAAACGCCCGTTGGTGAACAATAACCGGTGTAACGCCGAGGCACGACGTGGCACGCGCAGCGGGCCAGGAAGTACGCCCTCGGTATTCATACCGCGATGAATAGCGTTTTGCATGGTTTGCCAGACGCTGGCGAAATACGTTTCCAGCGCATCGCGGCCGTGCATGGCGATTTCATTTTTCATCACCACCGCTGACAGCGACAGGCAATTATCGTGACAATGCTGAAGCAGTTGTCGGGCAGAATAGAACGGCCAGGGCGCGCGCTCTTCCTGTGCCATTGGCTGGCCGAAGTGTTCCTGATCGACGACAAAACCGCCACCGATCGAATAATAGGTTTTGCTGTACAGCACGTTTTTACTGGCGTCGAGCGCACGGATTGTCATGCCGTTTTCGTGCAGCGGCAGGTTCTCCGGTTGGAAGCGCAGTGCGCTGTCCAGCGGGAAGTTGACCTCATAGCGCCCATTGAGCAACGGCAGACGGCCGCTGTGCTGTACTTGTTGAATAAAGGCCGGGATCGCGTCGATATCCACGCTGTCTGGCAAATTGCCCGCCAGTCCCATAATGATGGCGATATCGGTGTGGTGGCCCTTGCCGGTCAGAGCCAGCGAGCCATAAACATCAACAATAATGGCGTCAACCGATGAAATCAGAGACAGGTTGACCAGATCGTCGGTGAACATGTTGCCAGCTTTCATCGGACCAACGGTATGCGAACTGGAAGGGCCGATACCAATTTTGAAAATATCAAATACGCTGACCATAGGGGGTTCCTTTCAGCTGACGCAGGCAGCAGCACCGCCTGCGTCGGGAGGGACAGAGGAATTACTCGAACAGGGTGTAAACGATGGCGGTGATGGCGATCAGGCCCAGCAGGGTGACGAACACGTTGCTCAGCGCGCCGCTGTACTGACGCATGGCCGGTACTTTACGGATAGCGTACATCGGCATCAGGAACAGCAGACAAGCGATAACCGGGCCGCCCATGGTTTCAATCATACCCAGAATGCTCGGGTTCAGTGTGGCGACCAGCCAGGTGGTGACCAGCATGAACAGGGCAGTGATGCGGTTCAGTTTGGCGGTTGAAACTGTCTTACCGCGGCTGCGCAGCATTTTTGTCATCATGCCGTTCAGGCCTTCACCTGCACCCAGGTAGTGACCCAGGAACGATTTGGAAATGGCGATAGTGGCGATAACCGGTGCCAGATAGCCCATAACCGGGTTATTAAAGTGGTTAGCCAGATAGGACAGGATCGAAATGTTCTGAGATTTCGCTTCCATCAGGTCAGACGGGGAGAGTGCCAGTACGCAACTGAATACGAAGAACATCACGGTCAACACCATCATGATGTGGCTGCAAGCCAGGATACGGGAGCATTTTCTCTCAGCGTTATCGCCATATTCACGGCGTTTGGATACCGCAAAAGACGAAATAATCGGTGAGTGGTTGAAGGAAAACACCATAACCGGAATGGCCAGCCACAGCGTTGCCAGCAGGCCATTACCTGTGGTGCTGTTGGTCAGGGAAATATTATGGAAAACAGTTGTATTCCAGTGCGGAACTAAATACAGCGCCAGCATCATTAATACGGCCACAAACGGATAAACCAGCACGCTCATCGCTTTCACGATCATCGCTTCGCCAAAGCGAACGATAAACATCAGTCCCAAAATCAATATCAGAGACAGAATCGCTCGCGGTGGTGAAGGTAAATGCAACTGGTGAGTAATAAAGCTGTCAACGGTATTGGTAATAGCGACACTATAAACCAGCAGTATTGGATAAATAGCGAAGAAATAAAGCAGGGTGATTAATTTTCCCGCACCAGTACCAAAATGCTCTTCTACAACTTCGGTAATATCTTCACCACCTTTTTTACCGGATAAAACAAAACGGCATAATGCGCGGTGAGAGAAATAGGTCATCGGAAAAGCAATAATTGCCATGATAATCAACGGAATCAAACCGCCAATACCGGCATTGATGGGCAAAAACAGCACGCCCGCGCCGATGGCCGTGCCGTACAGGCCCAGCATCCAGACGGTATCGCTTTTACGCCAGCCTGAAGCGTTCTCCAGTACCTGACTGCTGTCTTGAATTGTGCTCATGCGAGTTTCTCCTTGGTGAACACAGAGTATAAAAAAATGCCGTACCGGCTACAGGCCAATACAGGGGTAATTCGCAGGTGTCACACGAGACATCATGTGAATCGGGGTAACCTTTTATTGTGGCGGCATTCTATATCCTGACCAGTGTGAAATAATAGTGAGGCGATCACACAAATGAATAAAGGTCAATTATTTTAACCCCAATTATTCAAAAATAAAATATCAGGATTGATGCGTTAAATAATTTATTTTGGGAGGTATCTTTTTTGATGCGTTAATTGATTTGAATTGGTGAATAATAAAGCGGAAATATTTCTCTTTCTGGATGTCCGTGAGTGAAATAAATAGCTGACACAAAGTATTTATTTTATTCGCGCTGAAGATAATAAACCCAATCGTCATAATGTCACGTAAAAATCGTACCGGCGATGAGACGCCCTAAATATTCCCGTTGCCAGAAAGCTAACCTGTCTGCAACGTCAAGCAAAACGGGTATCAGCGGGTCATGACTGACCTGCATGCACCGCTGACCCGTAGTCGACACCGGTTGCTTAATCAGCCAACCGGTGTTGTGCCCACGCCAGTCCAGAGTGATAAGCCTCAGGTAGCAGGGGCGCTAATGCCTGTAGTGTCTGGCTCAACCGCGCGTTATCGGGATGAGAGAGATTCAGGTGTCCGACTTTACGACCCGGACGAACCTCTTTTTCATACCAGTGCAGATGTACCAGCGGCAATGTCAGCCAGTCAATATTCACATCGGTGCCGATCAAATTGACCATCACCGACGGGCTGGCAACCACCGGAGCAGGAAGCGGCAGATCGAGGATCGCACGCAGGTGTAGCTCGAACTGGCTGATGGAGGCACCGTTTTGCGTCCAGTGGCCGCTATTGTGTACTCGTGGGGCCAGCTCATTGATCAACAGACGATCGCCTACCACAAAACACTCCATGGCCATCACGCCCACGTAACCGAGACGATGCATGATAGCTGACAGCATCTGTTCCGCCTGCTGCTGCAGGTGGGGCTGTGGGGTCGGCAGCGCCACACTGGTACGCAAAATACCGTCTTCGTGCAGATTGTGGGTCAGTGGGTAAAATACGCATTCACCTGTCGCGCTGCGAGCGCCAACCAGCGAAACTTCGCCAGAAAACGCGATGCCTTGCTCAACAATACACTCACCGTAGCAGTCGGCTGGCAGGCTGTGCTCTTCGCCGGTGCGGATACGCCACTGGCCCCGACCGTCATAGCCGCCGACGCGGCGTTTAACAATTGCCAGTTCGCCCAGTGAGGCGAAAACAGCTGGCCATTCCTGTGCCGAAGCCAGCAGTTGCCAGGGCGCGGTGGCCAGACCCAGTTCATCCAGCAGTTGCTTTTGGGTGTAGCGATCCGCCAGACGCGGGAAGATATCACGGTTAACGAAGGCGGCGTGCTGCGCCAACTGGCGGGTCAGCGCCGTTTCCGGCCATCGTTCGATTTCGGCGGTGATAACACTGTGTTGCACCGGAACGGATTCCGGCTCTGCATCCAGCCCGACAGGATAGACAGCGATGCCAAGCGGCTCGCCAGCCTGACGCAGCATACGGCCTAATTGGCCGTTACCCAGTACGCAAACCGGTTTCATGCTTCTTCCCTCGGATCTGGGTGGTTCAGTACCTCGTCGGTTTGCGCCTGACGCCATGCCGCCAGACGGGTTGCCAGTGCGCTATCGTGACGCGCCAGAATCTGGGCGGCCAGCAGGGCTGCGTTGGCCGCGCCCGCTTTACCGATAGCCAGAGTGCCGACAGGAATGCCGCGCGGCATCTGCACAATAGAGTAGAGGCTGTCTACACCACTTAGCGCAGCGCTCTGAACCGGAACGCCCAGCACCGGCACCAGCGTTTTGGCTGCCAGCATTCCCGGCAGGTGAGCAGCGCCGCCCGCGCCAGCGATAATAACGTCAAAGCCATTCTGGTCCGCCTGTTCGGCGAAGCTGAACAGTTTGTCTGGCGTGCGGTGCGCGGAGACCACTTCAACGTGATAAGGCAGATTCAGTGTAGTGAGGATCTCTGCAGCAAACTGCATGGTAGCCCAGTCACTCTTTGAACCCATGACAATAGCGATTTTCGCCGGGGCAGCGTTGGATGACATGCCTGTAATGCTCCTGTGGTTTGCATGGCGGAAGTAATTCATGTTGATGACGTGCAATGACAGTGAACGTTAATGATACGGTCATTGCGCGCTGCAACGGCGACCTGAAACCGGAGCCACAGGCCGCGAGGGCGTAGAGCATACCATGAGCCAGAAGGGAGGAAAACGGTTGCGTGGCGATGAAATGGGCCGTTAACAGGGAAAATCAGTGTAAACGGGGCGTTACAATGGAAACGAGTTCAGACGAACGTCATCCGCCGTTACCTGGAGCCACGATCCTTCCTGATGCCAGGCGCCTAATACCGCGCGTTCTGCTTTTACGCGGCCTTGATCGATAACGTGGATAGCCGGGCGGTGTGTGTGCCCATGGATCATCAGGGTGGCGTGATGGTAGTGCAGGCGGTTAATCACTTCATCGGCATTGACGTCCATGATCGTCATGGATTTATGCTGGTTGGCTCGCTGGCTGGCAGCACGCATACGTGCAGCAATGCGCAGGCGAAAAGATAAGGGCAACCACAGGAAAAGCCGCTGGATAAGCGGGTTATGCACTTTACGACGAAAATTTTGGTAGGCGTGATCGTCGGTACACAGGGTATCGCCGTGCAATAACAGAGTGCGTCTGCCATAGAGGTCAAGCACGGTTTCGGTGGCAAGCAAGTGCAGACCGCTCTGGTGGGCGAAACGCCTGCCGAGTAGAAAGTCGCGGTTGCCGTGCGCGAAATAGCAAGGCACGCCACTGTCGGTCAGCGACTTTAGCGCCTGAGCGACTGTCTTGTGCAACGGGGCAGGGTCGTCGTCGCCAATCCAGGCGTCGAACAGATCGCCGAGGATGTAGAGTGCGTCGGCGTTGGGGGCATCTTCTTGCAGAAAACGCAGAAAACCGGCGGTGATCGCCGGTTCCTGTTCGCTCAGATGCAGATCGCTAATAAATAGCGTCGACATACCGCAGGCGTTACTCGCTAACGGTTACGCTGGTGACGATCACGTCTTCTTTCGGTACGTCCTGATGCATACCGCTGCGGCCGGTAGAGACGGCTTTGATCTTGTCAACCACATCCATACCTTCTGCCACTTCAGCGAATACGCAGTAACCCCAGCCATTCACAGTTTCAGACTTGAAGTTCAGGAAGTCGTTGTCTACGACGTTAATGAAGAACTGTGCGGTTGCTGAATGCGGATCGTTGGTACGGGCCATGGCCAGCGTGCCACGATTGTTGGCCAGACTGTTGTTCGCTTCATTTTTGATCGGCGCATTGGTACTTTTCTGGCTCATGCCGGGTTCGAAACCACCACCCTGGATCATGAAACCGTTGATCACACGGTGAAAAATCGTGTTGTTGTAAAAACCGCTGCGGCAGTAGTTCAGGAAGTTTTCCACGGTAACCGGCGCTTTTTCCGGGAAGGTATTGATGACGATATCGCCGTGGTTGGTATGAAACGTAATCATAGATGAACCTTACTTAGCCATAATACACAGAATAATGAGAGATATTCACCGAGGCGCCAAGCCGCCAAGAGCGCTCTTATAACATAAGTGAATGGCTGAGTCAGCACAGGGCGTGGTGGGCGGCACAATGCGCACCGTGCGATGAATTCTATTTCAAATAAATTCATTAATATAAGTAAAATTAGGTGAATTAATTTGAAATATATTTTTCTTGCGCTAAATCAATAACTAGTATCATTTTGATATGTTTTTTTACTTTCTAAATTTATTCTTGTTGTAGTTGATAGTCACTCTCGTTAACACGTTGCTCACTCAATAATCATACAGGTAGGTAAATTATGTTAGACCGGATTAATCAGCTATTAGACAACCCGGATTTCGGTAAGCTGGTTCTGCGACTGTCATTCAGTATTTTGATGCTGTTCCACGGCGTTCATAAGCTGATCGGAGGTGTCGGCCCCATTCAGGGAATGCTGGCGGCTCACGGCCTGCCGGGTTTTATTGCCTACGGTGTATTCATGGGCGAAGTGGTGACACCGATTCTGATGATCCTCGGTATTTTGACACGTCCTGCCGCGCTTATTTTCTCCTCCACGATGATTGTTGCCTTGTTGCTGGCTGAGCCGCAAGCACTGTTCATGCTGGAAAAAACCGGTGCCTGGGGAGCAGAAGGCGTTGCCGTTTACTTCTTTGCCGGTATCGCGATTGCACTGTTGGGCAGCGGTAAATACTCCGTAATGAGCAACCCTCGCTTACGCTAAGCACGCAATAGCGCATATTCATCTGCATTAGCTGCGAGATAAACCCGGCGATATCGCCGGGTTTATGCGTTTTAGCCTGAGCAAAATGTGAAATGGCGGGGAAAGACGAATATTAGGTGCGCCCGCTTGCAATAGGGCAGGGTTCAGGTTTCAATACGCAGCTACGTCCGAAAACCGGATAAAAACTGACTTTATTACGCGTACCGCAGACAACGATGTACATCTCCTGCGAACACCATGGAATGCCCTGATGCTAAAGATCTTTAATACCCTGAGTCGTCAAAAAGAGGAATTCAAACCCATTCACGCTGGCAAAGTTGGCATGTATGTGTGCGGGATAACTGTTTACGACCTGTGTCACATCGGTCATGGGCGTACTTTCGTGGCGTTTGACGTGGTGGCGCGTTACCTGCGTTATCTGGGGTATGACGTTAAATATGTTCGCAATATCACCGATATTGACGACAAGATCATCAGGCGTGCGACGGAAAACGGCGAAACCATCGAGCAACTCACCGACCGAATGATCGATGAGATGCATACCGATTTTCGCGCGCTGAACATCCTCTCCCCGGATGAAGAGCCTCGTGCGACGCATTACATAGCGGAAATCATTGAACTGGTTGAAAAATTGATCGCTCGTCGTCATGCCTACGTGGCGGATAACGGCGACGTGATGTTTTCCGTGGATACCGCACCGGGCTATGGCGTGTTGTCCCGCCAGGATCTGGAGCAGCTCAAAGCCGGTGCGCGGGTGGAAATCACCGAAGTGAAACGCAACCCGATGGATTTCGTGTTGTGGAAAATGTCCAAGGTGGGCGAGCCAAGCTGGCCGTCGCCGTGGGGCAATGGTCGTCCCGGCTGGCATATTGAGTGTTCTGCGATGAACTGCAAGCAACTGGGTGAGCATTTCGATATTCATGGTGGTGGCTCTGATCTGATGTTCCCACACCATGAAAACGAGATTGCTCAGTCTACCTGCGCGCACGGTGGCGACTATGTCAATTACTGGATGCACTCCGGCATGGTCATGGTAGACCGGGAGAAAATGTCCAAATCCTTGAATAACTTCTTTACCGTTCGTGATGTGTTGTCTCACTATGATGCTGAAACTATTCGCTATTTTCTGATTTCTGGTCATTACCGCAGTCAGTTGAACTACACGGAAGAGAACTTAAAGCAGGCGCGTGCGTCACTGGAGCGCCTGTACACTGCGCTGCGTGGCACTGATGCGTCGGTACCAGCGGCAGGCGGTGAGGCGTTCGAGCACCGTTTCCGCGACGCGATGGACGACGACTTCAACACGCCGGAAGCCTATTCGGTGTTGTTCGATATGGCTCGCGAGGTCAATCGTCTGAAAGCGGATGATGCTGTGGCAGCCAGCGGTCTGGCGTCAGCGTTGCGCCAGTTGGCCGGTGTACTGGGCTTACTGGAGCATGACCCGGAATTATTCCTGCAAAGCAGTGCGCAGGCGGATGATGGCGAAGTGCAGGAGATTGAAGCGCTGATCAAGCAGCGTAACGATGCTCGTCAGTCTAAAGACTGGGCGCTGGCAGATGCGGCGCGTAATCGGCTGACGGAAATGGGCATCGTGCTGGAAGACGGTCCGCAGGGTACTATTTGGCGGCGTAAATAATCTTGGCGGCGTAAATAATCACGACAGCGTATCGCTAAAGTAAAGGCCCGACTTGCGGGCCTTTACGGTTTCTGGTGAACATGAAAACCAGCGATTATGCCTGTACGGTTACTGATTCACTGCCAAACTTCACTACCTGACCAGCAACGATTTTGCAGCGTTTGCGGGTTTCAATCTGGCCGTCGACGGTGACTTCACCGTCGGCGATAACCTGCTTGGCGGCGGCGCCGCTTTCGCTCCAGCCTTGTAGTTTCAGTAAATCGCACAGTTCCACGTGCGGGTGTTTATCCAAATGGAATACGTTCATGAGGGTTATGCCTGTGCCGGAGTGTCGTGGTATTCCTCGCAAGCCTGCAAGGTGTTCTGGATAAGCGTAGCGACCGTCATCGGCCCGACTCCACCCGGTACCGGGGTGATGTACGCCGCGCGCTCAGCAGCTTCATCAAACTTCACATCGCCCACGACTTTGCCATTTTCCAGCCGGTTAATGCCGACATCGATAACGATAGCGCCCGGTTTGATCCACTCACCCGGAATGAAGCCCGGTTTGCCGACCGCGACCACCAGCAGGTCAGCGTGTTCAACGTGGTGACGTAAATCTTTGGTGAAACGGTGGGTGACGGTGGTGGTGCATCCTGCCAGCAGCAGTTCCATGCTCATCGGACGACCGACAATATTGGACGCGCCGACTACCACGGCGTTCAGGCCGAACATATTGATGTCATAACGTTCCAGCAGCGTGACGATACCGCGTGGGGTACAAGGGCGCAGCAACGGCGCACGCTGGCACAGTCGGCCGACGTTATACGGGTGGAAGCCGTCTACATCTTTGTCGGCGGCAATACGTTCAATCACCTTGGTGTTGTCAATGCCAGCCGGTAACGGTAACTGCACCAGAATGCCATCAATGGCGGTATCGGTATTCAGTTCGTCGATCAGCGCCAGCAGCTCCGGTTCGGTGGTGGTGGCCGGCAGGTCGTAAGAACGGGAAACAAAGCCCACTTCCTCACACACTTTGCGCTTACTGGCGACGTAAATCTGTGAGGCAGGGTTATCACCTACCAGCACGACGGCTAACCCCGGTGCGCGTTTACCTTCAGCCAGTCGTTGTTTCACGCGCACGGCGACTTCGTCCTTCACCTGCTGCGCAATCGTTTTACCATCAATAATTTTTGCAACCATGTACAGAAAATCCATCATTTTCACTACGGGGGGATGCGCCTATTTTGGCAGAAGCGCCGCAGACTGTCAGGCGTTGTGTGTGGATTAATTGTGATAACACGGTATTTATCTCTGCATACTGTTACCGCAGAGTAACAATACCTGTCATGCGAATACCTCATAAGGGGTAATTCTTCATCCCTGTAGGGAGTAATGGTGGCGTTTCTCACTGCGACGATCTGCCACCCTGTGTTAGCCTGCCGAACGCCAAAATGTGTTAATCGTTTTAAACTGTTGTTGGGTTTTTCAATACGGTGTGGCAGGGGATGGTGCGATAAGAACTCGCTATTACTGATTTTTTTGTTTTTTGTCAAACATATCCCTTTAATGTAAATAAAGTTTCTACAATGATTGACGATGAAGTGAGTATCAGTCGATTGATTATCTCTGGTGTTTTTTGAGGACCATTCGGGGGACATTTATGCTGCGATTATCCTCGCTTTCTATCCGTTACAAGTTTGCGCTGGCGCTGACGCCATTACTGATTGCGCTGCTGTGGTTTGCTACCAATGGCGTATTGGATCGGCGTCATACCGAGCAGGATATGGTGCAGTTTGCCCAGTTACTGACACTGGCGCAGCGAGCGGGCAATGCGGCACACGCCCTGCAACGCGAACGCGGTATGAGTTCAGGCTACATTGGCAGTAAAGGGCAGAAATTTGCCGACCCGTTACGCGAGCAGCGAGGAGAAACAGATAAGGCACTGGCGGCGTTGTGGGAAAGCCGGTCTGCGCTGGTGTTATCTGACTCTGCTGGTGATATTGCACAGCGACTAAGCCGCTTGCAGGAGCGCTTGCAAACATTGTCCTCACTTCGTTCCCAGGTTGATGGTTTCTCTCTGCCCACCACACAAGTTGTCGGGTGGTACACCGCCAGTGTCAGCGACCTTATCGCGTTGGTCGGCGACATGAGCCATCTGGTTACCGAAGGGGGGTTGGTTAGCCGGGTCGCGGCGTATTACAACTTGCTGAATATCAAAGAGCAGGCGGGCATTATGCGGGCATTGTTGTCCGAAGTGTTTGCAGTGGATCGCTTTGCTCCGGGGCAATACGAGCGTTTCAGCCAGTTAGTCGGTATGGAGAATGCTTACACCACCGCGTTTAATCAGTTCGCGGAACCGGCGCTCAGGCAGCAATTGCAGAGTTCACTAAGCGATGCCGCGGCGCAAACCGCGCTGAAAATGCGTGATACCGCCTTTGCTAAAGCGGCTACCGGTGGATTCGGTATTGATGCTAACGAGTGGTTTAGCCAGCAAACTCAACGTATCGATCGATTAAAAGTGGTGGAGGACGCTGCTTCCGCAGAATTGCTGAACTGGGCGAACCGGCTGGAATATCAGGCACGGGTAAGCGGCTATGGTTATCTTGGCGGTGCGGTGGCGGCCGTGGTGTTGGCGCTATTGCTGGCAGTACTGGTGGCCCGCAATGTGTACCAGCAGCTGACGTCTACATTGAAAACCATTGATGAAATGGGCAACGATCTGACCTGCCGTTTGGCTGTGCCGGGTAAAGATGAGCTGTCGCAATTGAACCAGGCGTACAACCGGTCGCTGGAAAACATCGAGATGGTGGTGAGCACCATTAAGCAGGGTGCACAACTGGTGGAACGCGCCAGTACCGAAATCGCGCAGGGTAATCAGGATTTGGCGCAGCGAACGGACGAACAAGCGGCCTCGCTGGTGGAAACCGCCAGTAGCATGGAGCAGATAGCCATTGCAGTGAAGCAGACGGCGGATTACGCCGGTCAGGCGTCCGGGCTGATGACGACGATGGAAGCGCAGATCAGTGCCGCCGATCTCGTTACGATGCAGGCCAGCGATGCGATGGCGCAAATCCGGCAGTCCAGTGAGCAGATGTCGCAAATCACCGCCGCCATCGACGCCATCGCGTTTCAGACCAACTTGCTGGCGCTGAACGCGTCGGTAGAAGCGGCCAGAGCGGGTGAGCAAGGGCGTGGATTTGCCGTGGTAGCGACGGAAGTGCGCAATCTGGCACAGCGCAGTGCGGGGGAATCGCAGCGTATCCGGGATTTGATTTCAGCCAGCATTGAGCAGGTGCATGCCGGTGTGACGCTGGTTGCTCGCAGCAGTGAGACCATGAAACAGATCATGGCCAGTACGTCTCAGGTGCGTGATTTCGTCAGTGATATCGCCACGGCGGCGCGGGAGCAGTCGCTGGGTGTGGATCAGGTGCATCTGGCGCTCAATCAACTGGAACAAGTGACCCAGCAGAATGCCGCGCTGGTGTCCGAAGCAGCCACGGCCAGCCAGTTGCTCGACAGGCAGGCCAGTGACATGAAAGAAACGGTCGATCGCTTTGTCGTCGCTGATAACGACGCTGATAATAACAATGCTATCGCCAGCACAAGAATCGGCCTGCCTCGTTAATACACCGGCGGTCAGCGATGATACTGTCTGGCCGCCGCCTCCATGAAGGTGCGAACGATGCGCTCCAGCATCGGCTGTAATGCCTGTGCCTTGTCCGGTTGCCAGGCGAAAGGTGCCTGTTCACTCATGTAGTTACACTGCGCCAGCTCCAGTTGCATTGCGTGTTGGTGTTGTTCTGGCTGGCCGTAAGCCCGGGTGATGTAGCCGCCACGGAAACGACCGTTCATAACCCAGCTCCAGCGCTGTTGTGAGTGGCATGTCTCCAGCAACGCTGACTCAATAGCCGGTGCGCAGCTCAGGCCACCGTTGGTACCCAGGTTCAGGTCTGGCAATTGTCCATCAAACAAGCGTGGAATACGCGACGCAATAGAGTGCGCATCGAATAGCAACGCGTAACCGTGGCGCTGTTTGATGCGCGCCAGCTGTTGTTGGATCTGTTGGTGATAAGGATGCCAGATATCGCGCAGATAGCGGGCACGAGCGGCGTCAGACGGCGCATTGCCGGGAGCAAATGCTGGCGTGCCATCGAACAAAATATCGGGGAACAGGCCGGTGGTGGCGGTGGTATACAGTGGCTGGTCGTCGGCCGGGCGGTTCAGGTCGATAACAAAACGTGAGTAGTTAGCCGCCAGTACGCTGGCACCGAGCCCGTGGGCAAAATCGTACAACTGCGGAATATGCCAGTCGGTATCTGATAGCGGGCGAGCGGCGGGGGTGAGCCGGTCGGCTACTTCCGGCGTAAGATCGGTACCCGCGTGGGGAATGCTGAGCAACAGCGGGCTGTCGCCCTCCATCAAGGTAAATGGCGTCATGGACGTTGTTCTCCTCGAAAAATCGTTGTGCAGGGCAGTTGACCGCCCAACCAGTAAACCAGTTCTGCCGGACGCGCCAGCGGCCAGTGGACAAAATCGGCCACTTTACCGGCTTCCAGCGAACCGTGACTCTGTTCCAGCCCCAGAGCACGGGCCGCGTGTAAGGTGACGCCAGCCAGTGCTTCTTCCGGTGTTAATCGAAACAAGGTGCAGGCCATGTTGAGCATCAGCCGCAGTGACAACGCGGGGGAGGTGCCAGGGTTGCAGTCGCTGGCGACAGCCATCGGTACACCGTAGCGGCGAAACAGTTCGATCGGTGGGCATTGTGTTTCGCGCAGCAGGTAATAGGCTCCGGGTAACAGCACCGCGGTCGTGCCCGCGGCGGCCATCGCCGCGACATCCTGCTCGGTGGCGTATTCCAGATGATCGGCGGACAGCGCCTGAAAGCGAGCGGCTAGCGCACTGCCGTGTAGCGATGACAGTTGCTCGGCATGCAGTTTCACCGGCAGGTGAAGCGCCTGTGCGGCCTGAAACACGCGTTCGACCTGCGCCGGGCTAAACGCCAGATGCTCGCAGAAGGCATCAACGGCGTCCGCCAGCCCTTCGCTGACCACCGTGGGCAGCAGGTCACGGCAGACCAGATCGATCCACGCCTCCGGCTGTTGCCGGTATTCGGGGGGAATGGCGTGGGCGGCCAGACAGGTGGAAACAACCTGCACCGGCTGTTGTCGCCCCAATTCACGGATCACCCGCAGCATTTTCAGCTCGCTGTCTGGCGCTAACCCATAACCGGATTTGATCTCAATCGTCGTCACCCCTTCGGCCAGTAAGGGTCTTAAACGGGCCAGTGCCGAGGTGAGCAGGCTATCGTGGCTCGCCTCGCGGGTGGCATTGACGGTAGAAAGGATGCCACCGCCAGCAGCGGCGATATCGGCATAGCTGACGCCATTGAGGCGTTGTTCGAATTCACCGCTGCGATCACCGCCAAACACCAGATGGGTATGGCAGTCGATCAAACCGGGTGTAATGATGCCGCCACCGAAATCGGTGACTTGCGACGGCGCGAAATCGGGCAATGCATGCCGTGCACCCAGCCAGACGATGCGCCCGGCGGTGACGGCCAGCGCTCCATCTTCAATCACGTGATAGCGGCCGCCACGCAGGGTGACCAGATCAGCACCCAGCCACAGGCTGTCGCACGGTATCGTCATCGTGTATTCCCTTGCTGTTATAATCTTGTATAGACAAGTTATACGCCACCACAGCATTTCAGCAAGCTGTGACGGAATAGGAATTTCTTATTCACTTTCTCCGTCACAGTACCGGCAGTGAACCCGCGTTGATGGCGGAATAAAAAAGCCTTATATCCCACGTCGCAAACTTTGGTGTATAGATATGTCTATACAATGTTACTGATGACAATCACCGACAGGATCTTGCTATGTCCGTTTATTTTGCCGAACGAGCGTTACTGCCACAGGGAATGGCGCGCCATGTGCGTCTGGAAGTGGATGACCAGGGGTATCTGCAATCCGTTACGCCGCAGGCGGAGCCAGAAGGCGCGCAGCGGCTAAGTGGCATCGTGCTGCCGACGATGGTTAACCTGCATTCACATGCTTTTCAACGTGCGATGGCTGGGCTGGCGGAAGTGGCGGGTCATCCGCAGGACAGTTTCTGGACCTGGCGCGACCTGATGTATCGCATGGTGTCGCACCTGACGCCGGAACAGGTGGGGGCGATCGCCACCCGGTTGTATATCGATATGCTCAAGGGCGGCTACAGCCAGGTGGCGGAGTTTCATTATTTGCACCACGACCCGCACGGTAAACCCTACCGCCAGCATGACATGTTGCGCCATTTGCTGGCGGCGGCGCAGCAGGTCGGCATCGGTCAAACCATGCTGCCGGTGCTCTACAGCTACAGCGGTTTCGGCGCACAGCCGCCGCAGCCGGGGCAGGCTCGTTTTATTCAGGATGTAGACCATTACCTGCGCCAGCAGGAAACGCTGGCCTCGCTGGTTCAGCCTTATCCGTTGCTCAATCACGGGTTGTGTTTTCATTCGTTGCGGGCGGTCAGTCAGAATCAGATGGAGGATGTGCTGGAAGCCACTGACAGTAGCCTGCCGGTACATATCCATATCGCCGAGCAGCAAAAAGAAGTGGAGGATTGCCTGAACTGGAGCGCAGAACGCCCGGTACAGTGGTTGTTTAATCGGTTTGCGGTGGATGCCCGCTGGTGTCTGGTGCATGCCACCCATTTGGATGACTGGGAACTGAGTCGACTGGCCGACAGCCTGGCAGTGGCAGGGCTGTGCCCCACCACCGAAGCCAATCTCGGTGATGGTATTTTCCCGCTTGACCGCTATGTGGCCGCGGGAGGGCGCTGGGGCATCGGTTCTGATAGCCATGTGTCGTTGAATGTGGTGGAAGAGCTACGCTGGCTGGAATACGGGCAGCGGCTGCGTGATCGCCGTCGTAATCGGGTGGTGACCGTGCAGCAACCGGCGGTCGGCAGCCTGTTATACGCTCAGGCGTTGCAGGGCGGTGCTCAGGCTTGCCGGGTGCCGGTTGGCGAATTAAGCGAAGGCTGGCGTGCCGACTGGCTGGTGTTGCGTGAAGACGCATTGCTGAGCGCGGTGGCTGACGACAGCGTGCTCAACCGCTGGCTGTTTGCGGGCGGGAGTCAGCAGATTCAGGAGGTGTGGGTGGCGGGTAAGCTGGTTATCGAAGACGGGCGGCATGCGCTAGACGACGAAGCCGACGCCCGGTTTATTGACGTCATGAAAACATTACAGGCGGTGCTGTGATGCACAAATTCAGTCTGGATAGGCTGGCGGTCAGCCGCTGGAAAAACGGCGGTGGTGACACCCGTGAAATTTGCCGGATAGCCGCTGATCAGCCCGATGGGGATTTTGCCTGGCGTGCCAGTATCGCCACCATCGAGAAAGACGGTGATTTTTCCCGTTTCCCCGGTGTCGATCGGGTGATCACGCTGTTGTCTGGGGAGGGTGTAATACTCTGTGGTGAAGGCTGGCAACACCGGTTGACGTTGCATCAGCCGTTTGCCTTTACCGGCGAACAGGCTATCACTGCACGGCTGTGTGGCGGCGTCAGTCTGGACTTCAATATTATGGTGGAAAGATGTGGTTACCGGGCAGACGTCTCGGTCATCAAGGGGACGACGGTGCAAACGCCAGATACCGACGGCATCGCCTATGTACTGGCAGGCCACTGGTGTGCGAACACACACCGACTGGCTGCCGGGGAGGGAGCATGGTGGCGGTCATCGGGAGTGTGCTGGATACCTGATGACGACAATGCTGCCTTACTTCTTGCCACGATTTACGCACGATAACCTGCTCTGTGCATCGTCCTGATGCACAATCATTGGGCACCGCCATTATGTGGTGCAAGCTGTAAATGCGCGGTGCAACCTGCAAATGTGCGATACCTCCTGCGAATGTGTTTCTCCGCTTATCGCGACTTCCTGTTCGCCGCTGCCGGGCGGGGTTACCCGACATTACCCACCCGAATTTGCCCGCCAACTGAAATCATGGCCCGAATTTTGCTGCTTACCTGATGTTGTATATACATGTAATTACTTTGAAGCGTAAACACCAGGGGGAAGACATGAAAAAGAGCAAGCTGGTTCAGTCTGTGATTGCCTTATGTGTAGTCAGCGTGTCGGCTGTCTTTTGCGCAGGTGCGCAGGCCAAAGAGTGGAAGTCGGTGACTATCGCAACGGAAGGCAGTTATGAACCCTGGAATCTGACCTTGCCCGGCGGCAAGTTGGGCGGATTTGAACCAGAGTTGATGACCATCCTGTGTCAGCGAATGAACATCCAGTGCAAGCTGGTGGTGCAAAACTGGGACGGCATGATAGCGGGTCTGCAGGCTGGCAAGTTCGATGTGATGATGGACGCCATCGTGATTACCCCAGAGCGCAAGCAGGTGGTGGATTTTTCTGTTCCCTATGCGTCCACCCCAGCCAGTTTTATTACCGTCAAAGGTAAGCTGGCGCTGCCTGTCGAAGCCGATAAAGCGATGATTAAGCTGACAGATGATCCTGAGCAGATTAAACCGGCGATAGCGGGTCTGCGCAGCGCGCTAAAAGGCAAAACCATCGGTATCGCTTCCGGCACTGTCTATACGCCTTTTATCGACACCTACTTTCGGGATGTCGCCACCGTGCGTGAATACACCGCATCCGCTGATGCCATTCTGGATCTGCAGGCAGGGCGCATTGATGCCGTGTTCGACGATGTCACCTTCGCCAATTCCATCCTCAGCAAGCCGGAAAACAGCAACCTGACGTTAGGTGGCCCGCAACTGGCTGGGCCTATTTGGGGAGAGGGCGAAGCGTTGGGCTTTCGCAAGAGCGACCCGGAGCTGAAGGCAAAATTTGATGCCGCTATTAAAACCGCGCTGGCGGACGGCACGGTAAAAACGCTCAGCGAGAAGTGGTTCAAAACGGACGTCACCCCCTAAGACTTAAGGAAACAGTATGCTGGCCCTGTTAGATTTCAGCGATCAGGGGTGGGGCGGACTGCTGGCGATGGCCGCGCTGACCACCTTGTTCCTTACGATGGTTGCGCTGCTGATCGGCGCATTGGTCGGTGCTGCGGTCGCGGCGGCCAAACTGTCCACGCGCCGGTTCTGGCGCGTGGCCGGGGAGACGTATTCCATCGTGTTTCGTGGCATTCCGGAACTGCTGATCATCTACCTGTTTTATTTTGGTGGTTCGGGTGTGTTGACGCAGATTGGGCGCTGGTTCGGTGCCGAGGGGTTTATCGAACTGCCGCCTTTCCTGATTGGCGCGTTGGCGATTGGGTTTATTTCCGCATCGTATCAGGGCGAGGTGTACCGCGCGGCGCGTCTGGCCGTGAGTAGCGGTGAACTTGAAGCGGCCAGCGCGATGGGGATGTCGCGCTGGCGCATCGGATGGCGGATTCTGCTGCCGCAGGTGATGCGCTTTGCCCTGCCGGGTTTGTCCAATGTCTGGCAAATGAGCCTGAAGGATTCAGCGCTGGTGTCGGTCACCGGCATTATCGAGCTGATGCGCGCCAGCCAGATGGCCGCCGGTTCGACCCGCGACTATTTTCTGTTCTACCTCGCCGGTGCGGCTCTCTACCTGATCCTGACTGTGTTTTCCAATGCGGCGTTTGCCCGCCTGGAGCGGATGTTGTCTCAGCCTTATCGGCGTAAAGCGATGCAGGAGCCGTCATGATGGATATTGCTTTTCTGACTCAAACATTCCTGCGGTTACTCTCGGCGTTGCCAGTGACGCTGGGGCTGTTTTTTTCCTCATTTGTGGTGGGCGCTGTGCTTTCGGTACTGCTGGTGGCGATGCGGGTGAGCGCTATCTGGCCGCTGAGTGGGTTTGCGCGTTTGTATATGTTGATTTTTCGCGGGACACCGCTGCTGATCCAGCTATTTCTGGTCTATTACGGTTTGGGGCAATTCAGCGTGGTGCGTGACAGCCTGTTCTGGCCGGTACTGCGCGATCCGTTCAGTTGCGCTGTGCTGGCGCTAGCGCTGTGCACCGCCGGTTATACCGCGGAAATTCTGCGTGGTGCGCTGTTGTCTGTTCCTGCCGGGCAGATTGAGGCGGGGCTGGCGTGCGGCATGTCGCGCTGGCTACTGTTGCGCCGCATTATCGCACCGGTGGCGTTGCGTCACGCGTTGCCCGCCTGGTCAACCGAGGCGATCTTGCTGATCAAGTCCACCGCACTGGCCAGTCTGGTCACGGTGTGGGATATCACCGGTGTCGCACAACAGATAATCCAGCGCACGTATCGCACGCTGGAGGTGTTTGTCTGCGCGGCGCTGATTTACCTGCTACTGAACTTCATTATTGTCAGGGTGTTTGCCTGGCTGGAACGCGCGTTGTCACCTAATCTGGCCGCGTTACCGACGTCTTTTGGGAGAGATCATGAATAAAACCGCCCCCATTACCTTATCGATGATCGATATCCGCAAGTCATTCGGTGCGCTTGAGGTGCTCAAAGGTATCTCGCTGGATGCACGCAAAGGCGAGGTGATTTCGCTGTTGGGTGCCAGTGGATCGGGCAAGAGTACCTTTTTGCGTTGCATCAACCTGCTGGAAACGCCAGATGACGGCACGGTCGCGGTCAGCGGTGAAATGATCCTGATGAAGCGTCACAAGCTCGGCCATCAGGTCGCGGCTGACAGGCGTCAGGTGGAGCGGCTGCGTGCCCGATTGGGAATGGTGTTCCAGAATTTCAATTTGTGGAGCCATATGACGGTGCTGCAAAACGTCATCGAAGGGCCATTGCATATTCTCGGGCGCTCGCGCACCGATTGTGTCGAGCAGGCTGAGGCGTTACTGGCGAAGGTCGGGCTGTATGAGCGGCGGCACTTTTATCCAGCGCAACTGTCCGGAGGCCAGCAGCAGCGGGTGGCAATTGCCAGGGCGTTGTCGATGGAGCCAGAGGTGATGCTGTTTGATGAGCCGACCTCGGCGCTGGATCCGGAACTGGTCGGCGACGTGCTGAAGGTGATGCGCGGGCTGGCCGAAGAGGGGCGTACCATGCTGGTGGTGACCCATGAAATGGGGTTTGCCCGCCATGTCTCCAGCCGGGTGGTGTTCATGCATCAGGGGCGGATTGACTGTGAAGGTGCGCCAGACGCCATGTTCGGTGGCGAAAGCTCGGCGCGTTTTCAGCAATTTATCGCCAGTCACCAGACCGTGTAAGGGGAACACTATGGTTACCGAGATTTGTTGGGGCGATGCACCACTAACATGGCGTGAACTGGTGCAGGTGGCGCGCCATGGCGCACCGCTTAGCCTGAGTGAGGCGGCCTGGCAGCGTATGAGCCAATCACGGCGTATCGTCGAACAGATTGTGGACAGCGAAACGCTAGCCTATGGCGTGAATACCGGTCTGGGCGCGTTATGTAACGTCACCTTACCGGTGGCGGATCTGGCGCGACTGTCGCGCAATACCTTGCTCAGTCACGCCTGTGGCGTCGGGCCGCGGCTGCCTGTCGAGCAGACCCGGGCCATTCTGTGTGCGGCGATAGCCAATTACAGTCACGGCAAGTCGGGAATTCAGCCGGATATCGTGCGGGCACTGCTGGCGTTGCTCAATCAGGGCGTCACACCCTGCGTGCCATCGCAAGGCTCGGTGGGTTATCTCACTCATATGGCACATATCGGGCTGGCGTTGATTGGCGTCGGTGAGGTGGAGTGGCAAGGTCAGGTATTGCCAGCATCGCAGGTGTTGCAACGTATTGGTGTGGCACCTGTGACGCTGGGCGCGAAAGACGGGCTGTCGCTGGTCAACGGCACGCCGTGCATGACCGGGCTGGCCTGTCTGGCGTTGGATGATGCGGCGCGTCAACTGGACTGGGCGGATGTGACTGGTGCAATGAGCTTTGAGGCGTTGCGTGGGCAGATCGTGGCATTTGACCCTGAAGTGCTGGCATTAAAACCGAGTGCAGGCATCCAACGAGTCGGGCAGCGCCTGCGTGCCCTGTTGGCTGGGAGCCAGATTATCGCCCAGAGCGAAGGCATCCGGACGCAGGACGCACTGAGCCTGCGATCCATTCCGCAAATTCATGGTGCCTGCCGCGATCAATTTACCGCGTCGGTGCAGCGCATTGAGATGGAACTCAATGCCGCGACCGATAATCCACTGGTGCTGGGCACGCCGGAGCAGTGGCGGGTGATATCGCAGGCCAACCCGCACGGCGAAGCGGTGGCACTGGCGGCAGACAGTCTGGCGTTGGCGTTATGCGAACTGGCGAGCGTGGCGGAGCGTCGGCTGGACCGGCTGATCAACCCACTGGTGAGCGGGTTACCCCCCTTTTTGGTCGCCCAGCCGGGGGTAAATTCCGGCATGATGATCGCTCAGTATGTGGCCGCTTCACTCTGTGGTGAGAACCGCTTATTGGCCCAGCCTGCGGTGGTCGATAACTTTGTCACTTCCGGCTTGCAGGAAGACCATTTGAGTATGGGGACCCCGGCGGCGCTCAAGTTGCTGAAGCTGACTGAGAACGTCTGGCATGTGCTGGCTATTGAATACCTGCTGGCGGCACAGGCGTTGGATTTCCTCGGCCCGGATAACGCCGGTGTGGGAACACAACGGGCCTGGCAGTTGCTGCGCCAACAGGTTGGGGTCTGGCAGGAGGATCGATGGCTGGCACCGGATATCGCCCGTGCAGTAGCCGTGTTACGGCATCAGGATCCTGACTGGGATGAATTGCCCTACCCGAACAGGCAGGACGTTTCAGAAACACGTGGATAACGGCGAACCGTAACCGGGGTTCGGGTGTTAATTGAACGCCAGTCGGTAAAAACGTTGAGGCCGCCCGACGGTGCCGTGCTGAATGTGGGCTTCCAGCAATTTAATGTTCTTACAGTATTCCAGATAGCGCCGGGCGGTAGATTTACTGATGCCAATCATATCGCTCAGGCTGTCGGCGGTGTGCTGCGTGTGCTCGCCGGAAAACGCCGCCCGTACCTGATTGAGTGTCAACTCGTCGATACCTTTTGGGTAGGTAAACCCGGCAGGCACATGATGTGGAATGCTCTGACGTATGACCCGGTCGATCTCGTCTTGTTGCAGATGTGATTTCTGGGCGACTTTTCTGTTGAACATCAGGTAGTTTTTCAGCGCTTCTTCCAGCCGCTCCAGTATGAACGGTTTGACCAGATAATCACTGGCACCGTGCCGTATTGCTGCTTTGATCGTCTCGATGTCGTTGGCCGCGGTAATAAAAATGACGTCGACCTCCGGTTGGGTGGCACGCAGATGCTTCATCATGTCGATGCCGGTGCCATCGGGCAGGTAGTTATCCAGCATCACGAGGTCGGGTTTTTGGGCAGCGATGGCTATTCGGGCATCTGCCAGCGTGTCTGCGCTGCCTAATAGCAGGAATTCAGGGTGTTTCCTGATGAAGCTTTCAATAAAGAAAGCCATGTCGTGATTGTCCTCAACCAAAAAGACGCTGATTGTGTTTGCCATAGCGTTAATCTTCTAACTATCGGTTAAACTTTGGGTATATAAACGGAAAATACCGCGCCGTCGTTATCGCCGTCTGTATCAACCAGACAAACGCCCTGTGCCTTTTGTACCAGCGACTGCACCAGATACAAACCGACACCATGATGGCGTCCTGATTTGCTGGTCGTGCCTTTCATAAATAGCTCTTCTATCGCCACCTGACCGAGCCCTGGGCCGTTATCCTGCACCGATAAGACGATTTCATCACTGCTGTCATTGAGATAAAGTTCGACCGATTGCGCATGGGCGGGCATTTTCACCGTGGCTTCCAGCGCGTTATCCAGCAGGTTGCCAATGATACAGGCCATTTCCTCGGCGCTCAGCGGTGCATCCGTTCCAGTGTAACAAGAGAGCGGGTCAATCTGCAGGTCGATGCCCAGTTCGCTCGCCCGTCCCAGTTTACCGAGTATCAACCCGGCAACACAGGGGCAGTGGAAAGACTGGATGATGGCGTCGTAAAGCTGCTGTTGATGAGCGTTTTCCTGCGCAACATACTGGCTGACTCGCTCATATTCCCCTAACTGGAGCAGGCCGTAGATAACCGCCAGCCGGTTTTTGAATTCGTGGCTGATAACCCGCAGCTCTTCGCTTTCGTGTTTGATGTGATTGACCTGTTTGGTCATCAACGTTTCGTTGGTTCTTTCCCGCAGGCTGATGACAAAACCGGCAAACTCATCCTGCTGGTTGAGGATGATGGCGCGGTTGGCGATAAACGTCGAGCCGTTGAAGGTCACGTCCACATCATGGCATTCCTGACGTTCGCTGGATAAAAAGAAATCAGCCGGGACGACATAATCGGTAATGCTGTGTCCGGTCAGCGGACTGTTGGGATGGTCGATCGCGAGCATCTTTTTGGCCGCGTTATTGATGGCGATGATGCGGCCTTCCGGGCTGACGGCGATTACGCCATCGTAAATGGCGTGCAGAATGGCCCGGCGTACCTGGTATCTATAATTGATCATCTCCGGCGTCAGGCCGGACATCTGTTTTTTCAGCAAGCGATAGGAAAAGACGCCGCCGAGTAAAATCAGGATAAAGACGGCGACCAGCAAGCCGAGGAATGGCGAGAAGTAATCCTCCAGCAGGATCTGGCGGTGCGCTTCCGTATACCCAACCGAGACATAGCCGATGAATTTACCGTCGAGCAGCAACGGAGCGCGGGTTTTGACCGAGGCACCAGAATAACCGGTATTGTTGACCGTGTAGCTTTTTCCGGTGCGTAGCAGTTCAATATTACCGCTATCGTTGATGACCCGGTTCACCTGCGCCGGATCCGGATGGTAGAGGCGGATGTTATCCGGGTCGCTGATGACAATAAAATCCGCATCACTGCGCGCGTAGCGTTGATCGATAAGATTACGCAACATCGCCAGATCCCGATGCTGGACCGCCTGCTTGAGTGCCGTGTCCTGCGAGAGGATAAGCGCCAGATTCTTGGATTTATCCGCTACGTCGTTATACAGCAGATGACTGATAACGAGAAAAACCGCGCAGCCGGTCACCACCACCACGGCCAGCGATGTGATGAAATAATAAAGTATTATCTGATACTTATAAGAGCTGCTTGGCTCGCCGCGGCTGGTGATGGCCTCTGACATGGTGTATTCCGTCAGTGATGGTTGTACAAAAGATAACGACCGCCGCATCCTGTCGTGCCGTCTGGGTAAGCTATCTGATGGCTTGCGAGCCTCGGGAAACAGGAGCGAGTAGGGCTATTTAAACAGACAAGCGGCCTGATTGCTTCAGGCCGCATCAATGTTTCTGGTGATAACGCAGGTCGCGGTAACGCGTTAGCGATTCAACAGTGACAACACGCTATGCAGCGAAAGGCCCAGTAACGTGAAATCGGTGGTTGAGTAGGTGGTCGGTGCATCGACACCCGCATCGTGGATCGGCTGGAAAATAAACGCCGAACCGGCAATAGAGATGATGCCGCAAGCCACCGCACCGATGACCGCGCCACGGATACCACCGGTAGCATTACCGATAATGCCTGCGCCGCCGCCACTGGCAAAGGTAAACAGCAGGCTGGGAACCATGGCCGGGTAACCGAATACCGGTAACAGAATCATGGTCAGGAAGCCACTGATGGTGCAGCAGATAAAACCGATGAAAACAGCGTTGTTGGAATAAGGAAACAGTGAATAAATTTCAATCGCCGGAATGGATTTCTTAATGATTTTATCGCTGATACCTTTAAACGCTGGAATCAGTTCTTCGATAAACATATGCACACCGCGGGTCAGCATATAAACTCCGGCTGAAAATAACCCAGCTTGTTTGAGCAAAAACAGAAAAATATTGGTGTGGCTGTGATCTTTATGGCTGGCATCCGCGATGACCTGTACGTGTTCGGCACCGGCAACCAGTGAGGAGATAACAAAAAACAGCAACATAACAAAGAAGGTTGACACCTGCTTATCTTTTAAGAAGCCGATACTGGTCGGAATAGCCAGTTTCTCGGCGTCGACGTCTTTATTACCGAATTTTTCGCCCAACCAGCCAGCCAGCATATAACTGGTGGAACCAAATTGGCCGATAGAAAAATCACCGGACTGTCGCAACGCATCACAGTTTTCAATTTGTCGACAATAGCGCACCAGCAAGGCGGGAGAAATAACACACCACACTCCGGTAATAAGCGTCGCCAGTATCGCCGAGCTGGAAACGGAGATACCGTGCAGCATGGCGATGATAGTCAGACAACTGACCATGAAGAACACATGATGGCCGGAAAGGACGATATATTTCAGTGGCGTGATTTTAGCCAGCACAATATTGAAAAACATGGCACCGATAAGCCCGGCAGCAATAGCGGAAGAGTACAGCTTGCCGAGTTTTTCCATCGCAACAACAATCACCACTTCATTGTTGGGGACGATACCCTGGACGTGAAATGCGGTCAGGAAAATTTTTGAAAAGTTACTCAATGCTGGCGAGATAAGCAGGTCTGCGCTGGCGAACAGAATGATGAAACCCAGATAGGTTCTCACTGTTGACGTAATGATGTCATTGATGTTCTTCTTTTGAATAATATTTCCCAACATGGTGAAAAGACTCACCAATATGGCGGCGTCTTTGAGTAATTCAATCAGAAATTGAAGCACGGTATTCCCCTTTATTAATAAATTTCTACTCAGGGTAAAATAACGGTGTTCATATCGGTGAAAGTTGATCTGCGGTCACATTGGTGGATAAATTTAAAGCATTAAATGATTTTTATGCGCTTAATTATTATTTGGTTGATTTTGTTTTTTTGTTTCTTTACCGTCGGCAGCGAATTAAGCGTTACGGTTTATCCGCTTTATGTTAATGAATATCTTTGCGAATGTTAAGTGCGGTGATGAATTAATTGATATGTTTTAGTGCTATTACATATTCAGGCTGCATTATCTTTTAAGTTTTGTAAAAATACTGAGTGTTTTTTATTGAAATAAGTGAGTGGCGCTAACAGGTGCACCCTGTTATTACAGGTAGCACATAAAAAGAGCAAAACAGAATAAAAGCAGGTGGTTTCGGTATTGATGTGGAACTTGTCTCCCCTTGTGATGCAACGAGACCGCTTCCATCTGCTTTTCTCTATACCCTTCATACTTCAAGTTGCAGGTGTGTTGGCTGCCCTCACTCACCCCAGTCACTTACTTGTGTAAGCTCCTGGGGATTCGCTCGATTGCCGCCTTCCTGCAACTCGAATTATTTTAGGTATATGTCGTCTATTCCCATTCAACACTAAGGTGCCGTTTCCCTGCCTGTGGGCGGCAGGCACCAGAATAGCCGAATGGGACAGGCGCTTAGCCGCCGAACCGTCCGAACAATTGATAACGGGAACCGGGATAAAACAGTCGCGCCGAGGTAACGACTCGCGAGCCGTGCCAGGTCCGGCGGCGGATCAGCAGGCAGGGTTCCTGTTTGTCCAGCGCCAGTAGCTCGCGCTGGCGTGGTTCAGCGGCAACCGCTTCAACCCGGTGCTCACCGGCGGTCAGTGGTGCCACACGGCTCAGGTAACTGTGTGGCGTGACAACGGTAAAGTCCTGTTGCAGATAATCCGGTGCCACCTGGGGGTTCACGTAGCGGATCTCCAACTGTACCGGCACGCCGTTTTCATAGTGCACAATTTGCGAATGAAACAGTGGCTGCCCAGGCGCGATATCCAGCTGTGCGGCCTGATCGCTGTCGGCACTGAGACGTTCCAGCACCAGTACCTGGCTGCTGTGGCGATGACCGCGTGCGGCAATTTCATCGGCGATGTTGTGAACTTCCAGCATCGCGGTATGGGCTTTCTGCTCCGCCACAAAGGTTCCCACCCCTTGCATTCGCACCAGAAAACCTTCGCTGGTCAGTTCCCGTAAGGCCCGGTTGATGGTCATACGGCTCACGCCCAATTCGTTGACCAGCTCACTTTCCGACGGCACACGTTGGTGTGATTGCCAGGCTCCGCTGCGAATCTGGTTGATGATGGCTTGCTTTACCCGCTGGTAGATGGGGGCCGGGGTATCACTCATGGCCGCGGCAAGTTGGGACGCGGTTTGCTGGTCGGTCAAGGCGTTATCCTCAAAAGGCGACAGATAATGGCAGTGTAACGAACAACGCCCAGTCCTGTATAGACAACCTGTGATTCGAGGCAGTTTTCATCGCACTGCCAGCCCACCGCATTTTGTAAATTTATCAAAAGATCGATCCTTATCGTTATTCTGACGATATCTTTACGAAACCTTGACGTTTTGATGGCGTTCAGGTGACGTCTTCCATCTTGTCGGGCTTGTTCCTGATTTGTGCATGTGGTGTCAATTAAGAGTCGATCATCGATGAATACAACGTTTTCCTGTGTAGGATGCGGCAAATGCTGCATGGGCCATCATGTTCCCCTGACTCTGACTGAGGCGAAAGAATGGGCATCAGACGGTGGCCAAATCATCGTGTTGGTGGAGGGATTTCTGCAAAATGGTATTGGTATCCCACCAGAGCAGCGACAGCATGCCCAGTCGCGCTCTTGTGATGTGATAAGTGGTGAGACACGGGCATTTATTGCTATCACCTTTGCGGCTTACAGTCCTGGCCCGTGTCGGCATCTGGACGACGATTTACGTTGTCGAATCTATGCGCGCCGCCCGCTGGTGTGCCAGATTTACCCGATGGAGATTAACCCGCATATTCCACTGCGACAGGTTAACAAGGATTGCCCGCCCGAGGCCTGGCAACACGGTGACGCGTTGATTGTTTCAGACCGGCTGGTGGACCGTGAAACCGAGGCGTTGATCGAACGCTCCCGTCAGGCGGATCGGGATGATATCCATATCAAAGCATCAATTTGCCACTGGCTGGGGATCGCCACCAGTGCGCTGAAAGGCGATGGTTTCACGGCATACCTGCCGGATATGACGGCTTTTCTGTCGGCGCTGGAGTTGGCCGGGCAGTTTACCGCCAAAGAACATGCCGACGCCGCGCCGGGCCGTGCGTGGCAGTTCCATGTTTCCGGTGAGGACGTGCTGGAAACCCTGAAACAGGCCGGTGCTGACGCGGTCACCGGGCCGTCTCAGTCTTATGGTTTTATCGGTTTGCGCGCAGCCTGATCGCGTGGTAAACACGCCCTGCCGTTTGTCTGTTTGAACGTGCATGGTTGAAAACAGGGCAGGGTGCACCGTTATAGGGCACTCTGCCTCCCTCCCTGTGGTGATTCTCTTCTTTTCTGTCGCGTCATCCCGCCATTTTCCGTCGATTTGCCCGTGTTGCTGTACTGGCACGCCTCTTGCTTGTATAGACAAGATTATAACACTTGCGGTCCATTGCTTTTTCTTTTCCTGACAGGAGTAGAAACATGAGTACAGCACCAGGTCGTACCGGTTGGAAAATCTCGTTGATGGCGGTTTGTCTGGCTAGCGCCCTGAGCGCACAGGCGCAGGAAACGCCGGTGGCTATCGGTATTTCCGGCTGGACGGGCTTCGCCCCGCTGACACTGGCGGATAAGGCCGGTATTTTTCAAAAGCATGGGCTGAAAGTGGATCTGAAAATGATCCCACAGAAAGACCGCCATCTGGCGGTGGCATCCGGTGCGATTCAGTGTGCCGCAACGACGGTGGAGACCTACGTTTCCTGGGCGGCCAGTGGTGTGATGCTCAAACAGATTGTTCAGCTCGACAAATCTTACGGCGCGGACGGACTGGCGGTACGCAATGGTGTGAACAGCGTGCATGACCTGAAAGGGAAAACCATCGGCGTTGATGCGCCTGGGACTTCACCGTACTTCGCACTGGCGTGGATGCTGGATAAAAACGGCATGAGCCTGAAAGACGTCCACATTGCAACCTTGTCGCCGCAGGCGGCGGCTCAGGCGTTTGTTGCCGGGCAGAATGACGCGGCCATGAGCTATGAACCGTACCTGTCTACCATTCGTCAGCAGCCGGATAAGGGAAAAATTCTCGCCACGACACTCGATTACCCGATGGTGATGGACACGCTCGGCTGTACGCCGACGTTTTTGCAGCAACACCCGCAGGCAGCGAAAGCCCTGGTAGAAAGCTATTTTGACGCGCTGGAGATGATTAAAACTCAGCCGGATAAGTCATACGACATCATGGGCGCGGCGGTGAAAACCAGCGGTAAGGAGTTTGCCGAGTCAGCCCGTTATCTACGCTGGCAGGATCGGGAGCAAAATCGTGTCTTCTTTAGTGGCGAAATCGCCCGGTTCAGTGAAGAAGCGTCAAAACTGTTGCTGGAGGCGAAAGTCATTCGCCAGCAACCGGATCTTTCCGCGCTGTATGACGCCAGCTATGTGAAATAACCGAGGAGAGATGCGGACATGGCGGACATCAATAGCCTCCCTCACACCACCACGCGTACACCTGCGGCACTGCCCGATGCGCCGGTGCGGGTGCATAACCCGTTAATGGTGCCGCTGCGACCGGTATCGATGCGCTTACGCTGGACGCTCGGCATCGGTTTCTTCGTGCTGTTTATCAGCCTGTGGTCGCTGGTGACGTTCAGCGGTGTGGTTTCCGCCACATTTCTGGCTAACCCGCTGACGATGCTACACGAAGGGGTGCTGCTGTTTACTGATTATGATTTTCAGCAAGACATCGGCATGACGGTGATGCGCGTGGTGGCCGGTTTTCTGCTGGCCGCGTTGATTGGGGTGCCGCTTGGCATCCTGATGGGGGCATACAAGCTGGTGGAAGCCTTCTTCGAACCGTTTGTGTCATTCTGCCGTTATCTGCCCGCCTCGGCGTTCGTACCGTTGCTGATTCTGTGGGCCGGTATCGGTGAGATGCAGAAGATCCTGGTGATTTTTATCGGCTCGTTCTTCCAGATTGTGTTGATGGTGGCGGTCAGCGTTGGCGCTGCACGGCGTGATCTGGTCGAAGCGGCTTACACACTCGGGTGCTCCAGCCGCAGTGTGGTGACCCGGGTGTTGATCCCCGGCGCGGCACCGGGAATCGCCGAATTATTGCGGCTGGTACTCGGCTGGGCCTGGACTTACGTGATCGTCGCCGAGCTGATTGGTGCCTCAAGCGGTATCGGCCACATGATTGTTGATAGCCAGGCGCTGCTCAATACCGGACAAATCATCTTCGGCATTATTGTCATCGGCGTTATCGGGTTGCTGTCCGACTTCCTGTTTAAAGCCGTTAATCGCCGTTTATTCGCCTGGAGCCTGTCATGAAATACAGCAAACTGACCATTCGGCAGGTGGAGCGGGTGTTTACTGGCCCGCACGGTGAGGCTATCCCAGCGTTGCAGCCCATCGATTATCAGGTCAATGAAAACGACTTCGTCACGATTTTAGGGCCATCCGGTTGCGGTAAATCGACGTTACTGCGCATTATTGCCGGACTGGATACGCCAACCCGTGGCGAAGTCTGGCTGGATGGCGCGTTGGTGGACGGCCCCGGAGCCGATCGCGGCATGGTCTTTCAGAGTTATACCTTGTTTCCGTGGCTGACGGTGCGCGAGAACATCTGTTTTGGGTTGCAGGAGCGGGGCGTCAGTGCGGCGCAACAACGCGAACGCAGCGAGTATTATCTGCATCAGGTGGGGTTGAACGGGTTCGAGCATCATTATCCGCGCCAGCTCTCCGGTGGCATGCAACAGCGTACCGCCATTGCCCGCGCGCTGGCTAACGACCCGAAAGTTCTGTTGATGGATGAACCCTTCGGTGCGCTGGATAACCAGACCCGGGTCATGATGCAGGAATTGCTGTTGTCGGTGTGGGAGTCGTCGCGCAAGACGGTGTTGTTCGTCACCCACGATATCGACGAAGCGATTTTCATGGCTAACAAAGTGGCGATTTTTAGCGCCCGGCCGGGTCGGATTAAAACTGAAGTGGCAGTGGATTTTCCATGGCCGAGAGACTATACCCTTAAAACCTCGCCAGAATTTATGGCGCTCAAGGCGCGGGTGACGGAAGAGATTCGTAGTGAAACCCGGCAGGCGCTGGCACACTGAGCGGCGCGTCTGCTGTGGGTGTGCAGGATGAAACATACGCACCGGCTGGATAAAGGATGATGAACGCAGCCGGATTGGTTTAGCTTTACTTGTCTATACAGGATTAGATATATGTCACAAACCCGAAGCTATTGCCTGACGCCCGGCACGGTGGATCTCGCCACACTGCGCGCGATTTATCGGGGAAACGTCACCCTGACGCTGGCGGCACAGGCGCGTACGGCGGTGGCAGCCGCGCAGGAAACGGTGCAGAACATTGTGCGCCAGGACCGGGTGGTCTATGGCATCAACACCGGTTTTGGCAAGCTGGCCCAGACCCGTATCCCCGCCGACAGACTGGCGGAGCTACAGCGCAATCTGGTGTTGTCCCACAGCGTGGGTATCGGCGATCTGTTGCCGGATGATGTGGTGCGTCTGGTGATGGCGACCAAAGTCATTAGCCTGGCGCGTGGGCACTCCGGGGTGCGCTTGCAAGTCATCGACACCTTGCTGGCGCTGTTTAACGCCGGGGTCATGCCCTGTATTCCAGAAAAAGGTTCGGTGGGGGCCAGTGGCGATTTGGCACCACTGGCGCATTTATCACTGCTGCTGTTGGGAGAAGGGCAGGCGCGGGTTGACGGCGCGCTTATCCCGGCGGCTGACGGGCTGGCGCGCGCTGGCGTTGAGCCGTTGGTGCTGGGGCCGAAAGAGGGGCTGGCGCTGCTCAACGGGACTCAGGTGTCCACCGCACTGGCGCTGCGCGGGCTGTTCGAGGCTGAAAATGTGTTTGCCGCCGGGCTGGTGGCAGGGGCGCTATCACTGGAGGCCATCAAAGGTTCGGTGAAACCGTTTGATGCCCGTATCCATCAGGCGCGTGGTCAGCATGGGCAGATAGCCGTCGCCGCGGCCGTCAGCACCTTGCTGACCGACAGTGAGATTTTGCAGTCACACGTGCATTGTGGCCGGGTACAAGACCCGTATTCGATTCGCTGTGTACCGCAGGTGATGGGGGCGTGTCTGGACAATTTGCACCACGCCGCCCGCGTGCTGGGTATTGAAGCTAACGCCGCGTCGGATAACCCGCTGGTGTTTCCCGATGCCGACGAGGTGATTTCGGGGGGCAATTTCCACGCTGAACCGGTGGCGTTCGCCGCTGACATCATCGCACTGGCGGTGGCGGAAATCGGTGCCATTTCAGAACGGCGCATGGCGCTGCTGCTCGACAGCACCTTATCCGGGTTACCACCGTTTCTGGTTAACGATGGCGGGGTGAATTCCGGATTTATGATAGCCCAGGTGACCGCCGCCGCGCTGGCGTCAGAAAACAAATCGTTGGCGCATCCTGGCAGCGTCGACAGTCTGCCGACCTCCGCCAATCAGGAAGACCATGTATCGATGGCGACCTACGCCGCCCGCCGTCTCGGCAGCATGTGCTTTAACACCGCGACGGTGGTGGGGATTGAAGCCATGGCGGCGGCGCAGGGCATCGACTTCCATCGTCCACTGAAAAGTTCGCCATTGCTGGAGCGTGAGCTGGCGCAGGTGCGTGAACAGGTGGCGTTTCTGGAGCGTGACCGTCTGATGGCGACCGATATTGAGCGGATGCGCCAGTGGGCCAGCTGTGATCATTGGCCGTCTGTTATCACCGCATTGTTACCCAGTTATGCCGCTGACCCGGCTTTTGCTTCTGTTTGATAAGGAATGTGCTATGACCTCCTCTTCGTCTGTGACGCCTGCGGGTGCCCGCGTTGTTCGTGCTCCGCACGGCACCGAACTGCATTGTGAAAACTGGCTGATAGAAGCCGCCTACCGCATGATCCAGAATAACCTTGACCCGGATGTAGCCGAACGCCCGGAAGATCTGGTGGTGTATGGCGGGATTGGCAAAGCCGCCCGCAACTGGGACTGCTTCGACGCGATTCTGAACAGTCTGCGTCAGTTAAAGGCGGATGAAACCTTGCTGGTGCAATCCGGTAAGCCGGTTGGGGTGTTTCGCACCCATGCTGACGCTCCCCGGGTGTTGATTGCCAACTCGAACCTGGTGCCGCATTGGGCCACCTGGGAGCACTTTCATGAACTGGATAAAGCCGGGCTGATGATGTACGGCCAGATGACCGCTGGGTCGTGGATTTACATCGGTGCGCAGGGCATTGTGCAGGGGACTTACGAAACCTTCGCGGAAGCGGGTCGTCAGCACTATCAGGGCGATCTGAGCGGCAAATGGATCCTCACCGCCGGGCTTGGCGGCATGGGCGGCGCGCAGCCACTGGCCGGTGTGCTGGCCGGTGCCAGTGTGCTGGCGGTGGAGTGTCAGGAGTCTCGCATTGATTTTCGGTTGCGTACCCGTTATCTCGACTATAAAGCCAACAGTATTGACGAGGCACTGGCGATGATCGCCGAAGCCTGCGCGCAGAAAAAGGCCATTTCCGTCGGTCTGCTCGGTAACGCTGCCGAAGTGTTGCCGGAACTGGTGAAACGCGCCAAAGCCGGTGGCATGAAGCCGGATATCGTCACCGACCAGACTTCCGCCCACGACCCGCTCAACGGCTATCTGCCCGTTGGCTGGAGTGTGGCGCGCTGGGAGCAGGAGCGCGTCAGTAATCCGCAGGCGGTGACCAAAGCGGCCTGTGCTTCGATGGCGGTACATGTACAGGCGATGCTGGATTTTTGCCACATGGGTGTGCCTACCGTGGATTACGGCAACAATATTCGCCAGCGTGCGTTCGACGAAGGGGTCGCTAATGCCTTTGATTTCCCCGGCTTCGTCCCGGCGTATATCCGCCCGTTGTTTTGCGAAGGCAAGGGGCCGTTCCGCTGGGTGGCGCTGTCCGGCGATCCGCAGGATATCTACAAAACCGATGCCAAACTGAAAGAACTGTTCCCGGATAACCACCACCTGCACCGCTGGCTGGACATGGCGCGTGAGCGCATCGCGTTTCAGGGGTTGCCATCGCGCATTTGCTGGCTGGGGCTGGGTGAGCGACATCTGGCCGGGCTGGCGTTTAACGAAATGGTGCGTAACGGTGAGCTGAAAGCGCCGATCGTTATCGGTCGTGACCATCTGGATTGCGGTTCGGTGGCATCACCTAACCGGGAAACGGAAGCGATGCAGGACGGCTCGGACGCAGTCTCAGACTGGCCGTTGCTCAATGCTCTGCTGAATACGGCGGGCGGCGCAACCTGGGTCAGTTTGCATCACGGCGGTGGCGTCGGCATGGGCTTTTCCCAGCATGCCGGGATGGTGATTGTCTGTGATGGCAGCGAGCAGGCGGATGCCCGTTTGGGGCGTGTGCTGTGGAACGACCCGGCTACCGGGGTGATGCGTCACGCGGATGCCGGTTATGACACTGCCAAAGCCTGCGCGGCAACGCATCAGTTGAATTTGCCGATGGTGAAATAGGCCGTCATGACGGTTGACATGAGCAGGGCCGCCAGGCGGCTCTGCTCATCCTCAGGCAGGATAAACCGGGTAGTGGGCTGACGGCAGTGACCGAATCAACATCGGCACGGTATGGGGCGTCACCGGCTTAGGACAATTCAAACCAGTCCCGATTCTGTTCAGCAATCGGGGTAATCGAGTGGATCATTTCCTGCAGATGCCCACTCATCGCGGCTTCCACCGCGTTAGCATCACGCGCTTTTAATCCATTGAAAATCACATAATGCTGTTGAATCAGGCTGGCGGGCGGCGACACCTGACTGAGGCTCAGGAAGCGAACCCGGTCCATCGTGGCTTTGATCGATTCGATGGTTTCCCAGGCCAGTGGACACCGGGCAATCTGCGTCAGTAACTGATGAAAATCATCGTCCAGACTGAGAAATTCGCGTATCTGCTCGTTCTGTGCCGCCAGTTCCTGACGGCGCAAATTGTGTTCCAGCATCAGTAACTGTTCGTCAGTAATGAACTCGACAGCCCGGCGTACAATCGCGCATTCTAGTGCCTGACGAATAAAACGGGCATCGGCCACGCGCTGCTCGGAAATCTTCATCACGAACGTGCCGCGCTGCGGCAGAATCTGTACCAGCCCGGCTTCCGCCAGTTTGATAAACGCTTCTCGTACCGGTTGACGGGAGACAGAGAAACGGGTCGAAATTTCCTTTTCAGACAAGAGTTTGCCGGGAGGGATCGTGCATTCCACAATGTCTTTGCGCAATACACGATAGATCTGTTGATTAACAGGTTCGTTGCTGTTGATTTGGGCGTAGTTATCCATGCATCCGTGGTGTATTTAAGCTGTTTGTCATCATGATACATGGTTAGCCAACGCCTTATCCATAAGGCGTGTGATTTTCCCCTCGGGGGCGCACAGGCTGACGGGGCGGCCTGCGCGCCCCGGGCGGTATTATTGCATTAGCGCCTGTAGCGTGGCGTTAACACCGTGATCGACCAGCGACAGATAATAGCGGGTGACGGTCTGGACAAAACGGCTATCGGCGGGCAGGTCGCGACCAAAAATGCTCTCCTGCGCCAGCAGGGCGTTAACACGCGCCTCGCCTTGTGCGCTGTGTTGGACAACCTGCGCCAGCACCTCTTTTTGTGGATCGCTTATCTCGATCGGCTGGCCTTGTTCATCCACGCCGCCGACATAGCGCATCCAGCCCGCCACCCCCAGCGCCAGCATGTCGAACCGGCTGTTATGGGCCAGATGCCAGCGAATGGAATCCAGCAGGCGCGGTGGCAGTTTTTGCGAGCCATCCATGGCGATTTGCCAGGTGCGGTGCTTCAGCGCCGTATTGCGATAACGTTGCAGCAGTGCGTCGGCGTAAGCGACTCTATCGACCCCGATGGTACGCAGTGTCGGTGCCTGCTCCTGTAGCATCAGGTGACGTGCGGCGGCGACCAGTACCGGGTCCTGCATACAGTCGCTGATATGCGCGTAACCCGCCAGATAACCGAGGTAGGCCAGAAACGAGTGACTGCCGTTGAGCATACGCAGTTTCATTTCTTCATAGGGTAAGACATCTGACACCAGTTCAGCGCCGCCTTTTTCCCATTCCGGTCGCCCGTTGACGAAGTTATCTTCGATGACCCACTGGAAGAAGGGCTCGCAAGCGACACCCGCCGGGTCATCAACCCCCAGCATGGCGGTGATTTGTGCCCGTGTTTCCGCGGTGACCGCCGGTACAATGCGGTCCACCATGGTCGACGGAAACGTCACGTTTTGTTCTATCCAGCCTGCCAGGCCGGGCTCCTGCAACTGCGCTAACTGGGTGATGACGTTGCGTGTCACATGGCCATTTTCCGGCATGTTATCGCACGACATAACGCTGAACGGCGGCAGGCCATGTTCTCGGCGGCGTCTGATAGCAGCCAGTATCACGCCCGGCAGGGAACGGGGTTGCGCCGGGTGTTGAAGGTCATGCACGATCAACGGGTGTTCGGTGTTTAACTGCCCGGTAGCAGGGTGGTGGCAGTAACCTTTTTCCGTCACGGTGATCGACACAATGGCTATCTCGGGTGCGCTGAGCGCCGCCAGAATGCTTTCAATGCCGTCCAATTCGGCGTGCAGTGCTTTTTTCGCCACACCGATGAGGCGGCTGCTCCAGTTATTGCCCGCCATTTCCGATACCGACCACAGCAGATCCTGCTGCCGGATATCCTTGATCTGTTGCTCTCCGCCAATCAGGTTGATTTCACAATAGCCCCAATCGCTGCCGAATTGTGCGGCCAGTTTATCTGCGCACACCGCCTGGTGAGCGCGATGGAAGGCACCAAAGCCAATATGGGCGATGCGTGCCACCAGTTTACTACGGTCATACTCAGGCTTTACCGCGTTTGCCTGTAACAGTGGAGTTGTCATGACTTTTTTCCTAACGTGAATGCTTACCGGTGGTTTTTGACCACCGGAGTGACTGCTGAAATGTTATTCACCGACGTGAGTGATGGTTCGCGCCCTGTTGAGGGTGGGGGATTCGCTGTGTTGCCACAGGGTGTCGTAGGCATGACCGGTCAAGTCTTCCACGATACGACGTGTCTCTGGCGTGACGTCCTGCTTCCTGCCGTTCGCTTTCAGGCGCTCGACTTCATCGATAAGGACTTTGTGCGTTTGCTTATTGAGGTGGAAGGTCAATGCCTGCCACAGCGCAATCAGCAATAACCCAGCAGTACCGATAAACATCAGCCCGGCGATGGTGTTAATCGCTTCCTGCGGTTGCAACTGACTGCCTTTTACAAAGCCCCCCGATTGCAACAACAAACCGACGACAAAGGTGGCGATGGCAACCGTGGTTTTGCGTGAGAAGGTCATGACTGCCGCGAACAGCCCTTCACGGCGCTGGCGTGTGACCATCTCATCGATATCCGGAATGAATGGGAAAACATTCCAGGGGGTAAATTCCAGCACGCAACGGCCAACCTGATAGCAACCCGCCAGCGCCACCAGTGCCACTGTCTTGTTATCCATCGGCACGCGGTAGACATAAAAGAAACCGGCGAGACAGACCATCATCACCGTGTAGGCGAAGATGTACAAACGTGATGGACCGTATTTGATTATGGCAAGCCCTGCCAGCAACGTCACCGGTAACCCGACAATGCTCATGGAAAGCAGGCTGCCAGCAAAGGACGACGAAACGTTCAGGCAGTAGACGCAGAAGAACACGAACACGGTGTTGTAGACGTCTTTGGCGGTAAACGAGAACAGGTAAATGGCCAGGTGCTTTCTAAAGGCACGCACACGCAGGGTAGAGGCATAATCCTTCAGCAGCCCACCGAGCATCCGCAGTTTTTCCCATACGGTGCCAGGGTGCCGTTTCGCTTCCAGTTCCTCCAGCATTTCCGGGGTGAGTTCACGTTCCCAGGTCACTTTCCATGAGATAAACACGCACAGCATAAAGGTCACGGCGAACATCACGCCATTAACCAGATACGCGTTGGCATCGTGCTCGCCATAGTGCTTAATCAGCAGGCCGGGGATAAAGGTAGCAAGGAATGTCCCCAGTGCCGACAGAAACATACGGCAGGTAGAAAGCTTGGTACGTGAGTTAAATCCTTTGGTCATTTCCGACGGTAGTGTTTCCCACGGGATGAGCACCATCGCGGCGATAATTTCGAATGCCAAATACACCGACAAATAAAACCAATAATTCATGCCGTTTATCCATAACAGGGAATAAACCAGCATCAGCGGTGCACCAATTAATAAAAAGAATCGGCGGCGGCCAAATTTTTTACCAAAATAATTTTTATAGAAATGATCGGTAAAGCTACCCATAAATAAACTAACAATCGCATCGACAATACGAGCGATGGCGACAATAGATGCCGCCTCTACGGGAGTTAACCCCACAAAGGTGGTATAGAAAAAGAGTAACCAGGCTCCGATGACGGTAAAGGCACCGCCACCCATAATATCTGTCAGGCCATAACCAATACTGACGGGTATCGTGACTTTCTTGGTACCAGACATAATTTATCCTCATTGAAATGAGAGTAATAATCAGAATTTAAAATAGTGTAGGGCGTTATCGTGGCAAATATTTCTTACCATGCGTTGGAGAATGAGCGTGTCGGCAGGATAGTCTCCATTTTCAATCCACTGCCCGATTAATCCACAGAGAATGCGTCGGAAATAATCATGCCGGGGATAAGAAACAAAACTGCGTGAGTCAGTCAGCATACCGACGAAATTCATTAACAACCCTTGGTCTGCCAGGGTGTTAAGTTGGTTTTGCATACCACGGCGGGTATCGTTAAACCACCAGCCAGAACCGAACTGTAGCGGTGATTTAACGCCGTCTTCGCCAGATTGGAAATTGGCAATCGTCGAGGCCACAATATCGTTGTACGTTGCGTAGAGATTATAGAGAATGGTTTTCGGTAAGTGATTCTCCCTGGTTATGGCATTGAAAAAGGCATTCAGATTACTGGCTAACTGATTCTGATCGGCAATGGAATCAAACCCACTGTTGATGCCCACGTTTTCAAGCATTCGCTGGTTGTTATTACGAATGGCACCGAAATGAATTTGCATGGCCCAATCATATTTTTTATAAAGCCTGGACAGCGTAATTAATAATACACTCTGCCAGGTAATGTTTTCTGCAGGGGATAATGTCTTGTTCTGTATTTTTTTCAGGAATACCGCCTCGGCTTCAGCAGGCGTGCATTCGCTAAACGTGAAATCTCCCAATCCGTGATCGGAAATACGACAGCCGACATCATGGAAATATTTCACACGCGCTTCCAGCGCACGCTCAAAATCCGCCAGTTGGGTGATTTTTTCACCCGTTAATTCCGACAGGCGTGTCAGTGCAGTAAAAAATACCTGATGTTGCTGGGAAAAAAACTCATCCGGACGGAACGTTGGCAATACGCGTGGCGTGAAGGTGTCGTCCTGTTTTAATAACCGGTGGTAGTGCAAGTCATCCAGCGGCGAGTCGGTGGTGCAGATAACCTCCACCCGTGAGCGCGTCATCAGCGCGCGTGGCGTGAAAGCCTCGTCGCGGAGCTGGCGATTACAGGCCTCCATGATTTCACGCCAGTTACGGCTGCTGAGCGGTTCATCAATGCCAAAGTACTGTTTGAGCTCCAGATGCGTCCAGTGATAAAGCGGGTTGCCGAACGCTGCTTCCACGGTTTCTGCCCAGGCCTGAAATTTTTCTTCTGCGGTAGCATCGCCAGTGATTTTAGCTTCGGGGATGCCGTTGGCGCGCATCGCGCGCCATTTGTAGTGATCGCCTGCCAGCCAGAGCTCGGTTATGTTGCTGAACTGGCGGTTGTGGTAAATATCCTTGGCGTCCAGGTGACAGTGATAGTCAATGATGGGTAAGTCACGCGCGACCTGTTGGTAGAGCGTTATTCCCGTTGGGTTGCCTATCATGAAGTTGTCGTTAATCAAGCTCATGGCTTTCTCTCCACCCTGTCGTTGGTTTACCAGTTCCACAGCGTGCCATCTTCCAGGCGGGCAACCGGCAGATAAGCGGGGTCGTAGGGGTATTTGGCCGCCAGTTTTTCGTCAAACTCGATCCCCAAACCGGGTTTGTCGCCGGGGTGCATATAACCGTCTTCAAACGTCCAGTTATGCGGGAAGACTTCCAGCATCTGTTCGGAATACCCCATAAATTCCTGAATACCGAAATTCGGTACCCAGAGATCGAAGTGCAATGCGGCGGCCATGCAGACGGGTGACAAGTCCGACGGGCCGTGCGAACCGGTACGAACCTGATACAGCGAGGCGAAATCGGCGATACGGCGCATCCCGGTAATGCCGCCAGCGTGGGTGATGGTGGTGCGGATATAATCGATTAACTGCTCTTCGATCAGTTGTTTACAATCCCAGATGCTGTTGAAGACCTCGCCGACGGCAATCGGCGTGACGGTGTGCTGGCGAATCAGGCGGAAGCAGGCCTGATTTTCGGCCGGTGTCGGGTCTTCCATCCAAAACAAACGGTACGGTTCCACGCTTTTACCAAAACGCGCGGCCTCAATCGGTGTCAGGCGGTGGTGCATGTCGTGTAGCAGGTGTTCGTTAAAGCCAAATTTGTTACGCACGGCTTCAAACAGGTTGGGCGTGAAGTCGAGGTACTTCTCCGTTGACCAGACTTGTTCTTCCGGCCAGTTGCCTTTGGTGGCGGGTTCATACGCCAACCCTTTGCCCTTCGCCATACCATAGGTAGTTTTCATACCCGGAATGCCGCACTGCACACGAATCGCTTTGAAACCCTGCTCGCGGTGGCGGGCATAATCATCCAGCACTTCGTCGATAGAGTGACCGGTGGTATGGCAATACACCATGACGCCACTGCGGGAAGCGCCACCCAGCAACTGATAGAGCGGCATGTTTGCCACTTTGCCTTTGATATCCCACAACGCCATATCCACGGCGGAAATGGCCGACATGGTGACTGGACCGCGACGCCAGTAAGCACCTTTATAGAAATATTGCCAGATGTCTTCGATCTGCCGGGCGTCACGACCGATCAGCTGCGGGCAAAGATGATCTTTAAGGTAAGACGCAACGGAGAGCTCCCGTCCGTTCAGAGTGGCATCGCCAAGACCAGTAACACCGCTGGCCGTGGTGATTTTCAGGGTAACGAAATTACGTCCCGGACAGGTGACAAACACTTCTGCGCTAACAATTTTCACGGTTTTGAGTCCTTTTCATGTCTTCTACACTAACTACCATACAAGTATATATTCGCGCGCACTATGCGCTGCCTCACAGTTATTCATCTGGACGGGTGAAAAACCGCCTCACGCCATGCCGGAATCGCTGATGGCAATCTGTAGCTAAAAACCGCCATTAAGTGGCATAGTGTTTGCTTGATAAAGGGTGTGCCTGGCAAAAGCAGAGGGCAGTATCGAGCCCCGATAGGCCATTAACAGCAATCAATGACAGCAAACAGGAACAGTAATAGAGATGACACAACAGGTTTTCTTTCCCGCCACCGTGTTACGTGGCGTCGGGGTCAGTCAGCAGTTGGGGGCGGTGTGTGCCCGGTTCGGTAGTCGGGTTCTGGTGGCAGGAGGGCATCAGGCGCTGGCAGCCGCACAAACACTGGTAATAGAGCAACTGCGGCAGGCTGGGGTGACGCTGACGGCGGTGGAGTGGTCCGGTGAGCAGTGCAGTGTCAGCCAGATAGAGCGGTTGTGTGCGCGAGTGCGTGAAACCGACAGCGATCTGATCCTGGCGGTCGGCGGCGGTAAAGCACTGGATACCGGGAAAGCGGTGGCGTTTCAGTGTGGCATTCCGGTAGTGACATTGCCGACTATTGCTGCTACCTGCGCGGCGGTGACCCCGCTGTCGGTGCGTTACCATGATGACGGTCATTTCCACGATTTGTATCACCTGCCGGTGGCCCCCGCCGCCGTGGTGATAGACAGCGCGCTGCTGGTGCGTGCGCCGCTGCGCTGGCTGGCTGCCGGGTTAGGGGATACGCTGGCCAAATGGTATGAGTTCCGTGCGATTGATAAAGGTGACGATAGAAATGGTTTTGCGGCGTCGTCACGTGCTAACAGCGAGATCTGCTTTCGGTTGATAGCGCAGCACGGTGAGGCCGCCTGCCGTGCGGTAATGGAAGGGCAAGCCAATGACGCACTTGATCAGGTGCTGGATGCCATCTTCCTGTTTGCCGGGCTGACATCGCTGATGGCCAGTGGCGCGCATGCCGCCGCTTCCCATGCGCTGTATGAAGGGTTCACCGTGTGTGATAAAACCCGTGAATTTGGTCACGGCTTGCTGGTCGGTTTTGGCAATTTGTGTCTGCTAGCGCTGGAACAGCGTAGCGATGAGGAGTTGCTGGAAGCGATTCGGCTGGCGCATGCCTGTGCGGTGCCACTAACGTTGAATGCTATCTGCCCGGACCTGTCTGAAGATGAACTGGCGGCGATTATTCGTGCCTCGATTGACGCGCCGGATATGGCGAACATGCCGTTTAGCGTGACCGAACCGATGGTGCTTCAGGCGATACGCCGGGTCGAAGCGCTGGCGGTGCGCGTCACAGTCGGGTAACGCGCGAACCATTATGGAGTCGTCTCACCCAGCGGGTGAAGCGATAAAAAAGACCGGGCCATTCACCCGGTCTTTGCCTGTTTGATACTTTAGGAAGCCCATGTTGTGTTTCAATCAGTCAAGTGACCCTGTCAGAGTTTGGTCACATCTGAACGGCTAACTTTGCAGTTAGCGGTATTCCATTGATCTTCGTCTTTGTACTTCTTGCTCTCGCCGTTACCTTTCTCGACGCCGATGTACTCTTCGCAAACCTTCGGTTTGCCTGCTTTATAGTCTTTGATTTTGATGTTCTTGAGTGTCGCAACATCACCGTAGTTGCGGTTAACGCCAGCAATACTGCCGATGGTGCCGTTAACGATCAAGCCGTCAACACTCAGGAAACGTGGGCCACCGTTGTTGGTACAGTCACCGCAGGAGCGCCACAGTTTCCCGTGTTCGCCGGTCAAGGTGAAGTTGCCCTTCACCACGGTGGTGCTGTTCTTGGCATTCTGCTGCAACACCTTGTCTGGCTTGCCACCGTAACCACCGTTGGCGTTATGCGCGATCCCGCCGATGATGGTCATGGTTTTGCCGTTATTGGTTGCGGCATCTTCGCAGACGTCTTCCCAGATGACGTTTTCGATGGTGCAGTTGCCGCTGTCGCAGTGGATGCCGTCCGCGCCGCCGGAGGCGGAAATACGCAGGTTTTTCACTGAGGCGTTTTTCAAAATGATCAGCGGTTTCTGTTTATCGCTGTCATTCGGACAGGACGTACCGATGGTCACACCACCGCAATCCACACTACGGTTTTCGAATGTCACGCCCGGCTTACACTCAGAGCTGGCTTTTGCTGCACGCAGCGGGCCGGTGCTCGGAGCGTTGGTCACGGCATTTGATACCGTCTGGTTTTGCGTATCGCTGACCACATCTACCCAGTACCAGTAGTTGACGCCGCTATTGGTGTCGGCATCTTGAAAAGTACGAGTTTCCGAGTCCAGCACAGCGATACGCTCACGCTGGTCAGGATTACTGGTGGTGCCACGATACACTTCCTGGCGTGCGACTTTGCTTTCGTCGGTAGACCAGCCCAGATAATTCACATCGTTTTTCTGGGTCATCATCAGTGTGGTTTGGGTCGCGAGCGACGGTGCCGCTAGCACGAGTGCACACAGAGGCAATACATACTTAAACATACAATCTCCTTGTAAATCCCACAGGTATTGACTCTCATTCAATTGAGAGAAAGAAATAAATAAAAGCGGGTACTTCCTGAAAGTATCGAGACTACTATAGATCAAAAAATAAAAGGTGTGAGAAAAATAAACCGCTGTTTTGAAAATTAACTAAGAGTGAAAGTAATCCATTTTATTTTCTCATTCAGAACAGAGAATTCGTTATGGTAATTTGTGATTTACGAATGAAAAATATAAAAACGACTGTGATAGACATCAATTTTTTATTGTTGATGAATTGATTTTTTACGGTGTTTACGAATGGGAATAGAGACATGTGAATAACAGGCGAATAATAAAGCCCGTGGTTTATTCAGCCGCTATAGTGATCTCACTGGTGGTCTCAATGAGATGCTGAACGCTGCCACCGCAGGCTGGCTGCCAGATGATGACAGCATCAAACACCAGAGTGGAAAGGTAATCGCCGGGCGATTTTCATTCAGATGACTACGCTGTTATTTCTTAACAAGGTAAAAGGTTGTAACGTAAAAATGGTGAATGTATTCATATGCATGTCACATTGTTTTCATTTATAGGGATTTATGCTGAGAGTTACATAGGGACGTCTGTGGTGATGATGAAGAGGAGTATGTGGGGAACACCCGTTGCCATACTATGGGGTGTCGTAATGGCAGGGTCGACACTGTTGGCAGGATGTGGTGGCGCGGAACCGACAGAGCAGGAAATCAGGCAAGCCGTTGATGAGAGCGTGACGCAAACCAATCAGGAAATAAAGCAGCGAGTCGGCTCGCTTTTTAATGACGAGATGTTAATTAAAATCAATTCATTAAAAATATTGGGCTGTATTAGAATCAAAAATAAAACGTATCAATGCAATGTCGAGCTTGATATCACCCCACCGCAAGGTGGAAACAAAAAAGAAACCGTTATGCTGGTTTTTATTCAGGAAGACGGTATATGGAAACTAATCAAATAAGCGGTTTCTTTTTTTGATAAATAACGCGGACAGTTGTTTTGGTCGTGATATGACGTAGAGCTGTAGTTCTGTCATACAAATTGCTTTTTGGTGAAGCGGCACGTGATGCGTTAACGAAAAGAAACCCGGCGGGTTGTATGACTCGCCGGGTTTGTACAATCTGTCTTAACGGGAAATCTGTTGATGCATTCCTGATAAGACAACCGGGATTACGCGGTGGTGTTGATGTTGCGTCCGATCGCCGGATTGGCAGGTAATTGAGGGATGGACTGGACGAGGCTGGTCACGGTGTCTTTCTGATTATCCAGAGATTTTTTAAGAACAGCAGTACCGATCTCGCTGCTAAGCTGCATGTTATTCAGACCAGTGGAAAGCGATGCAATTTGTGATACATCCATTGTGGTTATCCTATGGTTGTGCTGGAAGAGGGCCGGTACAGCAATGAACTGCTCTGTGTAAATGAACTGCTCTGCGTACCGACGTGACGTCCATCAATACGGTATCCATTCGCATACCGATGCGCTGACTCAATGTGACACCAGCGTCTTTACGGTATCGGTCTTTTTTGCTCAAACTTTAGGCTAGCAGGTTCGGGACATGACTGCCGCTCTTTTCGTCACATTAGTCGTATTCGCTCAAACTTGACCTGACAGTATTTTCTGGTAGTGCACAATCAAATCTGACAGTCGGTTTTGAGCGAGGAGCGGAAGTTGGCGCTAAAAAGATGACTACCGATGCCGTGTCGATTCAAAATAAAAATGAGAATCAGCGTCTGAAGATCACCAGTGCCTCTGCATTTTCGGCCACACAGTGGTGTTCTTTGAAAAAGTCATGTAAAAGCACTCTGCTCAAAGCAAAAATTACAGGGTAAAACCACCATCACCCACTTGCGCCAGTGCATACCATTTCATCAACTCAGCCGTTCCCGGCTCGTTTTCGGCGGGGGCCCATGGGGCCATATCTTGCTCAGCTACTGGCTGGTAACCCCCGTGTTTTACCTCAAAAATAACGCCTCCTTTATCCATCGACAACACTGCATGCCAGGTCCCCGCATCCATTTCCAGCACCTTGCAGTCTTCACCTAACACAACGCGGTGGGTCACGTTGCCTTCGTCATCAAAATTCAATACCAAAAAGCGTCCGATGAGGGATGTCAGCAGCTCAAACGTGTGCGGGTGGCGGTGAGGGCGAACATAGGTACCCGGTTCCATAGCGATAGCCAGGCGCTGAACAGGATCGCTCAATTCAGGGTGGAGATTACGATGAGCACGTAAGCGAGGGGAATTTTCAGCCTGTTCGCTTTGTTCTTGTAGATCACTGAACGTAATTTGTTTCATATTGGCCTTTGTGAATGTAGGTCGCTCACAGGAAACCGGATGCCGTGAGGTTTTATGCTATCAATATCTTT
>NZ_CM001977.1:2714889-2802963 GCF_000406165.1 Dickeya zeae NCPPB 2538 | reverse complement strand
GTGCCTTACAGAGGCAGATAAAAGGGCCTTTCAGCCCTTTGTATTCGATGGGCATTTAGTGTTCAATCTATTTTGAGTAACTTTTTTTCTATCCATTTTGTTATGGCATATCGTATGTAATTATTGAACGTTAAATAATCCATATTTCTTTCTTTAAATGCAAAATCTATATTTCTTTGTAAGTTTATATTAAATTCGCCAAAATGGAATCTCCCCGAATGAAAATGGCTTGATCTTACTGAGTAAAAGTAATCTGATAGCTCTTTATTGAAATCTAAATTGCTATATTTTTTCATGAAATCAGAGAAGCTAATACCCTCTGTTTTCGCTAAAGTTTCAATGGCACATATTTTATAAGATATTTCCGTAGTGGCATTATTCCTTGCAAGATTTAATGCAGTGTTATACATGCGACAAAAAGAAGTAAAAAAAGATTTTTCTTGTGGGGGTAAACTAGATATTTCTCTGAAATAACTTCTTATGCATGTTGGAACAAAAATTTCTTGTGATGGATAATGTGCATTTTTGGGAAGATGTACTACAGGTGGTTTTGTATTGTTATCATATCTAGGTTTTTCTATTTTATGTTCTCTAAAAATAGTATCAAGATACTTGTCATCTGAAACAGTATCTTGGATATACATTTTATTATCATATACTAATATTCCATCATCATTATGATAGGCAAAATTCGTAGTCCATTGCCCTGATTGAAAAGAGTTAACATGATCGAGGTTATTTATGTTTTTTAAACCATAATGGTTATCTTTTACAATTAAATTAAGTTCGTAATCTATAAAACCAGTTCTATATCTGTTCAATTCAAAACTGTTTTCTTTTTTTATTGTAAATATTCTGAATTCTGAATTCAGCATTTCAAAGCTGACGTCAAGTAACACACATAAGTAAGCGTTAATATTTGCAGTGTGATTGTATGCAAGGCTTCTTGCATGATCAATATTTATTGCATCCACCTCAATATCAAACATAATTATTTGTTCTGTCAGTGATTCCTGCTTACTTGTCAAAATATAAGGCTTAATTAATGTCTTAAATTCTGGACTAACTAAATAGGATTGTCTTATTGGATGCGAGTTAAAATAATGGGAGTATGTTCTGATGGTGTATTTTTCTGTTTCTTTATTTTGATTGCTTCCTAAAATATCATTAATGACATCAAGAATATAATATTTCAAATGAAGTTTTGGTACTTCATCCTCTGTTTTGTTCAGGCTTGATTCAATTGATAATATTTCAGTGGAATTCAGTGTGAATGTTAGGCTCATAATAGATTCTAGATCGTTAATATTCACATTCATTAAATATTGGATTGTTTTCTTTCCATATTCATCTGGTCCATCAAGAGTTACATTCTCAACCAAATTATTTTTTTTAGTGATTATATCTTCTATACGTTCTAATAAATTATCTGTTATCCGATATATTTTATCATGTTTATATGAAATGTGTTCACTCATAATTTAATTCCTTTTGATTATAATGTTAAACGAATAATAACTTTCATTTTCTGATGGATTTTACGATGTTAATTCTGAATAAGCAAAAATTTGATAATGGTGATAACGATTATGCACCCTGAATAAACTCAAACGGCCTGATCATACCGTTACGGTTAGCATCCAGAAAATCAGCCCACCATTGCAGCATCAGGCGGCGCTGTTCAAGGTGTTTGGCCTTATGGGGGTAGGCAGCGCGAACGTTGTTCTTTTCCATATGGCTCATTTGAAGCTCAACCACATCTTCAGGCCAGATACCCGATTCGATTAACGCACTACACGCCAGCGTTCGAAAGCCGTGGCCGCACAGATCGGTTTTGGTGTCATAACCCATTTTACGCAGAGCCTTGTTAATGGTGTTTTCACTCATTGGCTTCATCGCATCATAACAGCCCGTCAGGATAAAGCCGTCGTCACCGTTAACGTCATAGGTGAGGTTTTTTAGCTCTTTTAGAATGTCCAGCGCCTGACGGCACAAGGGAACATAATGCTTTCTGCGCATTTTAGCCCCACGGCCTGAATGTTTGATCCCTTCAATGGCTTCACGCTGTTCAGGGATAACCCATAAGGCACTGTTAAAATCGATCTCTGACCATCTGGCAAAGCGGAGTTCACTGGAGCGAATAAATATCAGCAGAGTGAGTTTCATCGCCAGCAGGGTCAGCCTGCTACGCCCCTGATAGCCTTCAATGCGTTCCAGTAGGGCAGGTATCTCTTCCAGCTCGATAGCGGGGCGGTGCTCTGTCTGTGGTTTCTGAACCGCACCTTCCAAATCATAGGCAGGGTTAAAGCGGATCATCTTTTGCTGGACGGCATAACGCATAATGGCAGTAGCGTACTGTTTCACCCGCATAGCGATTTCCAGATAGCCCAGCTTTTCTATCTTTTTGATGGGAACCAGCAGGTCGCCTGTATCCAGTTCAGCAATGTCCTTGTTACCGATGTCAGGAAACAGATAGGTTTCAATACGGGTCCAGACAGAACGCTGATAATCTTCCGACCATGTGGTTTTGGTGGCAAACCAGTTTCTGGCTACCGTTTTGAAAGCGCGAGTGTTGTTACGCTTTTCCTGAACCACTTTGTTATCTGCCTGCTTTTTAGCGCTGGGGTCAATGCCAGCCGCTAACAGCTTTTTGGCGTCATCGCGTCGTTGTCTTGCATCAGCCAGTGAAACAGCCGGGTAGACGCCAATGGAAAAGACCTTCTGTTTCCCTTCAAAGCGATAACCTAACTGCCAGTATTTTGAACCGTTGGGATGCACCAGCAAATAGAGGCCGAACCCGTCAGTAAGCTTCACCGCCTTTTCTGACGGCTTGGCATTTTTTACTTTAGTATCAGTAAGTGACATGACGGTTCCCTCCGATTGCTGGTAAAAACGAAATCGAACCAGCTTTACCAGTATTTTTACCAGCAAATGGGTATGGCTTCGAGTGATTTTGAATGGATGAAGGTGAACTTAAAGAAGGGAGTAACCCATTGATAAAAAGCAAAAAAGCAGACGTCGGTGAACGTCTGCTTTCTTTAAATTGGCTCCTCTGACTGGACTCGAACCAGTGACATACGGATTAACAGTCCGCCGTTCTACCGACTGAACTACAGAGGAATCGTTGGAACGGGGCGCATAATAACGGGGTCCGTCACGCATGTCAAAGGTGTAAACCACATTTTTGATGCGTTTGGTGAGGGAATGCGCAATATGCCGTTTTTTTCACATGATTGCGGCGATAAAGCCGCATTTTCGTTGCGTGGTGATGGAAAACAACGGGCTGACAGCAACAGAATGCTGCCAGCCCGCCAGGGCTAAGTGGGATAGAAACTACCGTAACCGCAGTTGCAACTGGTAGCGGTAGCGAGGGGCCGTCAGCAGGAAGTCTGGGGCAACGCTGGGACTCCAGGAGTCGTCACCGCCAACACCCATGTGGAAGCCATCCAGATTAAGCCAGGTGCCGGCTTCTGGTTGCAGCAGATGGTGATGGGTGCATGACATCAGTTGTTGCTGGCTGTAGCGGCCGATGCCGAAGTGGAAATCCCCTTCGATAAGCCAGTCGCCGTAGCACAATTCCTGGGTGTGACAGCGCAGGCCGTTTTCCGATGGGAAAATGTACGGCGTGTGCATTGCTTCCAGCGGTTGTTGCCAGCGGCCGTGTAGCGCGGCAAGGAGGCGGTCAGGGTAGTTTTCATGCGGGCCGAGCCCCAGCCAGCTGACCTGTGGGTTGACTGCCGCCAGTTGCACGGAAAGGCCGATGCGAGCTGGTGAAGGCAAGTGACGGGCAATCTCGACATCGACATTTACCGTCAATACGCCGCGCGCGTCGATTCGCCACTGTTTACGGCTGATGAACAACACCTGTTGCTGATAGTGGCTGATGTGCTCGGTGGTGATCAGTACGCTGCCGCTGAGGGTGTCGGCGTGGATGTACTGGCAGTCGGTGTCGTACTGGTACAATCCGGCCAGTTTCCAGCGTTCTACCCAGGCATTCGGGTCAATACGGTCGACTTCGCTGATGCCGATGTCGTTATCCAGTGCTGCACGTGTCACATTATCCTGCAACGGGCTGAGTAACTGGGGTTGCCCATCACGCCACCACTGTGTCAGCAAGCCGTTATGGCGGTTAAACACCCAGCGCTGTTGCCCGAGTGTGACCTCGAATTGCTCATCGGTTTGGCTCAATGATGGGCACTTGCCATCATGAACAGGTGGCAGCGGACGTGCCAGCGGCATCGGTAACTGCCATTGATCCCAGGCGCAGCGATGACCCGCCGGTGACCAGTCGGTTGCGTTCGGCTGAATCACCTCTACGGTCAGCCACATATCGGCGTGGTGCTGCGGGGCAGGCACCTGCTCCAGCAAGGTAATTGTCTGATTCCCTTGCGGTGCGATATCGAGCGGTAGCCGGCCTGATACCAGTAGCACGTCATCCTGCATAATGCGCCAGTGCAGTTCTTCATTATCACTGTGGCGGAACAGGTATTCACTGGTGACAGTCAGCGTCAGCGGGGCATCGTCATGGCGGCTGAACTGGAAAAATTGCTGGGCGCGCTGGGCTTCGTACAGCGCCGGGTGTGGTGTGCGATCAGGGAACACCAGACCATTGAGGCAGAACTGACGGTCGTTAGGTTTATCACCAAAGTCACCGCCGTAGGCCCAGTGTGTTTTGCCGTCTTGTTCACGCAGCAGCGCCTGATCCACCCAGTCCCAGACAAAGCCGCCTTGCAGACGTGGGTACTGGCGGAATGCCTGCCAGTAGCGGTCAAATCCGCCAAAACTGTTGCCCATCGCGTGCGCGTATTCACACAAAATCAGCGGACGGTGTTCACCCGGCAGGCCAATCCATTTTTTGATTGACCATTTCGGGACGGCGGGGAAGGGCTGGTCTTGATCGACGCGGGCATACATCGGGCACAAAATGTCGGTCGCGGGTGTATTAGCACCGCCGCCTTCGTATTGTACCGGTCGGGTGGGATCTTGTTGTTTCACCCACTGGTAAAGCGCGCTATGGGTGTGGCCGTAGCCCGATTCGTTGCCCAGCGACCAGATAATAATGCAGGGATGATTACGGTCGCGTTGTACCATGCGAGTGACGCGTTCGGCATAAGCGGGTAACCAGCGTGGGTCGTCGGACAGGCGGCTCATTGGCTGCATGCCGTGGGTTTCGATATTGGCTTCATCGACCACGTACAAGCCATAGCGGTCGCACAGCCGATACCACAACGGATGATTAGGGTAGTGGGAGCAGCGTACCGCGTTGAAGTTATGCTGTTTCATCAACAGGATATCCTGCCGCATAGTCGCTTCATCGATCGCCTGACCGTGCTGCGGATGGTGCTCATGGCGATTAGTACCGCGGATCAGTAGCGGTTGGCCGTTGAGTAACAACAAGCCGTTACGGATGGTGACCTCGCGAAAGCCGACGTCATAGGCTTCTGCTTCCACCAGGGTGCCGTCGCACTCCAGCGCCACCACCGCCCGGTACAGATTGGGTTCCTCCGCGCTCCACAACGCGGGCTGCGCCACCTCCAGTTGCAGACTCACCCTGTCGTGATAGGCACCGCGCTCATCTATCGCCGGGGTGCCGAACGGTTTGCGTTGTTCGCCCACCAGGCACTCGCCCCGCCATAACTGTACCGCCAGTTGCCAGTGTTCAGTCTGGTCTTCCGGCAGGTTGGCGAGGGCCGTCACGCACAACGTACCTTGGGTGTAGCTGTGTCGTAACGGCGTGGTGAGTTGCACGTCGCGCAGGTGTACCGTCGGTTTATGCAGCAGGTAGACATCACGATAAATGCCGCTCATGCGCCACATATCCTGATCTTCCAGATAGGTACCGTCAGACCAGCGCAGCACCATCACTGCCAGGCGGTTTTCGCCCACCTGTAGACAAGGTGTCAGGTCGAACTCCGCTGGCAGGCGGCTATCCTGAGAGTAACCGACCCATTGGCCGTTGCACCACAGATGAAACGCAGAGTTAACGCCGTCGAATACGATGCGGGTTTGCCCTTGCGTCAGCCAGTCGGGATCGACTGAAAATGTGAGCGAGTAACATCCGGTAGGGTTGTCTTCGGGGACGAACGGTGGGTTGACGGGAATAGGGTACTTAACGTTGGTGTAAATCGGCGCGTCGTATCCTGCTAACTGCCAGTTAGAGGGAACGGTAATCCGATCGGCATCGTGTAAATCCTCTGTCAGCCACTGTTCTGGTACGGCTTGCGGGCGAGAAAAATAGCTGAAGGTCCATTCGCCATTCAGCAACTGACGCCGGTCGGAAGGGGCATCGTTGCGTGCTGCATTCAGGTCGCGCCAGCTGGAAAAGGGAGGATGGGCGTCCAGGCGACGGATGTGCGGGCAGGCCGGGTTTTCCCAGTCGCGTCTGGCCAGAATATCCGCCAGCGAGATGCCGGATAGCGGAACATAAGCGGAAACAGTAGACATAAAACAGGCTTTCCTTTTATTGGCAGAGTTGGCTGCAAGTGAATGACTGAAAACAACTGATGAGCGGATAAATGAAATTGTGATCCGCTCACAATTTTACTGTCAGGATCGCGGCTTGCCGAATATGAGTAAAGTGCAGCGATGCCGGAAAGTGGTATCGATCACAAAACCGGCATCCGAGGGGGACGGCTAACGCTGTAACTGCCGTGCCAGACTAATCAACTGTTGGGCGACATCCTGTGGCGACAGGGTGGAAGGGCGCCAGGCCGCGGTGGTTTGACGTGGTATCAGGGTCGTTTTTAACCGCAGTGGGGCTGGTGTGTGCGGGTGTTGCAGGCAATCCAGCAGCCGGTTGACGCTTTCCCGGCCCAGTTGCCTGAAATCCTGACGGATGGTGGTTAACGGCGGCTGGAAATAGGCGCTGTCACGCGTATCGTCAAAACCAATGACCGAGATCTGCTCCGGTACGCGCAAGCCGTATTCATGAATCGCCCGCAGAACGCCCAGCGCCATTTGGTCGTTGGCGACGGCGATAGCTGTGGGGCGGATTGCGTTTGCCAGCAGTAAATGCGCCTGCTGATACCCTGAGCTGGCGCTCCAGTCGCCTTCGGCGATAGCGCAAGGGGTTAACAGGTTGGCGGCTAGCGCTTTCTGCCAGCCCTCGTAACGCAAACGCGCCGACACCGAACTTTGCGGACCGGTCAGCAAGGCGATGCGACGGTGCCCCATTTCTACCAGATGGTCGATAGCCAGCTTCGCGCCCTGTTGCGGGTCGAACATCACGCTGGGCAGGTTGGCGGTAGGTGCCGTGTCGAGAAACAACGCCGGTGTGGCCGCGCACAACTGATGAATGCGCTCCGCCTCTTCTTGCTCCAGTGGGACGTTGATGATCACGCCATCTACCCGCTGTGACAGTAATTCGTTAACGGCACGCTGGACATCATTACCATCGGCAGCGCGCAACATGGAGATCACTACCGTGAATCCCAGCTCGCTGGCGGTCGTTTTGATGGCGGCGGCGATTTGGGATGGCGCATGCAGCGATAGATCGATTGTCGCCAACCCAATGGTCGTGGCACTGCGGCGCGCCAGTTGCTGCGCTACCCGATTGGGGATGTAGTGGAGCGCGGCCATTGCCTGTTCCACCTTTTCCCGCGTGCGTATCGACACATGAGGCGCCTGATTCAGCACCCGGGAAACGGTTTGATATGACACACCGGCGTAAGCTGCCACGTCATTGAGCGTTACTGGTTTTGCTTTCATGATGCTCTGTTAGTCGGTCCCTGCATTGTCACCTCACGTTATCATAACAAATGCTGGTGAGCGCATACCGTGGTCAACAGAGAAAAATTACGCCGCAACGAGGGGATGCGTTACCTGCCGGTAATACCAGGCGATGGTTTGTTTGATCAGCGCATCGGTGGCATCCAGATAGGCATTGGGTGTGGCGCTCACTTCTGCCTCCAGAATTAGCGGTAACTCGGTGCAACCCAGAATGATTTTCTCTACCCCTTGCTGGCGCAGCGAATCGACGACCGGCAGCAGTAGTGCGCGAGACTGGCTGAAATCGCCTGCTTTATAAGCATAAATACTGTTCATGACCGCCTGCTGCTGTGCCTCATCAGGCAGGGTGCAACGCACCTGCTGACCACTGAGCGCATGCTGGTAGATATTGCCGCGCACGGTGGCGGTCGTCGCCAGAATACCGACGTGATGGACGCGTTGTTCAGCGACTTGCTGGCAGGCGGCATCAATAATGCTGATCATGTCTACCTGAGTATGCCGCTTCAAATCGTCGAACCAGTAGTGCGCAGTATTGCAAGGAATGATGATGCAGGTGGCCCCGGCATTTTCCAGAATTCTCATGTACTCAATCATCTTTTGCAGCGGCGACGGGCTGTGATTGAGAATGCACTGGGTACGGTCCGGAATATCCGGAATAGACACGGCGATCATCGGAATGTGTTCCTGATCCTTACGCGCCGGGGTCTGCCGGATAAGTTTTTGCATAGCGTCTACGGTGGCACCCGGCCCCATGCCGCCAAGAATTCCGATTACAGGGTTCACGTTTTGCGCCTCACTGCGGATAGTCTGGAGTGGAAAAATCATCGCACAGCGCCTGGAAATGTGAATTGCGAAATTCCCATCCTCTATGTATGTTTTGCATAACGCTATACACATTATGCGTAGAATGCGTTTTTTAAACGGCGGTTGATGATGCTAAACAATATTGAAACCAAATGGTTATATGATTTCATTGCGCTGGAGGAACACCGTAGCTTCACCCTGGCGGCGGAGACACGTAACATCTCACAGTCGTCGTTTAGCCGACGCGTTCGGGCGCTGGAAGAGGCCGTAGGATTTGACCTGTTTGATCGCAGCGCACAGCCGTTGCAACTGACCGAACAGGGTAAGATTTTTCATGCCCACATCCGTAATACCCTCGATGATCTGGAATACCAGATTCATAAATTGCACGGCGGCAGTCACTATAAAAATAAGATAACGATTGCCGCAGCGCATTCGCTGTCGGTGTTTGTGATGCCGGAATTGCTGAAAAGCGTGCCGGATGTGCAAGAGAAAATCTTCTATGTCGAATCCATCGATGTCGATGATGCAGTTCTCAACCTAAAAGAGGGGCGCAGTGACTTCATTTTCTCTTTTTATAACGAGGAATTGATGTCAGAACCGTTTCGTCATACCCGCATTATGGATTCTACCTTGTATCCGGTTTGCGCCTGTGATGCGCTCGGTAAACCGCGTTTTGATGTGCGGGCCGCCACATTGCCGCTGCTCAACTACACCGACACCAGTTATATGGGCCGTCAGGTCAATCGCTACCTTTCCACGCTGGCATCGGAGCGTTTTACTGTGAGTTTTGTCTCCTCAATGAGTGATTTACTCAAACGTATGGTGAAGCAGGGGCACGGTATCGCCTGGCTGCCGGATTACTCGATCCGCGATGAGCTGGCGAACAAAGAGCTGACGGTGTTGAAGCTGGATAACGCAGTGATGAAGATGCAGGTGTATCTGTATCGGTTGGATGCGCGGCTAAATGTGGCGTCGGAATCGTTCTGGCGGGCCATGACGGCGTTGCGAACGGCGCTATAAAAAACAGCGGCCGAGTGGCCGCTGTCTGCGTTCAAATGCTGGAGGTATGGACTGGATCAGGCGTCTTGTCTGGCCTGTTGCAACACCACTTCCGGCTCGGTTTCTTCTTCGTCGTCGGTGATGTCTTTTTCCAGACTGGCCACCACGGCGGTAGAGATACTGTTGCCGATAACGTTGGTCGCGGTGCGGCCCATATCCAGGAACTGGTCGATGCCTAGAATCAACAGGATACCGGCTTCCGGCAGGTTGAACATCGGCAGCGTGGCGGCAACTACGACAACAGAAGCACGTGCAACGCCCGCCATCCCTTTACTGGTGATCATCAGCGTCAGCAGGATCAGGATTTGCTGGGTCATGCTCAGATCAATATTGTAGGCCTGAGCGATGAACAGGATAGCAAATGACTGGTACATCATAGAGCCATCGAGGTTGAAGGAGTAACCCAGCGGCAGCACGAAGCTGGTAATTTTCTTCGGTACACCGAAACGGGTCAGCGCATCCATGGTTTTCGGATAGGCGGACTCGCTGCTGGCGGTCGCGAAGGCCAGCATGGTGGGTTCACGAATCAGGCGCGCCAGCACGGCGATAGAGCGGCCGAGGAAGGCGTAACCTACCAGGAACAACACCGCCCACAGCAGCGCCAGACCCAGGTAAAACTCACCAATCAGCTTACCGAAGTCATAGATCAGCCCCAGACCCTGAGTCGTGATGGCAGAACCGATAGCGGCAAAGACGGCGATAGGTGCCAGCGCCATTACGTAATCGGTGACGCGGAACATCACTTTAGCCAGCTCTTCGATAGTAGAGAGAATGAAGTTGGCCTGTTTGTTGTGGTGCTTGACATAAGCCAGCGCCGAGCCGAAGAACAGCGAGAACACCAGAATTTGCAGGATCTCGTTGTTAGCCATCGCTTCTATGATACTTTTCGGGAAGATATGGCTGATGAAGTTCTTCAGTGTGAAACCATCGGTATTCAGGCCGGTAGTGACATGGCTGGCCGAAGCCACCAGGTTCATGCCGGTGCCTGGCTGGAAGAAGTTCGCCAGCATCATACCTATCAGCAATGACAGGAAAGATGCGGTAACAAACCAGGTCATGGCTTTGAGACCGACGCGACCTACGGCAGAAGAGTTACCCATACTGGCCAGGCCGGAAACCAGGGTTGCGAATACCAGCGGTGCAATGATCATCTTGATCAGACGCAGGAAAATATCGGTAACCATATTAAAGTACGACGCCACTTCTTTGGCGCGGGCGCCATCCAGATAAGTGTGGCATGCCCAGCCAATCAGAATACCGAGCACGATCGCCAGCATTATCTGTATTAATAACTTCTGCCTTTGCATATAAACCTCATGTTGATGAATGTACCCAGACAACACCAGTGTTATTGCAGCGTAGCGGTCAGATATGCCGTAAGACATGCGTGGACCGATACCCTGATTTGTTTGTGGGGTGCTGTGTCTGCCGCGCCGAATATTACAACGAATTGCGAGCTTTTCCCTTTTTTTCTGCGAATAAAATGAAACGCATCACTTAATCGGGCCAAAAATACGTTATTTTCCCGTTATTCATCACGAAAGGTCTAACTGGCTGTCGTTGGTGATCTTCCAATAAAGTCATTATTTTCAATTAATTATGATTAATTGTTTTTGTGGTGATAGGTGGTTTTTGTACTAATCATAATTTTTTCTTATATCTTGGCCTGAATCAGCAATATCACCAATAATTGCCGGGGGATTTATTGATAAGGGAGGATGCACCTTTTATTGATTGATAACGTGTTGGATTAATAAACAGGAATTACCCTTCGTATTTATAAAAATATAATCGGACCCAGGACGACGAGTGATGTTGACCATGAAATAAAAATGACAGTAAATTTAATCACCTGCCTGTATTGCGTAAAAATGGAACACAAATGTTGTTTTCATTTCCTGCATGTAATTGGAATGTTGCGGTCGGGTTTTAATGTGGTTGAATTTTATGCTATCGGGAAGAGAAGATAAAACGCGCAAACGCACTTGCCGCCATGAGGGAAGGTGATGATAATCACACCGTTTGCAGCCTTAATTATAAATAATTCTTATTATTATCCATCTGACCACTGATCACCGCTCATCGGGTAACCGGTTGTGGCGCGCTAACCCCGGTTTAGCACGATTCAGATCAAGCTATTGGTGAGGTGACGTGTCATTTCACCAGTGAAGCACTTACACTATTTCCCCACACTATCTATGGAGATTGGATTACGGTGGTTATGGCGACACGACTGACAGACTCCCCGTCCCGGCTGTCTATTCTCTGGCAGGATGCCTTGTTGAAAATTTCTCAGTCGCTGTTGCAACAGCGCACCCTACCTGATCTGCTGCAGTGCCTGGACGGTGTGTCGTTCTCGGTAGTGCGGTTTGGTCGCGTCAACGTCATCCTGCTTGACCCCTTGCGTAACCAGATGCATTTCTACCGCCACGATCGTGACTCCGGGCGGACGCTGTGCAGCGAAGAGGCGATTCTGCTGGCCAATGGCCCCGGCGGGGTCGTGTGGAGCACCCAAACCGTGCTGCACTGTGACCGGACACACTTTCAGCGCGATTTCCCCCATCTGACCGATCTGCCTGCCTACGCCGGGTTAAGCGACTATTGCCAGTTGCCGTTGCGCGGCACCCAGCGTGTGTTGGGCGGGGTCGAATTTCTCAAAACCGACGGCAGCCGCTTTACTGACAGCGAACTGGATTTCTTTCAGGCGCTGGCAGGTGTGGTGGCACTGGTGGTGGAAAATATTCGTGAACGTGAGCAGGTGTTGCAGGAAGAAGAGCGGTTGCGCCACGAACGGGATCATTTGCGTATTCTGGTGGATGTCACCAATACCGTGATTTCCAAACTGGAGCTGAAAGCGCTGGCGCTGGAGGTGTCGCGCGAGATCCACCGCTTCTTCGGGATTGATTTTATCGCACTGGTGCTGAAAGACGGCGAAGAGCGAGACAACCCACTGAAGTATCTTGCCACGGTGTATCCGGCCTCCGGTGCGCCGAAAACGGTACAAGGCGAGGTGGAGCGAGAGCAAACGCTGGCTGACAGCGTGATGGCGCAACATCAGCCGCAGTTGTTAGAGGTGCCGACTTGTCTGGCGGCTGAAGACCCGCGTCCGCTTTGTCAGTGGTTTGACCGTGAGTTGTCTCATGTGTGTTTGTTGCCACTGGCTTTCGGCAACCGCACACTCGGTGTGCTGGAGCTGGCGCATCGCACCGCGCTTGCTGTGAGCGAGGCGGACCTGCGGCTGCTGCGGCAGATTGCCGCCCGCATCGCCATTGCGTTGGATAACGCACTGGCCTATGAGCAGATTACCCGGCTGAAGGATTCGTTAATCCATGAAAACTTCTACCTGACCGAGCAACTGACTGAACACATTCATCAGCGTAGCGGTGATGAGTTTGGCGAGATTATCGGCCGTAGCGCGGCGATTCGGCAGGTACTGGAACAGGTAGCGATGGTCGCCGCCAGTGACAGTACGGTGTTGATTCTGGGAGAAACGGGCACCGGGAAAGAGTTGATTGCCCGCGCTATCCATAGCCTGAGCCAGCGCAAATCACAACGCATGGTGAAAATGAATTGCGCGGCGATTCCTTCTGGCCTGTTGGAAAGCGACCTGTTCGGGCATGAAAAAGGGGCGTTCACCGGCGCGACCAGCCAGCGCCAGGGGCGCTTTGAGCTGGCGGATAACAGCACGTTATTTTTAGACGAGGTCGGGGATATTCCGCTTGAGTTGCAGCCTAAACTACTGCGGGTGTTACAGGAGCGGGAGATAGAGCGGCTGGGCGGCAGTAAGATCATCCCGGTGAATGTGCGGTTGATTGCGGCGACTAACCGTGACCTGAAACAAATGGTGGCGGACCGTGAGTACCGTAGCGACCTCTACTATCGCCTCAATGTGTTCCCCATCGTTATTCCGCCATTACGTGAGCGACCGGAAGACATCCCGCTGCTGGTGAAGTTTTTTACCCGCAAGATAGCCCGTCGTATGAACCGTACTATCGACAGTATCCCTTCCGATATGCTGCGTCAGTTGAGTCGCTTGCCGTGGCCCGGCAACGTGCGGGAACTGGAAAATGTGGTGGAGCGGGCGGTGATCCTGACACGCGGTACCACGCTCAACTTGCATATGGATGAACTCCAGCACCATTTGTCGCCGCTGGATGTGCCCAAGCCTTCGTACCACGATATCATGCCGATGGTTGACCCTACGCCTGGGCCACTGGAAGCCGATGACGAGTCAGAACGCGAGCGCATCATCCGGGTTTTACGGGAAACCAATGGGATTGTCGCAGGCCCGAAAGGCGCGGCGGCACGCCTTGGCCTTAAACGCACCACGTTATTGTCGCGTATGCAGCGTATGGGGATTTCCGCCCGGGAAATTGAAGGGATTTCGTAACGACGACGGTGATAGCGTAGAAGATGGTGACAGCAGAAAGGGAAGGGGCGTAATAGCAGCCCCCTCCGGATGGAGAGGGCTGAGAGGGATTAACCCGCTACTTCGGCTTCTTTACGCAGACGGGCTTTCAAGGCGCTGTATTCCTGTCTGACATAGTTTTCCGCCCAGTTCTGGTCGGCGATCGGTTCCAGTTTCACCGCGCAGTGCTTGTACTCTGGGGTTTTGGCGATCGGGTCAACTTCATCCAGTGTCAGCTCGTTACAGGCACCAATCCACCACTGATAAGTCATGTAAACCGCACCTTTATTGATGCGTTCACTGACCATCGCCCGGCTGATGACTTTGCCACGGCGTGATGCTACCCAGGTGAGTTGCTGGTCACGGATGCCCAGTTTAGCGGCGTCTTCCGGGTTCATCTGCACGTAACCCGGTTCGTCTGCCAGTGTTTGCAGCGCGGTACAGTTACCGGTCATGGAGCGGCAAGAGTAGTGGCCCACTTCACGCACGGTGGAGAGCACCAGCGGGTAATCGGCGTCGGTTTGCTCCATCGGCGGGTGCCATTCTGTTGCAAACAATAGCCCTTTACCGTTCGGGCGGTCGAACTTGTTACCGGCGTACAACCACGGTGTACCGGGGCTGTCTTCGGTCAGACACGGCCACGGGATATAACCCAGTCCGGCCATTTTCTCGTAGGTGGCACCGTAGTAAAGCGGGCACAGGTTACGCAACTCATCCCAGATTTCCTGAGTGTTGTTGTAATGCATCGGATAGCCCATGGCGGTAGCCATCAGGCTGATGATTTCCCAGTCCGGCTTCACATTGCCTTTCGGTTCCACCGCTTTATAGAAGCGCTGGAAGCCGCGGTCGGCCGCAGAATACACCCCTTCATGCTCGCCCCAGGAGGTCGCCGGGAAGATGACATCCGCCACGGCGGCGGTTTTGGTCATGAAGATATCCTGAACGATCAACAATTCCAGTTGGTTGAAGGTTTCGCGCACCACCGACAAGTCTGGCTCGGTTTGCAGCGGGTCTTCCCCCATCAGGTAATTGGCTTTGATTTTGCCTTCTTTGATCATGTGCGGGACATCGGTCAGCGAGTAGCCGATGCGATCAGACAGCGACGGCACGCCCCAGGCTTTGGCGAATTTCTCACGCACGTCCGCTTCGGTGACTTTTTGGTAGCCGGGGAACTGGTTCGGCAGCGCACCCATATCGCAGGCACCCTGAACGTTGTTTTGTCCACGTACCGGGCCAACGCCGACATTCGGACGACCGAGGTTGCCGGTCAGCAGTGCCAGGCCAGACAGGCCTTTCACCACGTCCACCCCTTGTGTCCACTGGGTGACACCCATGCCCCACAGGATGGTGGCTGACGGTGCCGCGGCATACATCCGAATCGCATCACGGATTAACTGCGGGTCAAGGCCAGTGATATCTGCCACGTATTCCGGGGTGTATTTCGCCACGATGGCGCGATACTCATCGAACCCTTCGGTGTGCTGCGCCACGAAATTCGAGTTATACAACCCTTCGTTGATCAGTACGTTGGCAAACGCGTTGACCAATGCCATGTTGGAGCCGTTTTTCAGCGGCAGCCACAGGTCGGCGATACGGGCGGTTTCGATATGACGTGGGTCGCACACGATAACTTTGGCACCGCGCTCTTTGGCTTTGATGATGCGACGCGCCACGATCGGGTGAGAGTCGGCGGCGTTGTAACCGAAGACTAAAATGCAGTCGGTTTTTTCGATTTCACAAATCGAGTTACTCATGGCACCGTTACCCAGTGTCACCTGCAACCCGGAAACCGACGGGCCGTGGCAGACGCGGGCGCAACAGTCGATGTTGTTGGTGCCGGTCACCGCACGGGCGAATTTCTGCATCACATAGTTGGTTTCGTTACCCGGACCACGGGATGAACCGGTGTGCATGATGGCGTCCGGGCCGTATTTCTCTTTGATGGCTTTCAGGCGAGAACTGGCGAAGTCGATGGCTTCTTCCCAGGATACGACCTCAAACGGCGCGCCTTTCTGGCGGCGGATCATCGGTTGTTTAAGGCGTGGGGTTAACAGTTTAGTATCGTTAAGAAAATCCCAACCATAGTAGCCTTTTAAGCACAGCTCGCCTTCGTTGGTCAGGCCGTTGGCACCTTCTGCGCCGACGACTTTGCCATTTTCCACCAACAGGTTAATTTTGCAGCCTGACCCACAATATGGGCAGACGGTAATCACTTTCTGCATGACATTGCTCTCCTTCATCGTACCGACGGCACGCTCAGAATTTCATTTCCGCGGCTTCATCCAGTGCTGCGCGCCGCTGTTTACGTTGGATCATCTCCTGAATGTCGTCTCTGCTTATCAGGTGCAGGGCTTTGGTGGGGCAGACTTCGACACAAGCCGGACCGTTGGCGCGTCCTTCACACAGGTCACACTTGTGCGCTTCCGCCTTGATGCAGTTGCCCAGCGTCTGATAATGGCTGATACGCGCTACCGGTTTACTGATCACCGTCATGGCACCGTAGGGGCATGCCACTACGCAGGTTTTGCAACCGATGCATTTTTCTTGCTGCACCCGGATATGATCGCCGGCATGGACGATCGCCCCGTTAGGGCAGACATTTGCACAGGGTGCGTCTTCACAGTGACGGCACTGAATCGTGGTGCTGACATTCAGCCCCTTCACCACTTTTAGTCGCGGTGCGAAATGCTCTGCAGACAGTGACGACGGGTTACCATCACTGTGGGCCAGCACGCAGGCGATTTCGCAGGTGCGGCAGCCAATACATTTCTTGGGGTCTGCTAAAACGAACCGGTTCATGACAGGGTCTCCTTCCGCGGCTCTGGTTGACTAAAGGTTATGTCGACGGCATGGCACCGACACATCGCCATACACAAAGCAGGGTTTATGCCAGAATGAATGCTTATGATTTAGTGCTTTGATTTATAAAAGATTAAAGACGAATGATCGGTGAATGTCGGTGTGATGAATGGGCGGATGTCGAGTGTCGACAACCGCCTTCGGCAGATTTGACGACAGTAGTGCGTTATGATGATTAAGAGTCATCAGGACTATAAAAACAGGAGTAAGGCGTGAATTATCCGATTGCGTCCATCAATCGTACCGGGCTGAGTTCCGGTGTGTATGCCACGTTACGTGATGCCCTGATTACCGGGCAGTTCAAACCGAACGATCGCCTGCGCATCCGCGAGCTGGCGGCGCAACTGGGCACCAGCGTCACCCCGGTGCGTGATGCTATTTTGCAGTTGTCGAAGGAGCAGGCGCTGGAGTTGCGTACACCGCGTGACATCCGGGTACCGGCGTTAACGCTGGAGCAGTATCTGGAAATTCGCGCACTGCGGTTAGCCATTGAAGGCATGGGGGCTGAAAATGCCGCACGCTGTGTGACACCGCGTGCGTTAGCGCAGGTTGAAGCGAACATCGAGAATAACAAAGCGGCGATTAAACGCGGCGACTTTACCGAAGCGTTGCGGCTGAACAGCGAATTTCACCTGTTGCTGGCGCACACGGCGCAGATGCCACTACTGTGCAGCTTTATCGACAGTTTGTGGATGCGTACCGGGCCACTGATAGCGCAGGCGTACAGCCATTTTTCCGAACGCATGGCCGTCGGCCACCACCAGGAGGTGCTGGTGGCGTTGAAAAACGCCGACCCGGTAGCCGCGCGGCTGGCGATTCAGGCAGACATTCAGGACGGGCATCAGAAAATGATTGAATTCATTGCCACCGTCCACGCTGAGGCCGACGAACGGATAGGCTCTTAATCTCCGATGGATAAACGTCTGCTCAGGGCGTTATCTAATTCGTGCAACAACATATCGGCGTGTTCTGGCTGAAAAATCAACGGCGGCCGGATTTTCAAAATATTGCCGTCAGGCCCGGTGGCGCTCAGCAAAATCCGGTGTTGCCGCAGGTCATTGACCACGTACGTCGCACCAGTGGTATCCGGCTGGCGCGTTACCCGGTCGGTCACCAGCTCGACGCCGATGAACAAGCCGTAAACCCGAATATCGCCAATGCAGCCGTGTCGCTCGGCCAGTTTGCGTAAGCCGGTCTCCAGATAGTGACCCATTCGCTGGGCATTGTCTTGCAACCGCTCACGGCGCAAGGTGTGCAGCACAGCATGGGCGGCCCGGCAGGAGACGGGGTTACCGCCAAAGGTATTAAAATAACGCTGATTACGCCCGAACGCCTCAAACCACGCCGGGTTGCCGACCACCGCCGCGACCGGATGGCCGTTGCCCATTGGTTTACCCAGTGTCACCAGGTCCGGCACCACGCCATACGCGCCAAATCCCCAGCGGTGGCTACCGGTTCGGCCAAAACCGGCTTGTACCTCATCGGCAATAAACAATCCGCCCGCCGAACGCACCAGACGCACCGCTTCTTGCACCTCCTGTGCCGGGGCGCTGAATACGCCGTCGCTGGAAAATAGGGTGTCGAACAACATCGCTGCCGGGCGTACGCCAGCCTGTTCCATTTGCGCCAACGCCTGTTTCACACTGGCGAGCAGGCAGCCCGGCTGGCGGCGGTAACCGTCCGGTGGGTCGATAAGCCAGACTTGCTCGCCCCGTGGTGCTCCGCTACCCAGTGATGGCGACAACCCGGCAAGCTGGGCGGTGACGCCATGGTAGGCCCAACGGGTCACCATGACACCGCTACCACCGGTGACGTAACGGGCGATACGCAGTGCCAGATCGTTCGACTCGCTGCCACTGCAGGTCAGGGTGATGTTTTGCAGCGGGGCAGGAAACTCCTGTAGAAAGTCTTCAGCAAAATCCAGAATAGCGTCAGTAAGATAGCGAGTATGGGTATTGAGTGTGGCCGCCTGTGTGGCGATTGCCTCCACCACCGCCGGGTGACAATGCCCGAGTGAGGCGACGTTGTTGTACACATCCAGATAGCGGTTGCCGTCAGCGTCATACAGCCAGACGCCATCCCCGCGAACCACATGCAGCGGCTGTTGATAAAACAGGCGGTAGACTGCACCCAACAGACGCTGACGGCGGGCCAGCAGCGTTTCAGATGCTGACGCGGTTTCGGGTGATGAAGGTGAAGCGGAACGGGTATTCATGGGAATTCCTTATCAGGCATAGCCTCTCAGTGGTGGCGTTAACGACAGGCGTGCAGTAATTGGTCGGCAAGCCGCTGTTCGGGCTGGCGGCTGAGGTGTTGCAGGCTGCGCCAGGCGGTCTCCAGATTGCGTCGGATATAGTCGCGGTTTTCCGGATACAGCTCGCTGCGCCACTGGGTGATGGAAAGGGTCAGCGTCAACCGGGCGGCGATGAGGCAGGGCAACAGGCTGATTTCCTGCTCGGTGAGTGGCAACCGGGCGTGGTAGGCGGTGACAAACGGTAGGATCCACACCAGCGGCTCGGATTCATCACCCACCTGATAAGCCAGCGCGGTCGCCAGTTCATTGATAAGCGGCGCGTACAACGCATCACCAAAATCGATGATGCTATCAATGCGCGGTAGCGCGGCGCAGGTATCCACCAGCACGTTATAGGGATTGAGGTCGTTATGAATCAATTGGTGGCGCAGGCTGGATTGAATCGGCGCCACGGCGGTTTCCCAGCGGGTCAACCACTGGAGAATTAACTGCCGCTGTTGTGCGTTTTCGACATAACGCAGCCAGTCATGGATCCGCTCCAGATGGGCGATATCCCACAACAGGTCTCGCGATGCTGCCGGGTGGCTAAAGTCTCGCAAGGCGAGATCCAACTGTGCCAGCGTATCGCCGAGTCGAGCTGACAGCGTTGACGAGCGCGCCACCCGGTGCAACGGCTGTCCGAAGGACCAGGTGATAAGACGGATATAGTGCATCTGTCCGTCAATCATCAACGCAGGGGAGGGATTATCCCACCGATTACGGATGATGCGAGGCACCGGCAAGGTGGTGTCAACGCGGGCCAGATGAAGCAAGATCTCCGTCTGCACATCTCGTATCGGTGCGGGTTCAGCAGAGTTGATCACTTTCAGCATATACTGGCCGTGGGTAGCAGTGACGAGGTGAAAGTTGGCGTCACGCTCGCCGGGCAGTGGCGTCATGCTGCCATCCAGCCCGTATTGCTGGCGCGCTATCTGCTGTGCCTGTACCGCCGAGAGTGACGGTACCTCTGTAGTGAACAGGACGAGCGGATCAGACATGCTGGCCTCCGTTGACATGGATTTCCGCCCCGTTGATGTAAGACGCCCCCTGGGTACAAAGGAAATAGACCAGCGACGCGACCTCTTCTGGCTTGCCCAGACGTTTCATCGGGACAGTCTGCTCGACAATATCCTGCGTGCCGGGCGACAGGATCGCCGTATCGATCTCACCGGGTGCAATGGCATTAACCCGAATACCGTATTTCCCGAAGTCATGCGCCATTTCCCGCGTCAATGCGGCCAATCCCGCTTTGGAGGTGGCGTAAGCCGCCCCTGCGAAAGGGTGGACACGCGAACCGGCAATCGAGGTGACATTAATGATGCTGCCTTGTGCCGCACGCAGTTCGTCAAATAATCCATTGGCGAGAATGGCAGTGGAAAACAGATTGACGTTAAACACCCGTATCCAGGTGGCGTAATCGGTGTCGCGTACGCCGAGTCGTGCACCGCCTTCACCTTTCGGGGAGATGCCCGCGTTATTGACCAGCGCGTGTAACTGACCGCCGAGTCGCTCTTTGATCATCGGCAGGCTGGCTTCCAGCGCGGTAATATCTTCCAAATCAAGATGAATGTGATTCAGTAATCCTTCAGCCCACGGGCAGTCTTCCACCCAATTTTGGCGCGATGCGGTGAAAATCTTCCAGCCAGCGGCGTGGAAGTGTTTGACTGTGGCGTGGCCAATACCCCGGCTGGCGCCAGTCAGTAGTAGTGTTTTCGTGTCAGACATGATGATCGCCTTAATGATATATGATGCATCATAAATTATAGCAAACTCAGGTAAGGGCAAGAGGTAAAGGACCTGCACCGTCTATTTTTGTCTTAATAAATTGAAAAATAGTTATTTTTTTAACGGTTATTTATCGGCCCAGGCGTTGAAGCGTTGCTCCAGCTCTTCGCCGTGCTCGATCCAGAAGGCGGTATCAATGCCCACGGCTTGTGCCAGGTTTTGTTGGTTGGTAGGGATATCGGCGGCGATCGTCGGCGACAGCGTATCCATCGTATGTTTATTGGTTGGGCCGTAAGGGATGGTTTCGGCAAAGACCTTTTGATGCTCCGGCTGACTGGCAAAGGCGATGAACTGCTCGGCGATGGCGCGATGTTGACTGCCTTTGACGATGGCCCAGCTATCGAGGTCATACAGGCTGTCCTGCCATACGATACGGAAATCATGGCCTTCTTTACGTGCGGCGGTCACCCGCCCGTTATACGCCGATGTCATGACGACATCGCCGGCCACCAGCCACTGCAAGGGTTGTGCTCCAGACTCCCACCACTGGATCGACGATTTTATCTGGTCGAGTTTTTTAAACGCACGGTCCACGCCAGCTGGCGTTGCCAGCACCTGATAGACCTCGTCCCGTTTTACGCCGTCCGCCAGCAGGGCAATCTCCAGCGTGAACTTAGCGCTTTTACGCAGCGCCCGTTTACCGGGGTAGGTGTGGATATCCCAGAAATCGGCCCAGCTTTTTGGCCCGTTTTTCAGCTTGTCACTGTTATAGGTCATCACCGTTGACCACAGGAAAATCCCGGCACCGCATTCGGATACCGAGCCTTTGACAAAGTCGTCTGCATTACCGAGCTTTTTCCAGTCCAGCGTCTCAAACAATCCTTCACTGCACCCGCGCACCAACTCCGGGCTTTCCACTTCCACCACATCCCAACCGACCTGGCCGGTCTGTACCATGGCGCGGATTTTCGCCATTTCTCCGTTGTATTCTCCCGCCTCTACCGTACCTAATCCTGCCTGCTGGAACGGTGTGTAAAAGGCTTTTTGCTGGGCCTCTTTATTCAGACCGCCGAATGAGATGACAGTGAGTGTTTCTGCCTGAGCAGCCAAGGTAGTGCTTATCAGGCCGGTAATGAACATCAGTTTTTTCAGCATGGCGTTTTCCTCATGGTGTGTAATGATGCAGCGTGGTTGTTTTTATGATGTATGATGCATCATATGTGCCAAAAAATAATCGGACACAAAGAAATCCAAATCAACTGATTGTTTTTATTGTCTTATTTTTAAACTCACTGTTAGTGACGATGGTGGTGGCATAGCGCCATGATGCGTGAACGACTGGTATATGCACTTATTTGGGGAAATAGGCGTAAGTGGGTGCAACAGCAAGTTGAAGAGTAATAGAAGGATCCCCTGCGTTATCGTGGCCGGAAAAGCTGTTTCATCTTGGATGCTTGGATACAGGGTTATTTTGCTAGTGTAGGTTGCGAATCAGCTTACTAACATCAACCAGACATACACCGGGTTGTAACAAGCAAGAATATAGATGAAGCAAAAGGATTTGAAGACCTGATTATATTAAGATCTTTTTATTTATCATCTTGAAGATGTGGGGACTTTCATCGTATCATATATTATAAAATATTCAGATTAACATTGATTATCTTATGCGATTATTTTTGCCCATAAAGTCAGATTATCTCCCTTTTTCCACAAAGGAATGGTGATTTAGATTTCGATATTTTATTTACTTATGAGGTAAGTTTTTTATTAGTTGGGTTTATAATTAACTAACAGGGAGAAAAAATTACTGAATAGGATAGGTTTTGCGTTAAAGATAGATTTCGCTAGGATTTTTTTTATTTTTTTTCTACACAGATGTAAGTATTGATTGAGAGGAAATATGAAAGTTAAGATGGTATTTGCAATTTTTGCTGCACTTATGTTGGCTGGATGCTCTTCATGGGTGTCTGGGAATAAAATGTTGGCGGATAAAACATTAACGGATCAACAAATAAAAGCCAAGATTACTGATAATAAAACAACTATTTCGCAGGTTAATGAATTATTTGGTGATAAGAAGGAAGAGGGGAGGAGTTCTATTTCAAAGTCATTTCCTAACGGAGTTTATAATATCGCCACGTATAGAGGACATCTCAATGATTTAGGTGGCACATATGCTCATCGTAAATTGGTTGTGGCATATAATAAAGATGGTCTCGTGATAAATCATGATATTTTTGTTGATAATTTCAGAGAGAAAAATAAATTTGAAAAGGATCCTTTAAATATTAGGATTGATGCCTTTAATACTCTAAATAAAGGGGATTCCGAGTCATCCGTACTAAATTTATTAGGACAGCCCAGGCTGAAAACTTTCGCTGATGATGGCAATGTTTTGTGGGTATACAGCAAGACCGCTATCTCTAGAGATGCATCATCGTACATTCCATTGTATAACTATGCTAAGGGTACGGAATCAGGTGTTTCGGATAGATTATATGTCGAGTTAAACGGTGGAAAAGTCGAGAATGTATATTTGCCTTCAGTTTCTATTACTCAAGGTAGAGGTGCGGTGAATGCTGAAGAGTATAATGAAAAAATGTTAAATCTCAAAAAGAAGTATGAGTGAATAAAGTATTTTTAGATGAACTGATTAGTTATCTGAGTTGTCACCACTAAGTTGATATTACTTTTAGCGCCTATCGTAGTTCGTAGGCGCTATATTGCAGTTTGTTTGGACTTATGGGGCGGGTGTATAGTGTATCCTGTCGCTGTATGTTGATGGCTCAGTGTGCGCTCAGCACCTCAAACCCGCCGTTCCCTTCCCAGCCTTCAAGGCGTTGGTATAGCTGTTCCACCGCTCGGGTGACTTCCGGACTAATCGGGAAATAAAACGCCACCAGTGCTGGTTGAATACCGACGAAAATCACTTCGGGAATATCTTCCTTCAGGCTATCGATCAGATAGTTCAGCGGCAGGCTGTGGGTATTCATCAGCATGTCTTCGGCGATGCGGTCCGGGTCGACGATACGGATTTCACCTGGTGCCAGCCCCATATCGGTGGCATCCACCACCAGCAGGCGACGGGGTTTGAGTTCCCGCAGTGTGTGTGCCGCATTTTCCGGAATGGCTCCGCCGTCGATGACTGACCAGCCCGCCACCGGATGCTGGTTCATCCGCTCTGCCAACAGCGGGCCTGCGCCATCATCCCCCATCAGGGTATTGCCGACCGCCAGCACGATATTTTCGATATACAGTGGCGCTTCATTGTGCAGATGTTCAGTCATCGATACGTTTCACCATCAGATAAAGAGCTGGTTCCCGTTGCATCGCGGCGAGATACTCCATCAATGTCGCGGTCCATTCCGGGTGACTGTCGTGTTGAGCCAACGCGCTGAAAGCACCGCCCAGCAGGGCGGTGTGGGTATGGTCGATGGTTATCTCACCAAAGCGTAACAGGCCGAGCATTTTGCGGCGGGCTTCGTCATCGCTCAACTGGCCGACCCAACCTTCGAAGTCCGCCAGCGGGCACTGCAATACCTGCTTCAGGCAGTCGATGACGCCAACGTGATGACCAATCGCCAGCGAGTAGTACATCACCTGTTGCGCCTGTTCCGGTATTTTGTCGCGGCTGTCGAGAAATTTGCGGTTCAGGGCATAGAAACGCACACTGCTCATCACAGGATCTCCCCATTTAACATGGCATGGTAGATGCGCAGCAACCGGCCAGCGATTTCGTTCAGCCGTGGGTCGTTGTGCTGATCAAGCCAGCCGGTAACGCGCTGCTCAAACCCTTCCAGCGGCTGGTTTTCCAGCAGGCCAAGGAAACGATCGCTGATTTCCCGCCCCTGACGGTACCCCGCCATCAGACGGGCTTCCCGTTCTACCTGCACGCGTAAATCCAGCGGCAGTGCCGGATGAATCAGTGCGGCTTTCTCATTGTCGCCCTGCTGGTGGTCGCTGCCGTGCAGTTTTTGCTCCAGCAGCCCCAGTGCGACCGCAAAACCGTAAATCGTTGCGGCAGGCGTCGGCGGGCAGCCGGGGATATACACATCGATCGGCACAATTTTGTCGCTGCCACCCCATACACAGTACAAGTCGTGGAAGATGCCGCCGCCGCAACCGCAGGCACCGTACGAAATACAGATTTTCGGGTCCGGCGCGGACTCATAGGCACGTAACGCCGGTGTGCGCATCGCGCGGGTGACCGCACCGGTGAACAGCAGAATATCGGCATGGCGTGGTGACGCCACCACCTTGATACCGAAACGTTCGGCGTCGAACAGCGGCGTAATGGCAGAGAAAATTTCTATCTCGCAACCGTTGCAGCCGCCGCAGTCCACACGGTAAACGTAGGCGGAACGCTTAATATCTTTCAGCAGCGTTTTTTTCAACTGCTGAGCGTGTTCGTCCAGCGTAATTGGAGTGGTCTGGTAATGGTCGACCCCATTGGGCAGCATACTCATTGTGCATTCCCCTTGTGAGTGGACGGGGCGGACAGGTGCTGGCTGAGCTGCACGTTGCCCTGATGGTTCATGTTCTGTTTGCGTTTGCAGTCCGGACAGGTTTCAAACTGGTGGCGGCGTGCTTCCACCTCATTTTCCGGTACCCCTGCGTGTGCCAGCAGCGCCATGGCGTACTCCACTTCTTTTTGCGGGGCGAACGGCTGTTGGCAAACATGGCAGTTTAGTAGACGGAAGGTGGCACGCTGATACAGGTCGGCCTTGTTGGCGACCGCCATTTCAAACTCTTGCGACAACACGATGGCGCGGGTCGGGCACACTTCTTCACAACGGCCGCAGAATATGCAGCGGCCGAGGAACAGTTGCCAGGTACGGGTGCCGTTGTCCAGATCGTTGGCCATCGTCAGGGCATTCGCCGGGCAGGCCATGGTACAAGCAGCACAACCGATACACTGCTCCGGGTCATACTCCGGTTTGCCGCGAAATCCGGTGGGTACCGCCAGCGGCGCGAACGGGTATTTCACCGTACTGTTGCCTGCCTTGAGGATGGTTTTAAACAATTTAATCATGGGGCCTCCCTCATTTCAGCGGCGAGCGGGTACGTTCCAGCCCGTAGCGTTCGATCTCTTTATACGGCACGGTGGTGATTTTCTTTTTACGGACGTCCACCAGTGTGACTCGGTCGGTACAGGAGTAGCAGGGGTCAAGGCTGCCGATGATCAGCGGCGCATCCGAAATGGTGTTGCCGCGTAGCATAAAGCGCAGCACCGGCCAGTTGGCATAGGTGGCGGCACGGCAGCGCCAGCGGAACAGCTTCTGGTTATCGCCGGTCATACTCCAGTGGATGTCTTCACCGCGCGGCGCTTCGGTAAAGCCCAGCGCAAACTTATGCGGTTGATAGTTGATGTGCTCGTTGAGGATTGGCCCTTCCGGCATGTTGTCCAGCCCGAATTCAATCATCGCCAGCGAGGTGAACACTTCGCGTACTCGCACCAGTACACGGGAGTAGACGTCGCCACCGTCCAGGTGATGCAGTTCCATCGGCAGGTCCAGATAGCCGGAGAACGGATGGTCGACACGCACATCGCGCTGGAAGCCGCTGGCGCGAATCATCGGGCCTACCGGGCTGTAGTCACGCGCGATCTGACGGTCCAGCACGCCGATACCCTGGGTACGTTGCGTCATGTTGGCAGTGCCCAGCAGCATGTCCGTCAGTTGTGTAACTTCTTCGCGCATTTCACGAATCAGTTTGATGGTTTTCAGCCGGTCTTCTTTCAGGATGTCGCGGCGAATACCGCCAATCAGATTCAGGCCGTAGGTTTTACGCGCCCCGGTCAGCATTTCGGCGATTTGCATAGATTTCTCACGCACCCGGAAGAACTGCATGAAGCCGGTGTCGAAACCTACAAAGTGGCTGGACAGCCCGATGTTCAGCAGGTGACTGTGCAGACGCTCCACCTCCAGCAGAATGCTGCGGATCGTGTGGGCGCGGGCGGGTACTATCACACCTAACGCATTCTCGATAGACGAGGTATAGGCCACGCTGTGGGTGAAACCACAGATGCCGCACACCCGGTCGGACAGGAACGTGACTTCGTTGTAACCCATGCGGGTTTCCGCCAGCTTTTCCATACCGCGATGCACGTAGAACAGGCGGTAATCTGCATCAATGATTTGCTCACCGTCGACGAACAACCGGAAATGCCCCGGTTCATCGGACGTGATATGCATGGGGCCGATAGGCACGACACGGCTGTCGCCGGTGGCTTCATTAATAAAGGTGTAGGATTCGTCATCACGAGTAGGGGCCGGGCGCTGGCGGTAATCCATGGCGTCTTTACGCAGCGGGTAGAGTTCGTCCGGCCAGTCATCCGGCAGCACCAGTCGGCGCTCATCCGGCAGGCCGACCGGAATCAGCCCGTACATATCACGCACTTCACGCTCGCCCCACACGGCGGCAGGCACACGCGGTGTCACCGAGGGGAATTCCGGCACGGTCGGGTTAACCAGCGCTTTCACTACCACCCAGCACTTCTCACCCTGTTCCATCGACAGCACATAGTAGATGGCGAAATGGCCGTTGAGGGTGCGTTCGTCGTTACCAAACAAGACGGACAACCAACCGCCGTGCTGGTAGTAAAGGTATTCGACGACTTCCGGCAACTGATGCAGTTTGACGGTGATCGTCAATTGGTTGGCGGTTTGCCGTTCTTCTTCCAGAATCGCCGTCGGGAATTGCTGTCTGACATGAGCGACATAATTCGCGCCCAGATTTTCAGCGTTGGTCGCGTTGGATGAATTAATCACGGTACATCTCCTGACGGGAAGGGGTTAACGATGAAGCAGGTGCGGTATCTGGTGTGCGTGCGCTCAGCGCGGGCCAGCCCATGCTGGGTTGTCCCTGTTCACCGGCTTGATTGCCGTTCAACGCATTACCGTTCAACACAATGGCCGTAGCGCGCTCAAGTAAATGGGTAACCGGCTGCGGAATGCGGGTACCCATCACCAGCATTAATACCAGCAGGATCAGCATCGGCGCGGTGGTGAGCCAGCCCAGCTCGCCTTTACTGACCGCTTCCGGCTTGCTACCCAGCACACTGGTGGCGATCATGCGCACCAGCCCGGCGAGCACCACGGTCAATAGCACCAGTAACACCAGCACCAACGGTAAATGGCCTGCATGGATACCGGCGGTTACCGTCATAAATTCACTCAGGAACACGTTGAATGGCGGCATGCCGCCAAGCGCCAGTGCGCCACCAGCCAACAGTGCGCCGGTAATCGGCGCAACACGCAGGATGCCTTTCACCGCATCCATATCGCGGGTGCCGTATTTCAGCAGTACGTTACCGGAACCGCAGAACAGCAGGGTTTTCGCCAGACTGTGATTCAGGGTATGCAGCAGTGCTGCCAGAATGCCGAGCGGGCCACCGATGCCGAGGGCGACGGCGATCAATCCCATGTTTTCCACACTGGAATAGGCCAGCAGACGTTTCATGTCGCGCTGCACCAGAATCAGGAACGCCGCGACAGCTACCGACAGCAGACCGAAGACCAGCAACAGCCGTTGCGGGAATTCCGGGCCGATGGCCGCACTGATCAGGATGGTGTAGCGCACGATAACCAACAGTGCGCAGTTGAGCAGTACCGCAGAGAGCAGGGCACTGGTCGGGCTTGGCGCTTCACTGTGGGCATCCGGTAACCAGGCATGCATCGGGAACAGGCCGGTCTTGGTACCGAACCCGATCAGAATAAAGATAAATGCCAGATGCATCAGCGTGCTGTCCAGCTCACCGGCGTGCTTGAGTACTTCCGTCCAGAAAATGGCATTGCCCGGTTCTGCCATCACGTTGGCGGCGTTGGCATACACCAGAACTGTACCGTACAGACCGAACGCAACGCCGACGGTACAAATAATGATGTATTTCCAGGCCGCTTCCAGCGAGGAACGCTGACCGTACAGCCCCACCAGAAACGCTGAACTCAAGGTAGTGGCTTCAATCGCCGCCCACATCAGGATCAGGTTATTACTGGTGATCACCAGCAACATGGTGAACAGGAACAGATGGAAGAAGCCGTAGTAGTGGCACAGCGTGGTAACGCTGACTTCGCCGCTGTCGACTTCGTGGCGCATGTACCCCATTGAGTAGAGGCCGGTAAGAAAGCCGATGACGCCAAGAATCGCCAGGAATAGCGCACTCAGGCTGTCGAGGTGCAGCCAGCGATGTGCTGCCAGCAATTCACCTTGCTGGTAGACAGTCCAGACTACCAGTAATGCCACCAGCAGCAGGGCGCTGATGCCTGCCAGATGAATCAGGCTCACTAGCGAGCGTGCTGCCGCGCCAGTAAAGCGGCAGGCGAACGCCAGCAGGGCGACGACAAACGGCACACCCAGCAGCAGGGAAAAAAGATCCAAAGTCGTCATGGTTTCATCCTTTCAACGCAGTCAGTTGCTGAACATCCAGCGTGTGCAGCGTGCGGTGGATTTTGCGTGCCATCAGCGCCATCACGATAACAGCGAAGATAGCGTCGGTCGCGATGCCGATTTCCACCAGTTCAGGCGCGCGGTAAGCCAGCAGCGCCAGCGTCAGGTGAGCGCCGTTCTCCATTAAGCAGTAACCAAACACCTGTTTGAGGATGTTGCGCTGGCTGACGATGCACAGCAGGCCAATCAGGAAGTGGCCGAGTGAGACCGCCAGCACCGGCTTGAGGTCATTGACCATCGGCAGTTTCACCGGTGAGACGGCAAAGTAGCTCAGTAGCACAATCAAGGTGGCGATCAGTATCAATGTGGCGGTGCCAATCACACCGCCATCGGCTTTCGGGTCGGCCAGTCGGCAGAAAGCAAAGCTCATAATGGCGGGGACCATCACCACCTTGGTGATAAAGGCGGTCAGTGACCACAGATACAGCTCATGCGAGCCGAGTAGTCCACCCAGCGAGATAAAGATAAGCACCAGCACCAGCGACTGTAATGCATACAGCGCGGCGGACACCGTAGGTTTTCTGGCCGCGATCACCAGCAACGAGGTGATGATCAGCAAACCTGCCAGATTATTGACGAGAAGTGATCCAGTCATGGGAGTTCCTTATTTCAGCCAGAGTGCGGCGATAACGCTGGAGCACAGCGACATCACTATCAGCACCAGCAGCACCAGGTTCATCGACATCGGCACTGGCGTTGCGGATGCCACTTCCTCGGAGGGCTCGCCCGGCACCGTGCGACCAAACCAGTAGAGGAACCAGGCAAAGCTGGCGACCGACTCCACCAGTACGACTATCATCAACGGCAGTAACCACCAGATGTCGTTGGAAAGCGCAAACCCGGCGGCAAACAGCGGAAACTTGCTGAAAAAGCCGTTGAACGGGGGAACGCCGGTGATCGCCAGCGCCGCGACACAAAAGCCGATACCCAGCAGTGGCAGGCGGGCCATCATGCCGCGTAACTGCGGCAGCATGCGGGTACCACAGCTGTAGCTGAGCGCACCAGCCACCAGGAAGAACAGGCTCTTGGCGTAAGCATGGTTGAAGATGTAGGCCATACCGGCGTCAAAGGCCATGCGCGAACCGAAGATGGACAGCGACAGCGCCAGGAAAATGTAAGCCAGCTGGGTGATAGTGGAGTACGCCAGCAGTCGCTTCATGTCTTTTTGCGGCAGATACATCAGGAAGCCGTACACCAGCGTGATCGTCGCCATGATGACGCCAACCACACCGATAACATGTGGCACCTCAACGGCGGACAAAATCGCGCGGGCGAAGATATACACGCCGACTTTCACCATTGAGGCGGCGTGTAGATACGCACTCACCGGTGTCGGCGCTTCCATCGCATCCGGCAACCAGACATGCAGTGGCAACTGGGCTGATTTACCCCAGGCGGCGAACAGAATGCCGCTGAAGACTATGATTTTGCTGCTGTCGTCCAGTTGCGCGATGGCACTGAGCGCGAAGGTACCGGTGGTGGCGAACAGCCAGGCCGCAGCCAGATACAAGCCCACAGAAGCGACGTGGGTCACCAGCAGCGCTTTGAGCGCGGAACGCAGTGACTTCGGTTTCTGGTAGTAGCCGATCAACGCCCAGGAACAACCGCCGGTAATTTCAAAGAACAGCAGTTGACCAAGGATGGTGGATGACAGTGTTAACCCGGCCATCGCACCGATGAATACCAGCAAAAACGCGTAGTAGCGATTGCTGCCATCGTGCGGGTGTTCGCGGTTGCCCAGCGTCAGGTAGCCACAGGAATAGAGGCTCACCAGGAAACCGAGGGAGACCACCGCAAAGCCTATCAACAGGCTGATGCGGTCGAACACGAAACCGAATAAATCTGCCTGACCGTAACGATAAAGCGGCACGACCAAATCGGTTTTTCCGCCATCGAAATAGCGCCAGGCCAGCAGCGCCATACCGAGCGTCGCCAGCAGGGCGAACAGCGTACATAACCCTTTGGCCAGGCGCTGCGGTGCAAACGCTATCAGCAGCGCGCCGAGAAACGGCAGCAGTAGGGTGGCAAGAGCAATATTCTCCATGATGGATGTCGACTCCTTATAATCCAGTCAGGTAGAAAACGAACGCCAGCGCCGCGACACCGAATCCGAGCCAGGTAACTCGGCCGGTCAGCAGGAAGCGCCCGCGCGCCAGGCTGTTTTCGATAGCCGCAGCGATGACAAACACCACCACCAGCTTGATGAACAGCGCCAGCGCACCCCACAGCAGGCAGGCGACAGACAACGTCTCTGCTTTGCCGAACGGCACGAAAATCGACAGAAACAGCGTAGCGACCACCACTTGTTTGAGGCTGATGCCCCATTTCACCAGCGCCAGCCCGGCACCGGCGTATTCGGTCAGCGGCCCTTCCTGTAGTTCCTGTTCGGCTTCCGCGACATCGAACGGGATTTTGCCCATTTCAATGAAGGTGGCGAACGCACAGGCCAATAAAGCCAGCACGGTAGCGGTAGGGGAGACCCAGTGACCGCTCGCCAGTTTGATGCTGATGTTGCCGATATTGGTGGAACCGGCCACCAGTGCTACCACCAGCAGCGCGAGCATCAGAATCGGCTCTACCAGAATACCGAGCGTCAGCTCGCGGCTGGCACCGATACCGGCGAAGGTGCTGCCGGAGTCGAGACCAGACAGTGAAAAGAAAAAGCGAAATACCGCAAACAGGTACAGCAGGGTGATGACATCCCCCGCTGCGCCGAACGGCGACGCGTCGGTCATCGCTGGCAACGTCATTGCCACCAGCAGCATGGTGCCGAGCAGGATGAATGGCATTAGGCGAAAGACGCCACCGCTGTGCTGAGGTGCCACTTCCTGGCGTCGCAGCAGTTTGACGATGTCACGATAATCCTGCAGCAGCCCTGGCCCCTGTCGTGAGTGCATTTTGGCGCGCAGCACACGCGACAGACCGGACAGCAGCGGTGCCACCGCCATCAGCAGTACGGCTTGCAACAGCGCGCACAGCAGCGGAAATATGAGTGAACCGTGAGTCATGTTCCGTCTCCTTAAACCAGAGTGACCAGCAGCAGGGCCACCAGCGCCGCCACGACATACAGGCAGTACACCCGAAAATCGCCGTGCTGAATCCATTGCACCGCCCGACTGATGCGTTGCACGATGCTGACAACCGGCATGACCACATGATCGTCCCAGACAGGTTCGGCACGCGCTGCTGCTTGCGTGGTTTTCTCCAGCGCCTGCTGCATGGCGGGGGCTGGGTTGAGGGTTTTACGCACGCGATAGAGTGGGGCGAACATCACCCGCAACGGCTGGGTAAAGCTACCGGCAGACGCTGACATGGCTTGTTCGTAGCCATAGCCGCAGGCCCAGGGGGTACCTTTCTGGCGAAAGTCGAGGCGAGAACCACGCAGCAGGCTGTAAATCATCAGCGGCAACAACGGCAGCGCCAGCAGCAGAATGAAGATCAGCGGGGTGTTGAGGCTGGTCTGCTGACTGTCGCCGGGGAATACGCCCAGTCCTTGCGCCATGGCGACCGTCGGGGTGTGTGCCAGGTCGGCAGCGATACGGGTAATGACCGGTGCCACCACACTGGCACCGATGCCAAGCAGGATGCATAGCAGTGCCAGCAGCAGCATGGCGAGTGTCATCGGCCAAGGGACTTCACGGGCGTGCGAAGCTTTTTCACTGCGCGGTGCGCCACAGAAGCTAATGCCATACACTTTGACGAAGCACATCGCCGCCAGCGCACCGGTGATGGCCAGCATCACGATGGCAATCGGGGCGACCAGTCGCAGACCCATGCCGCCGTTATGGCTGAGGGTGAACAGCGACTGGTAGGTAAACCATTCACTGACGAAGCCATTGAGAGGCGGCAGGGCGGATATCGCCATACAACCCACCAGAAACGCCAGTGCGGTTTTTGGCATCAACCGCGCCAGTCCGCCCATTTTTTCCATGTCTTTGGTGTGGACGCGGTAGATAACCGCACCGGCACCGAGGAACAGCAATCCCTTGAACACCGCATGATTGAGCAGGTGATACAAGCCACCCAGCAGGCCCAGCAACGCCAGCAGCGGATGATGGGTGGCGATACCGATCATGCCGGCGCCGACGCCCATCAGAATGATGCCGATGTTTTCTACCGTGTGGTACGCTAGCAGACGCTTGATGTCATGTTCGGCCAGTGCGTACAGCACACCCAGCACTGATGAAACCGCGCCGAATGCCAGCACGACGACGCCCCACCAGGTCTCTGTCGCCCCGAGTAAATCAATACCGACTTTGATGATACCGAACACCCCGATCTTCACCATCACACCAGACATGAGTGCGGAGGCGTGCGATGGGGCGGCCGGGTGTGCACGGGGCAGCCAGCCGTGTAACGGTAGCATCCCGGCTTTGGCACCAAAACCGAAAAACGCCAGCAGGAATACCGCGGAAGCCTGAGGAGCCGACAACGACGCGTGGCGGAAATCCGCGAAGTCGAGGCTGGCGCTGTGGCGATAGAGCAGGAAGAACGCCGCCATAATCAGCACGGAACCGGCGTGGGCAATCAGGAAGTAGAGCAACCCGGCGCTGACGGCTTCGTCATCCTGATCGGCAATGACCAGGAAGTAGGAGCTGAGCGACATCACCTCGAACAGCACAATGAAGTAGAACGCGTTATCCACGATCACCAGCGCGACCATCGAGGCGACAAACAGGTTCATGAAGAACCCCATCGCCCAGGCACCGCGTCCGCGATACTCTTCCAGATAGGCCAGTGAATACAACGCAGATACCGCTACCAGTAGCGAAATCACTAACGTCATAAACGCCGCGAGTGTGTCAAAGCGCAGCGTCAGGTGAGCGAAAGCGTCAAACGGCCCGGCGAATACGGCGGTCAGCACATCGCCGCCGAGCAGTACCGGGGCGGCGGCCAGTACGCCGGCACACCCTCCTGCCAGCGCACACAGCCCGCTTAAGCGGATAGCCAGCGACTCCTGACGGCAGCACAGCAGTGAAAGCACTGCTCCTGCCAGATACAGCGCCAACGACAGCCCCAACCATTGCAGTGGCGTGAATAATTGCAATGCGGTCATCATAGGTTTTGCTCCCTGTCAGCCCCTGTGGGAGGGAAAGGGACGTTGCCCTGCGGCCATTGTGCGGCCTGACGGCGTTTAGCGGCGATAGCATCGTCCAGCGTGGTGTCATCTACCAGATACAACGCGTGGGTCGGGCAGACGCGTACGCATTCCGGCCCTTGTTCGCGAAAATCACACAGGTCGCATTTCACCGCGATGCTGCGAACCCCGGCGTTCCACGACAGCATCGGATGCACTGACGGCAAGCTGACGGGGACATCGGACAGCAATGTCAGCGGGATGTGTTGGTCAAACGCCGTCGGTGTCGCCAGCGGGGTGCTGCCAGATGGCGTGATAGCACCAAACGGGCAGGCGATGGCGCAGAGTTTGCAGCCGATACAGGTGTTTTCATCCAGCAACACGGCGTTGTCCTGATGCGTGATGGCATTGACTGGACAAACTTTCGCGCAGGGCGCGTCTTCACAATGGCGACACAGCACTGGGGCGGTGCCTCCGGCGTCACGCTCAACGGTCAGTCTCGGATGAGACTGCAACCCAGCCTGTCGGTGCACTTGTGTACAGGCCGCCATGCAAGTGTTGCATCCGATACAACGTGTTGGCTCCGCAATGACGAAGCGGTTCATAGCCATACCCTCCGGGGTGATAGAAATGTTTACTTCGCCCCAAGCATATTCCATGCCATAAGAAAAATATGGGTATAATGATTTTAATAATCATGTGGTTATGATTGGTGTGGAATGAATTTCATCCCTGCTGACCATTGTCGTTCGACATTAGTGACGATGTTTTTCGACGAACCATTACGCGATTGTCGTCACCCTCGACAGTGCGTTAGCTCCGTCGGCAGGAAGGTCATTGCCGACAGATTTGACGAGTAGCCCGGTGTGTAGCGGCCTGACGGCCAGGAGAGAGACAACTGACAGTGGTTCGATTTCGCGACAGCGCCCAGGCTGCGCAGGATCATGTCAGCTGGCATCAAATTTGCTTAAGCTGTCAGGGAGAAAGGTGACTAACGAACAGGATGGGTGTTATGTGTCTGGGAATTCCGGGGCAGGTGGTGGAGTGGGCATCAGCGGATCATCAACTGGCATGGGTTGATGTTTGTGGTGTGCGCCGAGAAGTGAATGTGACGCTGGTGCAGGACGAGGGGCAATCGCCTGCCACGTTAATAGGCCAGTGGGTGCTGGTACACGTCGGTTTTGCCATGAGTCGGCTGGATGAACAAGAAGCGCGCGACACGCTGGATGCGTTGCGGCAGATGGAAGAAGTCGAGTCAGATGTGAGCGATTTTTTGACCCGATCGATTTGAAGGAGTAGAGCCATAACTGACATTATGGCTCTGACATCTTGCTTATTTAGCTCGACATACGGACTGTAATGTTCTGTTGCTATCCCGATTAAAATCTACTTTTGCATCATTTTTGGGGTGATGCGCAATATAGTCATCGTTATAAATGTGCTCTATGGTGTAGCCCATATGTATTATAAATGATAACAGTTCTTGTTTTTTCTCGGCGAACCAATGGGTATTCCAGGCTTCAAATGAGAAGGGCGGAAAATTGTTATGCTCCAGAAAACCGACAGCACCTTTTAGTACGTCTAATTCCAGACCTTCTACGTCTATTTTTACAAAACGAGTTTTTTCGTTAAACAGAAGATCGTCGAGCTTGATGACCTGCACGAAATGCGTTTCTTTCGACATGCATCCGCTTATGCCATTACGCTTTCTATACTCATCCACCATTGAAAATGCACCGGCATTGGCCATTTTCTGGTAATCAGGAATAGGGATTTCAATGACTCCATCCTCACTGCCAACGGCCTTATTGAGCGCAGTGACGTTACTCAGCCGGTTTAAGAAGATGTTGCCGCATAGCTGGTAATACACAAATTTCTGCGGTTCGAACGAATAAACAACGCCACCTTGTTTCTCTATTTCGTTTGCGACCGGTACGGTATAAGCACCCAGATTAGCACCAATGTCAAAAATAACCGGGGAATCGAATTCCGAGGTAAATTCATTAGTGACGAGATATAACCATTTTTCCCATTCATCCTTGGTTGTGAGATGTTGTGTTATCAGATCCTGGCCTAGTGTTAAAAAACTTCCTTGCGATGAATTAACTAAATGAACCCTCGGTAACATAAAGCCGCCTTAGTTAAATAAGCGTAAAGTAAGAGATAACTCGGCATAAGCTTAGTAAAGGTTGGCGAGAATGCCACCACGATGACAGATTACAAATTGTGTGGGTTTTACTGTGTAGTTTTGGCGTCTTAATTCACCATGCTTTCGTTTACAACACTTTTTTCCTGTCGAGTAGAAAGGGGAATCATGCGTGCTGTTATATCTCAAAAAATTATAAATAGTAATTTTTCCTTATTTGTATGGAATAACAATACTTCGTATGAATAGTGATAACGAGAATGACAGACAAAGGACAAGGCGTGAACTTTCAACAATTGAAGATCATCCGCGAATCGGCGCGATGCAACTATAACCTGACCGAGGTTGCCAATACCCTGTTCACCTCCCAGTCTGGAGTAAGTCGTCACATTCGCGAACTGGAAGAAGAACTGGGGATTGAGATATTTATCCGTCGCGGTAAACGCTTACTGGGGATGACGGAACCGGGTAAAGAGCTGCTGGTGATGGCCGAGCGTATCCTTAACGATGCCAACCATATCCGGCGGTTGGCGAACCTTTTTAGCGATAACGATGTCGGGCAACTGGTTATCGCCACAACCCATACTCAGGCGCGCTACAGCCTGCCGGGGGTCATCAAAGCATTCCGCGCGCTTTATCCGCAGGTTCAAGTGGTGCTGAATCAGGGAACGCCGGATGAGATCGTCGCGATGCTGGAATCCGGTGAAGCGGATATCGGGATCGCCACTGAACAACTGATCAATGTTACCTCACTGGCCGCATTTCCCTGGTACCGCTGGCATCACGCTATTCTGTTGCCGGAAGGGCATGCACTGGCGCAAGAGCCGGTCATAACGCTCGACAAACTGAGCGCAGTACCGTTAATTACCTATCGTCAGGGCATTACCGGCCGCTCACGCATTGACCGGGCGTTCACTGCTGCGGGCCTGACACCGCATATTTCTATCAGCGCACAAGACTCTGATGTGATCAAAACCTATGTTGAACTGGGGTTAGGCGTGGGGATTGTGGCGGATATGTCGTTCGACGCCACGCGTGACCCCGGTCTGGTTCGGTTGGATGCCCGCCACCTGTTTGAAGCCAACACCGTCTGGCTTGGCCTGAAACGCGGCCAGTTGCAGCGCAACTACACGTGGAAGTTTATTCAGTTATGTAACCCGGAGCTAACGCCGGATGAGATAAAAGCACGGGTGTTTGCCGAGGAGAACGAGGTGGCGATCGATTATCAGATCTAATCGCTGATTGATGCCCGAACGGTGGGCTACGCTGCGTTTCGCCTCGATTTGTATGAGCCATATCAGGCTTATACCGGCGTTCGGCGGTGTTCAATAGACAGTGACGAAACGCATAATTATGAAAACTACCCCGAACGTAGCGCTTGATCTCACGGGAGGGGGATAGTAGCATGCCTCGGCATAACAACAGGTTATGCCTTTTTTATTTTCTTTTGCGATACAAATAGTTGCGCAATTTTAATGAATAACTATTTGATTACGCATTCTGTTTTGGTGAGTCACGCATTTGCCTGTGGGTCACGAGTTTTTGCAAAAATAACCTTCAAACCTCCCCCTTCATCTGTAGCAGTTCAGCATACGCTGGAGCGTTCGATGGCCGTGTTATAGCCATCGGCAAGTAGTCGCAGGGAGCACAGACAATGGATTCGTATTATGAAAAAACAGAAAGTTAGCCTTGCCTGGCAAATCCTCATCGCATTGATTGTCGGTATTGCCGTCGGTGCCTGGTTACATGAAAACCCGGCCAATAAGCTGTGGCTGGTGACCAACGTGTTAAGTCCGGCCGGGGATATCTTCATCCGGTTGATCAAAATGATTGTGGTGCCGATTGTTATCACCACGCTGGTGGTGGGTATCGCTGGGGTGGGTGATGCGAAAAAACTGGGACGTATCGGTTTTAAAACCATCGTTTACTTTGAGGTCATTACTACACTGGCGATTGTGATTGGTATTACGCTGGCCAACCTGTTTCATCCGGGGCATGGCATTGATATGTCGATGCTTACCCGGGTGGATATTTCTCAGTATGAGAAAACCACCGAACAGGTGCAAAGCGGTTCGCACAGTCTGGTGGGTACGATTCTCTCGCTGATCCCGCCCAACATTTTTGCCGCGTTGGCCAAGGGTGACATGCTGCCGGTGATCTTCTTCGCCGTATTGTTCGGCCTTGGGCTGTCATCTCTGCCGCGTGAGCAGCGTGACCCGCTGTTGAACGTGTTTCGCAGTGCTTCGGAGACCATGTTCCGCGTCACCAATATGATTATGCGGTATGCCCCGGTTGGGGTATTTGCGCTGATTGCGGTGACCGTTGCCAATTTCGGGTTCGCTTCGCTGTGGCCACTCGCCAAGCTGGTCATATTGGTCTATGCCGCGATTCTGTTCTTTGCGTTGGTGGTACTGGGCGCGGTAGCGCGTCTGTGTCGGTTACGGATTATGACCTTGATCCGTATCCTGAAAGACGAGTTGATTTTGGCCTATTCCACCGCCAGTTCTGAAACGGTGCTGCCGCGTATCATCCAAAAGATGGAGGCCTACGGTGCGCCGAAGGCGATTACCAGTTTTGTGGTGCCGACCGGGTACTCGTTTAATCTGGATGGTTCAACGCTGTATCAAAGCATCGCGGCTATTTTCATTGCCCAGCTTTACGGTATCGATTTGAGCTTGTGGCAGGAGTTGGTACTGGTGTTGACACTGATGATTACCTCCAAAGGGATTGCTGGCGTACCGGGTGTCTCGTTTGTGGTATTGCTGGCGACCCTGGGCAGTGTGGGGATCCCGCTCGAAGGTCTGGCGTTCATTGCCGGGGTAGACCGTATTCTGGATATGGCGCGTACGGCACTGAACGTGGTGGGTAACGCCCTGGCCGTGCTGGTGATTTCCAAGTGGGAAGGGCAGTTTGACGAAGAAAAAGCGCGAGCCTACGAACTGGAGCAGGCAACAATGGCAGTTCGTCCCGCCGCCAGTCAGGAGTAATCCTGCACGGTGACAACAGGCCATCGGGCATTGTCCGGTTATGAGCTTCTCACCCTCACCCTGCGAGCGTTATGCTGGCAGGGTGTTTTTTTATATCGCGTCATATTGGTATGTTAAGTCCTGTTCCGCTAATCCATTTTGGAGTCTGAGGCATGAAGATAGCGTTGGTTGGGTCGGGGAAGATTGTTGCTGCCTGTCTTGAGGTGCTGGCAACGATGGAGGGGATAGAACTGTGTGCGTTGTGTGTCCGGCAAGGGAGCCGGTCAAAAGGTGAAGCACTCGCCCGTCAATATACTATCCGTTCGTTGTATACCGATTACGATGCCATGCTGCGCGATGAGCATGTCGATGTTGTTTACCTCGGAATACCCAATCATCTGCATTATGCGTATTCCCACCGGGCATTATCTGCCGGGAAGCATGTTATCTGTGAAAAGCCGTTTACATCCAGTTATGCGCAATTACTGAGTTTGGTTACGCTGGCGAAATCAAAAAAGCGTTGTTTGTTCGAGGCGATAACCGCAATTCATACGCCGGGATTCCATTATCTTAAGCAAAACATCGCTGAGATTGGCGACATTAAAATGGTACAGGCGAATTACTCGCAGTATTCGAGTCGTTACGATGATTATGTCAATGGGATCGTACACCCGGCATTTGACCCGGCGGCGTCGGGCGGTGCCCTTTACGACATCAATTTATATAACATTTACCATGCCTGTGCGTTATTCGGCGCGCCGGAGAGCGTGAACTATCTGTGCAATAAAGGGCATAACGGTATCGATACGTCGGGTGTTCTCGTCATGAGTTATCGGACGTTTATTGTGGTGTGTATTGGGGCCAAAGATTCAGCCAGCCCGGCTTATTTCACCGTGCAGGGGACGGCGGGCTATGTGAAAGTTAACGATGCGCCCGGCGTATGCAAGCATGTCGAGTGTGTGAAGCAAGGACAGCTCGCCACATTTGACGATGCAACGGGTAACCACCACATGAAGTACGAGTTCGAGGTATTCAGAGATATTGTCAGCGCCCAGGATCTTTCCCGCTGCTATCAATTGCTGGATATTGCATTGATCGTTGCTCGGGTGCTGGAACAGGCCAGAGCGTGCTGCGATATTGATTTCCCCCTTATTCAAGAATAACCGCCCGACGGCTGGGACCGAACGGGCGGTTGAGGGAGAAACCGGCATGCGCCAGAAGAGCGGTCTGGCGCAATGGTTAACTCAGTAACATTAACTCAGTAGTACCCGTACATGGCGGCGAACACCCAACCGAATACGCTGGAGGTGATGACGCCAATCAGGCCGGGCAGAATGAAGCTGTGGTTAATGACAAACCGACCGATGTGGGTCGTACCGGAGCGGTCGAACTGGATAGCAGCCAGGTCGCTGGGGTAAGTCGGCAGAATGTAGTAACCATAGCAAGCCGGTGCAGATGCCACGATATATGCTGGGTCGACACCAATCGCCAGTGCGACCGGTACGATAGCGGCCAGCGCGGCAGCCTGCGAGTTAACGAACTTGGAGACCAGCAGCAGGATCAGCGCATAAGCCCAGGGGTACTCTTTAACCAACGCCCCCAGCGTATCTTTGATCTGTCCGAGGTGAGCACCGAACATGGTTTCCGCCATCCAGGCGATACCGTACACCGCGACAATCGCAATCATCCCGGAACGGAACACCTCATTTTTCGAAATCGACCCCGGATTGGTTTTGGTGGCGATAATAATGATGGCACCAGACAGCAGCATAAACATCTGGATTACCAGCACCATGGACAGCGGTTTGCCGCCGAAGGTCGGACGCAGGCTTTCGACTGCACCCAGCAGAGCTACCGCCGCGATAGTGGCAAGGAAAATCCACATGGCAACCCAGTTGCTGCGTGGCAGCTTGCGATCCAGCAGGGTGGCGGTGTCACCATAGACGTACTCACGGTTTTCCGGTACGGAAATGAATTTCTGGAAATCCGGGTCTTTATCCAGATCTTTACCCCTGAACCAACTGAAAATCCCGATGGCCAGAATACCCAGCAGGGTAGAGGGAATCGTGATTGCCAGTAAGTCCAGGAACTCGAGGTGTTTACCGTGGAAGGTAAATTTACTGAGCATGGCGACCAGTGATACCACCGCCACGGATACCGGGCTTGCGATAATCCCCATTTGCGCGCCGATCGAGCTGGCTGCCATAGGGCGTTCCGGGCGGATGTTATTCTTGATAGCGACGTCGTAAATAATCGGCAGAATGGTATACACCACATGGCCGGTACCGCACAGAATCGTCAATATACAGGTGACGAACGGTGCAATAATTGACACGTATTTCGGGTTACGCCGCAGCATTTTTTCCGCTACCTGCAGCATAACGTCCAAACCGCCGGAAGCTTGCAATGTCGCCGATGCAGCGACTACGGAAATGATGACCAGCATCACGTCCACCGGTGGTTTCCCAGGTTCTAGTTTGAAAATGAAAACCAGAATGACGAGCCCGATACCCCCTAATAATCCGAGCGCGATACCGCCTTTTCGCGCACCGTAAAACAGGCAGATCAGGACTATGACAAGTTGAATGATAAAGTCCATAGATTCCCCATTACTCAGCATGACGAGTTAATTAATTGAGATTGGATTACTGTCGTCGGAACTACTATAGGGATTATTCCGTCTATTTTTTCTTGATCTAAGTCTACAATTTCCATTGTTTCTTGCCTGTGGGACAAATTAAATGGCGTGTTGGCGAAGATAAGAAAATCGTAGTTTTTTTAGTTTATTAACTATAAGATTAATTTTATAACCTTTAATAAAGATATGTCTTCACGCGTTTGTTTAATTATTTTCGGTGTTTCGATTTTTTGTTTTGGTATGTGTTTTATTTTTGTTGTGGCGGTGTTTTTTTATGGTTTATTTTTTGCCTCAATTTGGTGAGAAGCGTGAACTAACGTTATATGGAAAAATGTACTGTTAGTGACTTTTATTTTTATGTTGTTGATTTTTAATGATTAAATTTTATGGTGATTTGTTGGTTTATTCTATTTTTTCTATGTCAATCATCTGCGGGTTAGTCGGGAATAAATGATAATAATTTTCGGGTCGTCTGGGGGTGTTATTTTATAAATCTATCGGTGGTGTCACATTACTGTACTCATGAGGAAATAAATATAGTACGCCGTGCCTAATAGTATATAGGGTTATTAAAATAACGCGGCAATGACGGTTTTTTTCATCGTGCTCTGTGTCACGCCGCATTATCAAACCCAACCCAAATCGGTTGAGCGAGAGGGTATTAGTCAGCGCTTATTCTGCCAGTCGTGCGTTGACCAATGCAGCCATTGCCGGGCAACCATTTTCGCGTTGTAATCCGTCAATCACGCCCTGGCGGTCTGCCAACGTTCTGTTCTGGCTTACTTTCCATTTACCCTCCAGTGCCGTAATCGGGATTTCCAGCCCGATGATGCCGTTCAGTTGGGCGGCGATAAAGTCGGCCGGCGCATCATCCACACGCCACGGTTGTGAGCGAGCATGCTCATGGGCATCGGTCAGGGCACCGACTTGCTGCCTCAACCACTGTGCGTCGTCAATCACCTTGGGCGTGCCTCGTGCCTGAACCATGACGTAATTCCAGGTTGGTACCGCCTTACCCTGCACTTGTTTGGATGGATACCAGTCCGGCGAAATGTAGCTGTCCGGCCCCTGAAATACCACCAGCACCGGGTCGGCCGTTTTCAATGCATCCACCTGTGGGTTATTACGCGCCAGATGGGCGTGTAAGGTACCGAAGGCACCCTCGTCGGTTAAGAGAAACGGAATGAGGTTGGCCGACAGGCCGCTGGGACCGTTGGTGATCAGCATCGCAAGTGGATGGGCGTGCATCAGTGCGTGCAGTGTGGGCAGCCGTGTTTCGCGAAATACCGGAGGACAATCCATGGCGATAATTCCTTCTGTCGTGGATCGGTAGCGGGTAATGTCATGTCTGCCGGCTATTTTGCGATGAAATGGACTGCAATGAAGAGCCTCTTATACATAATTTTGTCAGTGATATGTGATGTCAGTAATCCCTTTGCTGGTCGATATCAGTTCCCGGTCATTCTCCTTTTGGTGGTAGCTCAGCTACGCTTTAACGATAGCGAATACACGCGTTTTCACACATTGATTCACGATGAGGTGCGCGATGACGAACCCGCGCAGGGTGAACGAGTCGAGAAGATGGCAGGTATTTTGCTAGATGATTGCCATAGGGTACGTCTATAGCTATCGCTTCAGGGGAGCAGGGTATGCACGACAATTTGCTGATTGACATGTTGATTGACGGAAAACGGGTGCTGGGCAATGGAGCGCCTTATACGGTGCACAACCCGGCCACGGGAGAGGCCATCATCACGATGGCGCAGGCGGATCTGGCACAGGTGGATGCAGCCGTAATGGCGGCGGAGGCGGCCTTTGCCCACTGGGGGCAGACAACACCCAAAACACGCGCCACGCTACTGCTGAAGCTGGCGGACTGCATTGAACAGCACGGTGAAGCGCTGGCCCGCCTGGAATCGCTAAATTGCGGTAAACCCTACCATGCGGTATTCAATGACGAGATACCCGCAGTAGCGGATGTGTTTCGCTTTTTTGCCGGTGCTGCACGCTGCCTGAATGGCTCGGCGGCGGGCGAATATCTGGAAGGGCATACCTCGATGATCCGCCGTGATCCGGTGGGGGTCGTGGCCTCCATTGCTCCCTGGAATTATCCGTTGATGATGGCTGCCTGGAAGCTGGCTCCGGCGCTGGCGGCCGGTAACTGTGTGGTGCTGAAACCCGCAGAGCAAACGCCGTTAACAGCATTGTACTTGGCCAGCCTGCTGGCCGACCTGTTCCCGCCGGGCGTCGTCAATATCCTGTTCGGGCAGGGCCGTGAAATCGGCGATGCGCTGACCGGCCATGAGCGGGTGCGCATGGTGTCACTGACCGGCTCTATTGCCACCGGGTCGCATATTATTGGCAACGCGGCGGCCAGTGTAAAACGTACCCACATGGAACTGGGTGGCAAGGCACCGGTTATCGTGTTCGACGATGCCGATCTGGAGCAGGTGACAGACGGTATTCGTAGTTTTGGCTTCTATAATGCCGGGCAGGATTGCACCGCGGCCTGCCGTCTCTACGTGCAGCGCCCCATCTATGACCAACTGGTGGAAAAGCTCGGTAAGGCGGTTGCGTCGATCAAAATCGGCACGCCCGACGACCCGACAACGGAGCTGGGGCCGCTGATCACAGCAGAGCAACTGGAACGGGTGGCTGGGTTTGTCGAGCGTGCCCGTGCACAACCCCACATCCGGCTTATCACCGGGGGAGAACGGGTGCCCGGTGGGGGGTACTATTTCCAACCCACCGTACTGGCTGATGCCCGGCAGGAAGACGAGATAGTTCAGCGTGAAGTCTTTGGTCCGGTAATATCCATTACGCCGTTTGATGATGAAGCACAAGTGGTGGCGTGGGCCAACGACTCCCGCTATGGGCTGGCGTCCTCGGTATGGACGCGGGATATCGGCCGTGCGCATCGCGTTGCCGCCTGTCTGGAATACGGCTGTACCTGGGTGAACACCCACTTCATGCTGGTCAGCGAGATGCCGCACGGCGGGCAGAAACTCTCTGGTTACGGTAAGGACATGTCGGTTTATGGTCTGGAAGATTACACCATCGTGCGGCATGTGATGATCCGCCATTAACCGTAGCGCGATAACCGACGGGCGGTGAAAAAATGCCCAACTGTAGGGCGAACTGCACATAAACGGTGCGTTCGCCTTGTTTTTTGGACGTTTTTTATTCTTTATCCGGTTAGCAATAGCAGGATGTGACAATAAATGAGCAGTTCTGTCTATAATCTGTTGTAAAAATAAGCAGGAAAGGGACGAAATCGTGATTTTCTGATTAGGCGGGCGGAGTGGTGCGTTCTATGCATTACTTAAATTGGTATCACGTGATACCTCACCCCCAAGGAGCACATTTTGTCCAGACAACCGTCACATTTCAACCCGCTAGAGTGTTCTCAGCAGGCGCTTGATTTAATTATGAGCGATACCCTTACCGCCGACGCGATGGCGGCGCTCAATCGTGAAACGCTCAATGCATTTCGTGAGTACGTCAATCCCGGTTTTCTGGAGTACAGAAAATCCGTCACCTCCGGTGGCAGCTTCGGTGCGGTAGAATGGCGCGCCAGCGGCCCCAACACGCTGCTTGATACACAGGGTAACGAATACCTCGATTGTCTCGGCGGTTATGGCATTTTCAATGTCGGTCATCGCAACCCCACCGTCGTGGCCGCCGTGGAAAAGCAACTTTCCAAACAGCCGTTGCACAGTCAGGAACTGCTCGATCCGCTGCGTGCCATGCTGGCAAAAACGCTGGCGGCCATTACACCGGGTACGCTGAAGTACAGTTTCTTTTGCAACAGCGGCACCGAGTCGGTGGAAGCGGCGATCAAGCTGGCGAAAGCCTACCAGTCACCGCGTGGTAAGTTCAGCTTCATCGCTACCCACGGCGCATTCCACGGTAAATCGCTGGGCGCGTTATCCGCTACCGCCAAACCGGTATTCCGTCGTCCGTTCATGCCATTATTGCCCGGTTTTCACCATGTGCCGTTTGGTGATATCCAGGCGATGCGACAGAAAATCGAGCAGTGCCAGCGCAACGGCGAAGGCATCGCTGCGGTGATTCTGGAGCCGATTCAGGGTGAAGGTGGGGTCATTGTGCCGCCGGATCAGTATCTGCCTGCGGTTCGCGCATTGTGCGATGAGACCGGCGCGTTGCTAATCCTCGATGAAGTACAAACCGGCATGGGGCGTACCGGCAAGATGTTTGCCTGTGAGCACTATGGCGTGCAACCCGATATCCTGTGTCTGGCGAAAGCGCTTGGCGGCGGCGTGATGCCGATTGGGGCAACGGTCGCGACCGAAGAGGTCTTTTCGGTACTGTTTGACAACCCGTTCCTGCACACCACCACCTTTGGCGGTAACCCATTGGCGTGTGCGGCGGCGCTGGCCACCATCAACGTACTGCTGCGTGATAATCTGGCGGAGCAGGCGGCACGTCAGGGGGCGTTTCTGCTGACCGGGCTGCAACGACTGGCTGCTGCGTATCCTGATTTGATTGTGGAAGCGCGTGGCAAGGGCCTGCTACAGGCGATTGAATTCAGAGAAAACGCGATCGGCTATGCGTTTGCCAGTGAACTGTTCCAGCGCCGGGTGCTGGTGGCAGGCACGCTGAATAATGCCAAGTCGATTCGTATTGAACCGCCGTTAACCATTACCCCAGAGCAATGTCAGCACGTGCTGCAAGAGGCAGAACGGGCGCTGGCGAGGCTACGGGCAACCGGTGTGGACGACGCCAAACCTAAACCTGTTAATAAGGAACTCGCACTTCAGTGAACACCCACCTAGCAGCGTTCAGCCCTGTGCTGAGCCGATACATAAAGCCAGTCTGATTCGTCGACTGGCTTTTTTTTGGGGTAAACAGTCGGTATCGACGAGAAATTAGAAATCATATTCGCTAAGCTTGCCTTCTATTTCCTGATTTCCTTTGTACTTATTTCTGAGTTCCTTCTGTTGCTTTTTCGCCGGCTTACAATATTTATCCACTTCTCGCTCAATTTCACGCTGACGTGATTTAGGCAATGTGCTGTCCCACTCTCCAGATAAATACTGACATTCCTCCGCGTTATCTAAAAAGCGTTGTACGTCGTCAGGTAAATGAACGTTATTCGCTAACGTAACCTGCCACGGTAACAGGAAAAAGAGGAGGGTGAGTCTTGGTATGTTGGCGCGGATTCTCTGCATTTTATTCACTTGTATTGAATGAGGTAAAGAAAATTGTTGTAAATCTAAATGGCATATAATATGAATACGATATCGACAGATTTTAAATCTGGTAATTGATATGGTACGATATATTGTCAAGTTTCTAAGGGAGCTTGCAAGAGATATTTTATGGGGAGAATGACGTTAGGATTCATGGCCGCATTTTTGGTTTTTGTTTGGTATAGAAAATAACAGTGGTATGGTTATGCGACTAAGTTGATAGTCAATAAAAAAGCAGGAAGTTAACAATATGAGCAGGCGTTTATGCAGGGATAACCGCACAAAAGTACGAAACATCCCCCGGCGTATAAGGTCACTTAACCGTTGGGCTGAAACCTTTCATAATCCAGAACGCGCAGATTTCGCTGAGGATCAACATTACTGGAATTACAAGATACCCGTAGAAATTAATCTTATTCAAGGAAAATACAGTAAACAAGAAACTAAGGCAGCCTGCGCGCAGGCCATGATTAATGCCTGTTACAACCTGATGCTCGCCACCGCAGGTTGTGATGGCATCCCTCGAATAACTACCGTAATTTGCCTCCCGGATATGTTTACAAGTGAAGTCTGTTTATTTCGCTCGGAGGAATACTTTCAAAGTTTCATTACAGAGAGCCGTTCTGAAAACGGTTCATCGGTACTCATCAGAGAACGAAGCCTTGCCCAGGAGTGGGGGCTTATTCTTCCTAATGGAGTGCAGGAATTAGGCATTACATTTGATTACTATGGCGGTGACGACCCGGATGAGTGGTTTTCAGGCGAGCGCTGGTATTATGGGCAGTTATAGTGACTTTACCTGTATTTGCTCAGACCTGCTCTGGCAGCGTTCAGTTCCACAAATAATCACCCCTTATAGTCAACTATTGGCACTTGGCGGACATCGTTGCCACAAGGTCCGCTCAGAGTGAAGAGCGGAAGTTCAAAATTGTTCTCTCAGTTGGTGGCGGGATTACTAACATTACAGTGTGTTAATCAACAGGGATTAGGTCACGGTCGCCGAGTTAATATCTTCAAGTAGCGAGAATTGCAGAATGCTGACGAAGATGATTTTGGAAAAGTTCGGCATAATCTGATGATACAGCGGCTTTTATGCTTTCCCTTTTCGCAAGTGCAGCTATCCATGCGGAAGTACGCGGAAGTCCCTCAAAAATCGCCTCAGATACTGATGCATCGATGATGGAGAAGTAGCGGAAAATAGGCGCGTAGACCGCATCAACCATACTGAATTCGGCACCAGAGAAATAAGGCCCTAAGCTCAATTCGGATTCAATACGTTCAAGTTGCTCACGGAACACCGCGAGTTTGCTGTCTGCGATGGCCTGATCAGTCGCATTTAAAAATTGCCATGCATTTCTAAGCATTGATGTAGAGAACTCGATCCATGCGCGCTGTCTGGCTCTTACTAATGCATTGTCAGCATACATCGAATCACCGTCTTGCGTTTCATTAAGGTACTCGCAGATCACCATGCTCTCAAAAATAATGGCATCTTCGCCGTTTGCCTGACGCACTTTAAGTAGTGGCACCTTGCCAGTGGGTGACAGAGCAAGAAACCAATCAGGCTTCGCCGATAGGTCTACATTTACGCGTTCAAATGGCACATTTTTTTCGAGAAGAACGATCGCTGAACGCTGCACAAAGGGACACAGTGGGTGGCTAATAAGTGTTAGGTCGTGGGTAGACATCTCAAACTCCAGATAAAATGATAGCCCGCCGCCATAAAAGGTGGCGGGCTTGACGAACGGTAAATCTTATTTTGGTGGCTTAGATTGAAACGCCGCCGTCGATGATGATTTCTGAACCCACGGTCCAGGCAGACTCATCAGATGCGAAGTAAAGTACCGCTTGCGCTACTTCTTGAGGCTTACCAAAACGACCTGCTGGGATGGTTGCAACGATATCTTTCATCACTTGATCATGATATTCCACTGGAATCCCCGCCTTATCATAAAGCGGTGTGTCAACTGGGCCTGGGCTCACTGCGTTGATACGAATTCCACGAGAAAGTAACTCGTTAGAAAGTGTTTTTGACATGTTCAGCAATGCCGCTTTGGTTGAGCCATAAACGGAAGAGTTCTCAGGTCCGGTGTGAGCATTTATAGATGTATTAAAGACCACTGATGCAGAGCCTGCGAACACCGGCAGCAGTGCCTGCATTAGGAAGTAAGGGCCTTTAACGTTGATATCGTAAATACGGTCGAACATCTCTTCTGTCCATACCTCGATGGGCATATACATTGATATACCCGCATTCAGGAAAGCGATATCCAGTTCACCAAAGTGTTCCTTAACCGTTTGAGCCAGAGCTTTCTGTGCATTCACATCCGCGGAATCCGCACTCACGACTAAAACCTCATTACCCAGCTCTGCTTTTGCTTTTTCGATAGAGTCAGGGTTAACACCGGTAACAATTACGCGGGCACCTTCCGCCACGAACAGCTTCGCTGTTTCAAGACCAATACCACTTGTTCCACCCGTAATCAGTGCGCGTTTACCTTGTAATCTGGACATATAAAAATCTCCTGTGAGTTTTAACAATCGATCGGCGAGTGGCCGATGTGGTAGCCACTGTATGCTCATGCCCAAAAAGTGATAAGATTGTATTTTTAAATATGTTCCATGCATTAAAAGCATGAATGGATTTTAGGATGGACAGATTACTTTTGATGACATGCTTTGTCCGTACCGCTGAAACAGGCAGCTTTTCCGCAGCCGGCAGGGATTTAGGCTTAGGGCAACCGAACGTGAGTCGTCATGTTGCAACCCTTGAAGAGCATTTGCAGACACGATTACTTCACCGATCAACCCGCAAGCTTTCCCTGACGCCTGAAGGAGAACGTTATTATTTGGAAGCAAGGCGTATTCTGGAAGCCGTCGAAGAGTCAGAGTCTTCTTTCAGGGAAAATGTTACGCCCACAGGGCTATTACGCGTTGCTTGCCCCACCGCATTGGCTCACACATTCTTAGTCCCGCACATCCCGGATTTTTTAGAACGCTACCCTGAGCTAACACTCGAGCTACAGATTAATGACCGCTATATCAATCTCGTTGATGAAGGGGCTGAGCTGGCAATCCGCATTGGACACCTGGAGGACAGTGCTATGCGTGCCCGCAGACTTGGCATGTATGAGCGAGTCTGTGTTGCCAGTAACAAGTACTTAGCTAAACATGGAACCCCTAATACCCCAGAGGATTTAAAAAAACATGATTGTTTGATCTATACCTTGCTAACAACAGGAGCTACATGGAGATTTCAGGATATCAATGTCCCTATTTCTGGTCGGCTCAGGGTCAATTCACCGGAGGCAGTACAGAAATTTGTCAATGCCGGGGTTGGGATCGCACAGGGCCCAGAATGGCTGTTCGAGGAGGGACTGGCAAATGGCAACTTACAATTATTACTGACTGATTACACTGCACCGCCCGTTCCCATTCAAGCCGTTTATGTTGCTAATCGACTTTTACCAAAACGGGCGATTGTGTTCATGGATTTTGTTGCTGAAATTTTTGAAAAAAATCCCGCATTCAAAGTTTACAACTCAATGAAATGAGCCTGAGATAACGAACATATCTGAATCATTAGTAAAATTTAGTCAATCTTAGGCTGTGTCCCTTAACTGACCGGCTCCCCATAAAGTAACATATCAAAATGTTATCAACGTCCGCTTAACCAGTAAGCGCATATCCTGACTCACTTAAAAGCGAAATTCTCAGGGTGCGAATGGCTATATCTGACACAAAGCCAAACCCACCCATCAGATGAAACACAGCCCTAAACCACAACGTATCAGCTCAAATCTGAGCAAATAAACGATCCTCATTCACCACCCACGTCCCCACCTGTCCTTTTTCCTTCACTATTTCGTCATCCGCGCTTCGCCAGCCTGTCACACAGTGTTGTCAACATAACCCCCAATTTCCCTGACTGAGACGTCAACCATGCCGATAGCTGGCTGCGTTCTGGCCCGGTGTCGGGGTTAAGCAAAATCCGTGTGCCAGTTGGGATGCGGAGTCGAACCTGCGAGCAGGAGTTTTTTATGGACAGGTTATCTAGACATCCTACCACTGTGTATCAGGCCATCGCTGCCCGGCTGGAAGAAGAGCTGCGCACGGTGTATCGCTGCGGTGACTATCTGCCATCCGAACAGCAACTGGCGGCACGTTATGACGTCAATCGCCATACGCTGCGCCGGGCGGTGGATGAACTGGTCAATAAAGGGCTGGTTCAGCGTCGGCGTGGCATCGGCATTCTGGTGCTGATGCGTCCTTATGATTACCCGTTACACGCGCAAACACGTTTTAGCCAGAACCTGCTGGAGCAGGGGAGCCACCCCACCAGCGAGCGGTTGCTGGCGGTGTTGCGACCGGCTAATGCACCCGTGGCGGCGGCGCTGGGGCGGGAAGAGGGCGATGAGGTGATTCATCTGCGAACCCTGCGCCGGGTTAACGGCGTACCGGTATCACTAATCGATCACTACCTGCCGAATCTCGACTGGTGGCCCGTGCTACAGCGTTTCACCAGCGGGTCGTTGCACGAATTTCTGGCGCGTGAGCTACAGCAGTCACTCACCCGCCGTCAAACCCGCATCAGCGCCCGGGCATCACAGGCGAAAGAGGCGCAACTGCTGGAAGTGGCGCTGCAAACCCCGTTGATGTGTATCCGCACGCTCAATACCTGTAACGGCAGCGACCGGGTGGCGGAGTATTCCGTCAGTCTGGCCCGCGCTGACATGATCGAATTGACCATGGAGCACTGAATGACAACCCAAACCCCACGGCAGCGCTGGCTGTCGGTACTGGCGCACAGTGATGCGGAACAACTGCGGCGTCACTGGCTGTCGCTGGCATTACAGCCATCCTGGCAGTTGCTGCGCGCACCAGAAATCGGTTTAACCCGCTTGCAGGCGCGTATGGGCGCAACCGGCAATCGCTTCGTGCTGGGCGATGTCACCGTCACGCGGGCGGTAGTCCGGCTGGATGACGGTACCTGTGGCTACAGCTATGTGATGGGGCGTAATAAACCCCATGCCGAACTCTGCGCATTGATTGATGGCTTGCTGCAACAGCAAGGTACCCAAAGCGCGCTTTACCAACAACTGATCGTGCCGCTGGCGGCGACCCATGACGAGTTGCGTCAGCAACGCGCACGGGAAATTGCCAGCAGCAAGGTCGATTTCTTTACGCTGGTGCGGGGAGATAACGCATGACGTTACTGGCAGGCTTTTCCCATCCGTGGCGCGATGCGCAGTACGCCTTTCGCCGCATATTAAAAGCGATGAGCGAACCGGGCGTGGTGGTATCGCTGGATCATGACAACGGTTGGGACGGTTTATCGTCTTCTGCTACCGCCGTGGTCTTGACGCTGATGGACCGTGAAACACCGCTCTGGCTGGATCCAGCGTTATCGCAAGAGGTGCTGTTGTCTAACCTGCGGTTTCACACCGGGGTGAAACTGGTTGAGCGTGAAGCTGCTGCCTTCGCTTTGCTGCCGGTTAGCCGGGAACTGTCACTGGCGGGGTTTGCGGCTGGTGACGAGATGGCACCGGAAAACAGCACCACGCTGGTGCTGGAAGTGCCGGCACTGGGTGGTGGTCGCGCATTACGCCTGAGCGGACCGGGCATTGCCGAAGCGCGGATGATCGCGCCGCAGTTACCCGCCAGTGTGCTGGATTACCTCGAACAGCGCCCGCATGCGTTCCCCACCGGGCTGGACTTTCTGTTTACCTGCGGCAACGCGCTGATGGCGTTGCCGCGTACCACGCATGTGGAGGTGTGCTGATGTATGTCGCGGTGAAAGGGGGCGAGAAAGCCATTGAGGCCGCCCATCAGTTACAGGCGAACCTGCGGCGTGGTGATACCCGACAGGCCGAAGTGCAGACAGGGCAGATTGAGCAACAACTGGGGCTGGCGGTAGACCGGGTGATGACCGAAGGCGGCATTTACGACCGGGAGCTGGCGGCGCTGGCCATCAAACAGGCAAGCGGTGATCTGGTCGAGGCAATTTTTTTACTGCGGGCTTATCGCACCACGCTGCCCCGGCTGGCGGATAGCCTGCCGCTGGATACCGGGCGGATGCAACTGGAGCGGCGTATCTCGGCGGTCTATAAGGACTTGCCCGGTGGGCAGGTGCTCGGTCCGACGTATGACTATACCCACCGGTTGCTGGATTTCGCCTTGCTGGCGGAAGGTGAAACACCGCGTGCGCCCAAGGCTGAGGAACCGCTGGCGGAACATTGCCCGCATATGTTCGACATGATGACGGCGGAAGGGCTGGCGGCGGTCGAGGAGGATGATGGCAGCGAGCCGCTGGATATCACGCGCGATCCACCAACGTACCCGATGCCGCGCAGTGCCCGCTTGCAGCAACTGGCGCGTGGCGATGAAGGCTTCCTGCTGGCGTTGGGGTATTCCACCCAGCGTGGTTATGGCCGCAACCATCCGTTTGCCGGTGAGATTCGTACCGGTTACGTCATGGTGGAGATAGAGCCGGAAGAGTTGGGGTTTGCGTTGGAAATCGGCGACATCCTGTTGACCGAATGCGAAATGGTCAACGGCTTTACGGTGCCGGAAGAGCGACCGCCGCATTTCACCCGTGGTTACGGGCTGGTGTTTGGCCGCGCGGAACGCAAAGCGATGGCGATGGCATTGGTGGACCGGGCGTTACAGGCTCCTGCCTATCAGGAACCGGTCAGCAGCCCGGCGCAGGACGAAGAGTTTGTGTTGTCGCATGCCGACAACGTTGAAGCCGCGGGTTTCGTTTCTCACCTCAAATTACCGCATTACGTCGACTTTCAGGCCGAGCTGGCGCTGCTGCGTCAGTTACGCCAGCCACCGCAGGAGGAGCGCGATGAACACGCTGAGCGGGTATAACCCCGGTTATCTGGACGAACAGAGTAAACGCACGATTCGGCGCGCCATTCTTAAAGCGGTGGCGATCCCGGGTTATCAGGTACCGTTTGGTGGCCGGGAGATGCCCATGCCCTACGGTTGGGGCACCGGCGGCATCCAGCTCACCGCTAGCCTGATTGGCGATGACGATGTATTAAAAGTCATTGACCAGGGCGCGGACGATACCACCAACGCGGTGTCTATCCGCCGCTTCTTTCAGCGGGTCAGCGAGGCGGCAACCACCGAACGCACCGTCGAGGCGACGCTGATTCAAACCCGTCACCGTATTCCGGAAACACCGCTGCGTGAAGATCAGATCCTGATTTATCAGGTGCCGATTCCCGAACCACTGCGCTTTATCGAACCGCGCGAAACGGAAACGCGCAAAATGCACGCGCTGGAGGAGTACGGCATCATGCAGGTGAAACTGTATGAGGATATCGCCCGCTTCGGGCATATCGCCACCACCTACGCGTACCCGGTAAAAGTGAACGGTCGCTACATTATGGACCCGTCACCCATTCCTAAATTCGACAACCCGAAAATGCATCAGATGCCAGCGCTGCAACTGTTTGGGGCTGGGCGTGAGAAGCGGATTTATGCGCTGCCACCTTACACCAACGTGGAAAGCCTCGACTTTGATGACCACCCGTTCAGCGTTCAACGCTGGGATCAACCCTGTGCACTGTGCGGATCGCACGACAGCTATCTCGATGAAGTGGTGATGGACGATCAGGGCACCCGGCTGTACGTCTGTTCCGATACCGATTATTGCCGTGAACGTCAGGAGGCGGGGCACCATGAATCACATTGATCACGCGGCGGTGGAGCAGGCGGGCAGGCTCATCGTGGAAACCGGTGATGACGCGCCGCTGTTGCAGGTGCGTAATCTGACCCACCTGTACGCCCCCGGTAAAGGGTTTAGTGAGGTGTCGTTCGATCTCTATCCCGGTGAGGTGCTGGGCATTGTCGGTGAATCCGGCTCTGGTAAAACCACGCTGTTGCGGGCGATTTCCGCCCGGCTGACACCGCAGGCTGGGCAGATTGATTATCAGGGCCGCTCGTTATACGCCATGAGCGAAAGCGACCGCCGCCGCCTGTTACGCACCGAATGGGGGGTGGTACACCAGCACCCGATGGACGGGTTACGGCCCCGCGTGTCAGCGGGCGGTAACATCGGCGAACGGTTGATGGCGGTCGGCGCTCGCCACTACGGCGATATTCGCCGTCAGGCCGGGCAGTGGCTACAGGACGTGGAAATCCCGCTGTCGCGGCTGGATGACCTGCCCACCACTTTTTCCGGTGGGATGCAGCAACGATTGCAAATTGCCCGCAATCTGGTGACCCACCCGAAGCTGGTGTTTATGGATGAACCGACCGGCGGGCTGGATGTGTCGGTACAGGCGCGGTTGCTGGATCTGCTGCGCACGCTGGTACGCGACCTGGGGCTGGCGGTGGTGATTGTGACCCATGACCTCGGTGTGGCGCGCCTGCTGGCGCATCGGCTGTTGGTGATGCGTGAGGGCAAGGTCGTGGAAAGTGGCCTGACCGACCGGGTGCTGGATGATCCGCATCATCCTTATACCCAGTTACTGGTGTCGTCGGTGCTGGGATAAGCGCAACTGGCGATGAGGTGAACTATGACAACCGAAGGCACATCCATGACCATTCTGCGCGTGGAAAATTTGAGTAAAACCTTTGTTCTGCATAACCAGCATGCCGCCCGGCTGCCGGTGTTACATCAGGCCAGCCTGACGGTATCGGCGGGGGAGTGTGTGGTGTTGCATGGGCACTCCGGCAGTGGCAAATCCACGCTGTTGCGCTCTTTATACGCCAACTATCAGCCGGATAGCGGGCAGGTGTGGGTACGCCATCGTGATACGTGGGTGGACCTGGTGACGGCCCCGGCCCGGCAGATACTGGCGGTACGACGCGACACCATCGGCTGGGTCAGCCAATTTCTGCGGGTGATCCCCCGTATTTCGACGCTGGAGGTGGTCATGCAGCCGCTGCTGGAACGCGGTGAAGACCGTGCGGTGTGTGAAGCACGCGCCAGCGCACTGCTGACCCGCCTTAACGTCCCGCGCCGGTTATGGACGCTGGCCCCCGCCACCTTTTCCGGTGGTGAGCAGCAGCGGGTCAACATTGCCCGTGGCTTTATCGCCGACTATCCCGTGTTGTTGCTCGATGAACCGACCGCTTCGCTGGATGCCGCCAACCGCGACGCGGTGGTGGGGTTAATAGAAGAAGCGCGAGCGCGTGGCGCCGCCGTGGTCGGTATTTTCCACGATGCAGACGTGCGTGCCCGCGTGGCGGACCGCCTGCACCACATGGCACCCGTCACGCAGGAGCTTACGGCATGAGTGCGACGACTCAGATAATCAATAATGTCCAACTGGTGTTGGCGAACGAGGTGGTCAGCGGATCGCTGGCCTGGCGTGATGGCGTGATTGAAGACTTTTCTTCTACGCCCAGCCAACTGCCGCAGGCGCTGGACGGTGAGGGCGGCTGGCTGTTGCCGGGATTAGTCGAGCTGCACACCGACAATCTGGACAAGTTTTTTATGCCGCGCCCGAAAGTCGACTGGCCAGCGCATTCGGCGATGAGCAGCCACGATGCGCTGATTGTCTCCAGCGGCATTACCACGGTGCTGGATGCGGTGGCGGTGGGTGATGTGCGTGACGGTGGCCACCGGCTCGACAACCTGCGGCGCATGATTGACGCCGTGGTGCATAGTCAGCAACAAGGAGTGAACCGGGCGCAACACCTGCTGCATCTGCGCTGTGAGTTGCCGCACGACACCACCCTGCCGCTGTTTGAAGCGCTGATGGATATCCCGGAAGTAGCGCTGGTGTCGCTGATGGACCACTCGCCGGGGCAGCGGCAGTTTGCGACACCGGAAAAATACCGCGAGTACTATCAGGGGAAATACCACCTGAACAATGCCGAGATGGATGCGTTTGAAACCGAGCAACGCATGCTGTCTGAACGCTGGTCAACGCCAAACCGACTGGCGATTGCCGCTCACTGTCGTAAGCGCGGTATTGCGCTCGCCAGTCACGATGACGCCACCGAAGCCCATGTACATGAATCGCTGGCGCTGGGTAGCGTGATTGCCGAGTTTCCTACCACGGAAATCGCGGCGCAGGCCTCGCACACCCGCGGCATGAAAGTGCTGATGGGGGCACCCAATATCGTGCGTGGCGGTTCTCACTCCGGCAATGTGGCGGCGTCTCATCTGGCGGAGTTGGGGCTGCTGGATATTCTGTCATCCGACTATTATCCCGCCAGTTTGCTGGATGCGGCGTTTCGCCTCGCTGACGATGAGCGCAATAGCTTTACCTTGCCGCAGACGGTAGCGATGGTCAGCGACAATCCGGCGCAGGCGGTCGGGCTCGTCGACCGGGGGCGGATAGCCGAGGGTCGGCGTGCCGATCTGGTGCTGGCGCACCATACCCACGGGCAGGTACGAATCCGCCATGTCTGGGCTCAGGGACGGCAGGTGTTCTGATGGCGAGGCTCATCTGGCTGACCGGGGCGTCCGGCTCCGGCAAAGACACGCTGCTGGATGCCCTGCGGCAAACCGAGCCAGTGCGCCTGCTGGTGGCGCACCGGTATATCACCCGCCCGGCACAGGCGGGGGGCGAGAACCACATTGCGCTGAGCGAGGCGGAGTTTGCCTATCGGCGTGAGCACAACCTGTTCGCGTTGCACTGGCAGGCACACCAGTATCAGTACGGTATCGGCATTGAAGTCGATCACTGGTTATCCGCCGGGCTGGATGTGGTGGTCAACGGCTCCCGGTCTCACCACCAGCAAGCACAGCAGCGTTATGGCAGCCGGTTATTACCAGTGTGTTTGCAGGTGTCTGCGGCGGTGCTGGCACAGCGATTACGCCAGCGTGGGCGGGAAGATGAAGCGCAGATAGCGCTGCGGCTGCAACGGGCCGATGCGATGGATATCCTCCCGGCGACGTGCCGACGGCTGAACAACGACGGACCACTGGCACAGACGCTACAGGCGTTCCACACCCTGCTGGCAGCTGAAAAACGAGAGACTGAAAAATGGACGTGATGCTATGGATTTAATGTTTATGGGCACCGGTGACGCACAGCAGGTGCCGTTGACCGGTTGTCAGTGTATCGCCTGCGAACGTGCGCGTCGGGATCCCCGTTTTCGGCGTGGACCAAGCAGCCTGATGATTCGGTGTGATGGCGAGGTGACCTTGCTGGATGCAGGCGTGACGCAACTGGAGCAGCGCTTTGGCGTGAATGAAATCCGCCGTATTCTGCTGACGCATTACCACGTCGACCATGTTCAGGGGCTGTTTTCGTTGCGTTGGGGCATCGGCGATCGGATCCCGGTATTCGGCCCACCGGATGAACAGGGCTGCGATGACTTGTATAAACATCCTCGACGGCTGGATTTTCAACCGGCGATGACGCCGTTTCAGACGGTGGCGATGGGCGCGTTACGGGTGACGGCACTGCCGCTGAATCATTCCAAACCCACCTTTGGTTATCTGCTGGAAACCGGTCGCCATGCCGTGGCGTATTTAACCGATACCTGCGGCCTGCCGGATGACACCCTGGCGTTTTTGCGGGGTAAGCGGCTTGAGCATATGGTGATGGACTGCACCCAGCCGCCGCGCGACACACCACCGCTCAATCACAGTGATCTGAACACCGTATTGCAGGTGCGTGAGTGGTTACGTCCGGAACACACCTGGCTGACCCACCTCAGCCATGAAACCGACGCCTGGCTGATGCAAAACACCCTGCCGGAGGGTGTACAGGCCGCTGCCGATGGGGCGTGGATTGTGGTGTAAGCTGTCGTGTCACTACTGTGGGCAGTGGGTCTGTCGACGCTGCTCACCTACTGGCATTTCCCCCCGTGTGCGTTGGTAAGTAAGGATATCGACTTGCCAACGTGCACGTTGCTGTCGCGCTCTTGTGCCGCCGCCCCCTGCAATGTTCATTTTCTAATCACATAGCTGTCATCAAGTGTTCATCTGCACTGCGCTTAATAGCGTCCATAGTGTTGACTAACCGTAAACGATGACGAAAACCATGGCACAGGCACTGTTAGCATCCGAAAGCGCTACCCAACTGCACACCTATCAACCCCAGGCGCAATCACAGTCTCCCATTCTGTCAGTACGGCAGTTGTGCAAAGCCTATTCCGGGCAGCAGAAACGGGTGCTGGAGAACCTCAATTTTGACCTGCACGCTGGTGAAATGGTGGCGGTGATTGGTCGTTCTGGTGCAGGTAAATCGACCCTGTTGCATGTGATGAACGGCACGATCCCGGCCAGCGAAGGGCAAATTCTGCGCTATACACAATCACAGGTCGACACACAGCCGCAGGTCGACCTGCACGGCGAGACGCAGGATGTACTGCAATTCAGTCGTCGTCAGATGCGCCAGTGGCGCAGCGAATGCGGCATGATCTTTCAGGATTTCTGCCTGGTGCCGCGACTGGATGTGCTGACCAACGTACTGCTGGGCCGTCTGAGCCAAACCTCGACCCTGAAATCATTCTTCAAGCTGTTTTCCGACGAAGATCGCGCCCATGCCATTGGGCTGCTGCAATGGATGAACCTGTTGCCGCATGCGTTGCAACGGGCGGAAAACCTGTCTGGCGGCCAGATGCAGCGTGTTGCCATCTGCCGCGCATTGATGCAGAACCCTAAAATCCTGCTGGCCGACGAGCCGGTCGCCTCCCTCGACCCGAAAAACACCCGTCGCATCATGGACGTGTTGCGACAGGTGAGTGACAACGGCATCACCGTGGTCGTCAACCTGCACTCGGTCGAGCTGGTGAAAGAATATTGCACCCGGGCCATTGGCATCGCACAAGGGCGCATTGTGTTTGACGGTTCGCCGTCAGCGTTGACCGACGGGTTGCTGCGTACCTTGTATGGCGACGACCTGCAACCGGTTCATTAATTCCCTGTTTGGCATCACCCGTGCTCCGTTGGTTTTAACAATGATGTTTAACGATGACGTTTGAGCAAGGATGCACTAGCGCTGATGCGGGGCTTTTCGACTATCACATCACCTTGGCATAACGACAAAATAGGCAAACCGATGAAAAAAACTTTTACGTTGACCACGTTGCTGGCCGGTGCGGTAGTGTCCGCCAGCGTCTTCGCCGCGGAAACACCGAAAACCCTGAACCTGGGCATTTTGGGTGGGCAGAACGCCACCCAGCAAATCGGCGATAACCAGTGCGTCAAACAGTTTCTGGATAAAGAGCTGAACGTGGACACGCAAATGCGTAACTCGTCTGATTACGCCGGTGTCATCCAGGGGCTGTTGGGTAAGAAGATTGATCTGGTGCTGAGCATGTCGCCCTCATCGTATGCGTCGGTGTACATCAAAGATCCGAACGCGGTGGATATCGTCGGTATCGTGGTGGATGACGCAGACCAGTCGCGTGGTTACCACTCGGTGGTAGTCGTCAAAGCCGACAGCCCTTATCAGAAGTTGGAAGACCTGAAAGGCAAAGCGTTTGGTTTCGCCGACCCGGATTCCACCTCTGGTTACCTGATTCCTAATCAGGCGTTTAAACAGCAGTTCGGCGGTAATGCGGATAACAAGTACAACAACTTTTTCTCCAGCGTGACCTTCTCCGGTGGCCACGAGCAGGACATCCTCGGTGTGCTGAACGGCCAGTTTGATGGTGCGGTGACCTGGGCATCGATGATCGGTGACTACAACACCGGTTATACCAGCGGCGCGTTTGGCCGTCTGATCCGTATGGACCACCCGGACCTGATGAAGCAGATTCGTATTATTTGGCAATCGCCGTTGATCCCGAACGGTCCTGTGCTGGTGAGCAACGCCTTGCCTGCGCCGTTTAAAGCCAAGTTGATCGCCGCGGTGAATAAGCTGGATAAAGAAGACCACGAGTGCTTCATCAAAGCGGTCGGTGGCAAACAGCATATCGGCCCGGCCAGCGTGGATGACTACAAAACCATCATCGAGATGAAACGCGAGCTGACTAAAGGCAACCGTTAAGCACGCTTAGCGGTATTGCGCCGGGCTATCGCTCCCGGCGCGTTGCTGAATCCGCGGTGCATTATGGCGCGATATTGAGGACGGTAACACAGGCAGGATGCCTTTCTCGCTTTATGGCGACGCCGACCCGCTCATCTGTTTTCCACCATCCAGACTAAACGCATGCTGAACCCTGATTTTGAACGCTACTACCAGCGCATACGCACGCAGCAAAAGCGCGAGTCACTGACATGGGCGCTGGTGCTGGCCGTGCTGTATATCGGCGCGGGCAAATTGTCCGAATTTAATCTGAACACCCTGTGGACGTCGTTCCCCCATTTTTTTGACTACCTGTCGGAAACGATGCCGGTATTGCACTGGCATCTGTTATTGGCGGATGGTCATACCGAAGGGTCACTGGCTTACTGGGGATACCGCCTGCCTATCCAGTTACCGCTTATTTGGGAAACGCTCAACCTGGCGCTGGCGGCCACGTTATTCTCGGTGGCGGCATCGGTGGTGCTGGGCTTTCTGGCTGCCGGAAATACCCAGAGCCCGCCAGGGGTGCGTTTTACTATCCGTGCGTTGGTGGCGTTTTTGCGCACCATGCCGGAACTGGCGTGGGCAGTGATGTTTGTGATGGCCTTTGGTATCGGTGTCATCCCCGGTTTTCTGGCGCTGGCGTTACACACCATTGGTAGCCTGACCAAGCTGTTTTATGAAGCGATCGAAACCGCCTCGGAACGGCCGGTACGCGGGCTGGCTGCCTGTGGTGCCAGCGTATTACAGCGCATGCGCTTCGGGTTGTGGCCGCAGGTCAAACCTATTGTGCTCTCCTACAGCTTTATGCGGCTGGAGATCAACTTCCGCCAGTCCACCATTCTTGGGCTGGTGGGGGCCGGGGGCATTGGTCAGGAACTGATGACCAATATCAAACTGGACCGCTACGACCAGGTCAGCATCACCATGCTGCTGATTATTGTAGTGGTTTCAATGCTGGATGCGCTGTCCGGATGGTTGCGACAGCGGGTAGTGGAGGGGAGTAAATGAACATGACCTCGCTGGCGTCGACGGATATCGCCGCCATCAAACAGCAACACCCCGAGCTATTCAGCCAGCAGCGCCGTTATCTGTGGCGTGTCGGGCTGACGGGGGCCGCCGTACTGCTTTACTACGTGGTGTTTCTGGTATTTTTCGGCATTAGCATCGAGCAGTGGGTGCGCGGCTTCGGTGAATTAGGGCGCTATTTTATGCGCATGTTCGTGTGGCACGACTTTGCCAACTGGCCGTTTGGCTACTACCTGTCACAGATATTTATCACCATCGCGATTGTGTTCGCTGGTACGCTGACGGCCACATTGGTGGCGTTACCCCTGTCATTTCTGGCGGCCCGTAACGTGATGCACGCGCCGATATTGCGACCGGTGGCGTTGCTGGTGCGTCGTTTGCTGGATGTGTTACGCGGCATCGATATGGCGATATGGGGGCTTATTTTTGTGCGGGCGGTGGGCATGGGGCCGCTCTCCGGTGCGCTGGCTATTTTGATGCAGGATGCCGGTTTGCTCGGCAAGCTGTACGCCGAAGGGCATGAAGCGGTAGAGCGTTCGCCGAGCCGTGGGTTGAGCGCGGTGGGGGCTAATAGCCTGCAAAAACACCGCTTCGGTATTTTTACCCAATCGTTCCCAACTTTTCTGGCGCTCAGCCTCTACCAAATGGAGTCGAATGTGCGCTCCGCCGCCGTGCTGGGGTTTGTCGGCGCGGGTGGTATCGGGCTGGTGTATGCCGAAAACATGCGGCTATGGAACTGGGATGTGGTGATGTTCATCACCCTGATTCTGGTGGTGGTGGTGATGCTTATGGATGTGCTATCCGCCCATTTGCGCCAGCGTTATATCATCGGTAAACCGTTGCCGTTGTTTGAGCCGGAATCGTCGTCACACTAATTCATCGCCACACTCATCATCAGTCATCCTGAGCTGACTGACTTATCTATTTGTTATAATGCCGGTTTTCTATAGGGGAACCGGCATTTTTATTATCCCATCCGACAATTCCCCTTGCGGGATATCGCAGCGATACACCCGAATACTCCCCAATCGCTTACTGTGATATTCATCACAAAAATGAGCTCATGTCCGGCCTGCTCGCCTCATGTATTTTGCCCCCGTTTTTGCCGCAAAAAAACCCTCTTGCCACCTGCGCTTAGTTAGCATTCCGTCAGTGTTTGTAAGGATTTGGTTATGAAAACTGTCATTTAAATAACACTTGAGTATCACTATTCTTAATGATAATTATTGTCATTATCAATATCACGGAGGGTGAAGGCGATGTCAGAGACACAGTGGGCGGTAATGGATGCGGCGGTCATGGAGAGTGGGCAGAGAACCAATGCCGATTATCTGGAGCGTCAAAGACGGTTTGAATCCAATGTGCGCAGTTATCCGCGCAAATTACCGCTGGTCATCCAGCAAGCACAGGGCGTGTGGGTGACGGATGTGGACGGCAACCGGTATCTGGATTGTCTGGCAGGGGCGGGGACGCTGGCACTGGGGCATAACCATCCGGAGGTTGTTGCCAGCATTCAGGCATTTCTGGCATCGGGCCTGCCGATGCACACGCTGGATCTCACCACACCGCTAAAAGATGCCTTCTGTGAAACCTTGCTGGCGCTGTTGCCGGGCGGTGAAAGCCAGTACTGCCTGCAATTTTGCGGCCCCTCGGGGGCAGATGCGGTGGAAGCGGCGCTGAAGCTGGCGAAAACCTATACCGGTCGGGGCGGCATTATCAGCTTCTCCGGCGGTTATCACGGTATGACCCATGGTGCCCTGGCCGTGACCGGCAATATCGGGCCGAAAGAGGCCGTACAGAATCTCATGCCCGGGGTTCAATTCCTGCCGTATCCCCATGAATACCGCTGCCCGCTGGGGATTGGCGGTGACGCGGGCGTTGAGGCACTCAGTCGCTATTTCACCGCGTTTATCGATGATGTCGAACGTGGTATGCCACTGCCAGCGGCGGTTATCGTTGAAGCGGTGCAGGGCGAGGGGGGCGTTAACCCGGCACCGGTACGCTGGCTGCAAATGCTGCGCGAGGTGACACGCCGTCACGGCATCCTGCTGATTGTGGATGAAGTGCAGGCTGGGTTTGCCCGCACCGGCAGTATGTTCGCCTTTGAACAGGCGGGTATTGAGCCCGATATCGTCGTGATGTCGAAAGCGGTGGGCGGTGGTTTACCGATGGCGGTGCTGGGCATTCGACGCGAGTTTGATGTCTGGAAACCGGGTACTCACACTGGCACCTTCCGTGGCAACCAGATGGCGATGGCGACCGGGAAAACCACCATTGATATTTTGCTGCGCGACAAACTGGCGGCGCAGGCGGCGGCACGTGGTGAATGGCTTAAACAGCAGTTCATGCAGATGCAACCACGTTTCCCTTGTCTGGGACAGGTGCGTGGCCGTGGCCTGATGCTGGGCATCGAAATTGTTGATGAGCGTCAGCCCGTGCAGGCCGGTGGTTGCTACCCGCTGGATGCCGAGCTGGCAGCGGCTATCCAACAGCACTGTTTCCGGCAGGGGCTGCTGCTGGAGCGGGGGGGCCGACAGGGTAATGTGGTCAGGTTGCTGCCACCCCTGATTATTAGCGAAGAACAGTGTCGCAGCGTTGTGGCACGCTTCGAGCAGGCGTTAACTGACGCGGTGGCGCAAACCCGCCATCGGTAATTCAGCGTGAATAGCCCGTCATGACCCCAAAAGCGAAATAATAAAAGCCAACCGTTGGCGGCGTTATTACGGGCATCACTTTGGGCTGAACAAATTATTTAATGACATGTGCTGGTGGGAACATCAGCGTTTTATTGACTGGGAAAATAATAATGAGGTTGCAGGAATGAAGGTTCGGGCATTATATGCGTTGACGCCATTATTTTTATTTACACAGGCTGACGCAGCAGATAATACAAATAAAAATGACAGCGAAATGGTGGTCACGGCGTCCCGAACGGATACCGAAAAAAAAGATTCGCCTCAGGTTGTAACCATTATTACTAAAGAACAGATTGAACAGCAGCGACAAATTACCAGTGATTCTTCCCAGATATTAAGTAATTTATTACCGGCAATGGCACCGAGCCGCCAGAAAATGAGCGGTAGCGGTGAAACATTCCGTGGTCGTGCGCCGTTGATCATGGTCGATGGCATTCCGCAATCGAACCCGCTGCGCCCTACCGGGCGTGAAATGCACACCATTGATTTCTCGATGGTGGACCACATCGAAGTGATTCACGGTGCCAGCGCCAGCAACGGCATCGGCGCGACCGGTGGCGTTATCAATATTATCACTCGCCGCCCGGAGCCGGGTTCGTTTAACCAGCATTTCAGCGTGGAAACCACCTCGCCGACGAAAGTCAGCTCAGACACCATGAGCTACAAAACCACTTACGGTTTCAGTGGCCGCGAAGAGTATCTGGATTACCTGTTCTCCGTCAGTTATGAAGATCAAGGGCTGTTTCTGGACGGAAAAGATCGCCCGATTGGGGTGGATAATACCCAGGGCGACCTGATGGATTCACGTGCCTATGACGTGATAGCGAAGGTCGGCTACTGGCTGGATGATGACCAGCGAGTCCAGTTCAGCCTCAACCGTTATCAGATCAAAGGCAAGATGAACTATCTGGGTATCGCTGGCGATCGCGATAAGGGTATCCCGACCACGTCCATATCCGGGCGTCCGGTCGGCGATGCGCCGATGAACAGCGTCTGGACCACCAGCGCTACCTACGATAATTACAATCTGGCGGGTATGAAACTGAACTCGCTGGTGTATTACCAGAATTACGAGTCGTTGTTCGGCGCAGATAACTCCGCTTCTTTCCAGGATGTCCGCATTGCGCCGTTGAATACGCTTTATGACCAGTCACGGGTAACCTCCAACCGTTATGGCAGCAAAGTGGCGCTGACCAAAGACGATATCTGGGATGACTACCTGAAAGCGACCGTTGGGTTCGACACCCTGTTCGATACCGGTAAACAAGACTTTTGGCTGACCAAGCGCATCTATGCGCCACAGATGAAATACACCGACCTGTCGCCGTTTATGCAGTGGGATATTCAGCCGGTCGATTCGCTGAAAATTACCACCGGGGTGCGCTATGAGTACGCCCGACTGGACATCGACAGCTTCCGGACGGTGGCGGCCAGTACCGCCAAAGCGCCGAATAACAGTGTGGATGTACAAGGCGGTCGGCTGAGTTTCAACAAGACGCTGTATAACGTGGGCGCGGTCTGGACCACGCCGTATAAGCCAGTGAGCCTGTTCGCCAACTATTCACAAGGCTTTGGTATTCCTGACGTCGGCCGCACGCTGCGTGGCATTAAAACCGCCAATCAGTCGGTCAACATGCTGCCGCTGGAACCGATTGTCACGGATAACGTTGAAACCGGTTTTCGTATCGATAAAGACCCGGTGACGTTTGAGATGAGTTACTACCGCTCGACCTCTAAGCTGGGCGAGCGTGTGGTGGATGTCAACGGCACCTTCCAGAGTGAGCGCCAGAAAACCCGCATTGACGGTATCGAAACTTCACTGGGTTACAAAGTGAATGATGATCATAGCGTGAAGTTCGGTTATTCCCATATTCAGGGATGGTATGACAGTGACGGCAACGGCAGCCTGGACAGCAAGCTGGACGGCTTGAATATTCCGCCGGATCGCCTGACCGCCAGCTGGTCTGCCAACTGGACGCCGCAGTGGTCTTCCTTTATTCAGGCCAATTACGCCTTTGACAGAATTATGGATAACCGTCAGCAGGACTTTAACGGTTATTTACTGGTGGATGCCGCCGTCGGTTATAAATTGCCGAAAGGCAGAATTAATCTGGCGGTCTCCAATTTGTTTGATAAGGAGTACATCACGTATTACTCGCAAAGCGCGATTGTGAACTCCCTGCGTTATTTCTCCGGTCGGGGAAGAACCGTGACGTTAGGATATAGCGTTGACTTTTAATTCATGTCCCGCCGAAAGGCGGGGCTATTTCCCGTGCGTTAATTAGGATGGTTAACCGTCGCCACGACATCACCGGCCGATTGTTATTCTTATGGAGCAGAGATGAACAACCTTAATCATGATGCTTTGTCCAGAATGATAAGCGAAAAAGCAGCCCTGCATGGGTTACTCAATTGCCTTATCAAAGAGTTCGCTATACCGGAAGGGTATTTGCGATATGAATGGCCAGACGAAATGAAAGGGATCCCGCCGGGGGCCTATTTTGATGGCGCGGACTGGAAAGGTATTCCGATGGTTATCGGTTTGCCCGACTCACTGCAATTATTTGTCATGGTGGACCGCCGTGATACGTTCGGCAGTCAGCACTATCTGTCTGATGTCTATTTGCGTCAGTCACAATGTGACTGGCACTGCCCCGATTTTGAACGTGTGATCGCCCGCGTGCTGGCGGCCTGCGAACACATCGCCGGAAGAAAAAACCCGGAACTGTACGAGCAGATTCTTCAGAGCAGGCAATTGGTCGGCGCGATTGTCAGCCACAACCAGCGCCATCAAACGGACGCACCGCTACAGCACTACCTGCACAGCGAGCAAGGGTTGTGGTTCGGCCACCCCAGCCACCCTGCGCCCAAGGCACGCCTGTGGCCTGCACATCTCGGCCAGGAACAGTGGGCACCGGAGTTTCAGGCTAAAGCGGCGTTGCATCAGTTCGAGGTGCCAACAGAAGGTTTACACATCGGTGCCAATGGCCTGACGCCGCAACAGGTGCTGGAGGGGTTTGCTGATCAAGCCCCAGCGGCACCGGGGTGCGCCATCATCTGTATGCACCCGGTGCAGGCGCAACTGTTCATGCAGGATGCCCGCGTACAGCAGTTATTACAAAACGAGGTGATCCGCGATCTGGGACAAAGCGGACGCGTCGCCAGCCCGACGGCTTCTATCCGCACCTGGTTTATCGAAGACCATGATTACTTTATCAAAGGCTCGCTGAACGTGCGCATCACCAATTGCGTGCGTAAAAACGCCTGGTACGAGCTGGAAAGCACAGTGCTGATCGACCGGTTGTTCCGCCAGTTACTGGCGCAGCAGGCCGATACGCTGGGCGGTCTGACGGCGGCGGCCGAACCGGGTGTGGTGAGCTGGAGCCCGGTTGGTGTTAGCGAATCGGATCAACACTGGTTTCGCGAGCAAACCGGCGGCATTCTGCGTGAGAACTTCTGTCGCCGCACTGGTGCTGAGCACAGCATCATGGCCGGTACGCTGTTTGCCCGTGGCGTCGATTTACAGCCGATGATCCATACTTTCCTGCGCACATACTACGGTGCAGCGCTGGATGACAACGCGTTGTTGTACTGGTTTGACGACTATCAGACGCGGTTACTGCGACCGGTATTGTCACTGTTCTTCAATCACGGTGTGGTGATGGAACCGCATCTGCAAAACAGCGTGCTGGTGCATCAACAAGGGCGGCCACATCAGGTGTTGCTGCGCGATTTCGAAGGGGTGAAGCTGACCGACGATCGCGGTATCCATGCGATTCCTGACGATATACACCCCCGCGTGCGCCAGTCGCTGCTGTATTCCCGCGAGCAGGGCTGGAACCGCATCATGTACTGCCTGTTCATCAACCACCTGTCAGAAGCCATTCTGGCGTTGAGTCATGGTCGTGCCCATCTGGCACCGCTGATGTGGCAACGGGTCCGACAGCAGCTACGTGCGATTCAGGCGGAACTGCGCCAACCGGCACCGGAGCTGGAAGCGCTGATCGCCGGTGAGCCGGTGGCATGTAAAACCAACCTCAAGGTGCGACTGGCGGCCGAGGCCGATCGTCAGGCCAGCTACGTCCAGTTGCCGTCGCCCTGGGGTGAGACCGCGCACCCGAGTAAGGCGGCAGGCTACGGCGAAGCGTGGCATACCGCGGGACAGCATAACTCAAGGCGGCATGATTCACTCGCGCAGAGCGAGGTGCAGCATGGGTAAGCTGCCACAGCCTGTTCGCCAACTGATCGTTCGCCTGCAACAGCAGCACCGCGATCCGCTGGCCGCGTTTGTCTATGACCTGGCGGCGTTGCGTCAACACGTCAGCGAGGTGATGGCAGCGTTGCCACCCGGCGTCGAACTCTATTACGCCATCAAGGCCAACAGCGAAAAACCGATTCTGGATGCCATCGCACCGCTGGTTCATGGGTTTGAGATTTCCTCCGGCGGGGAAATCGACCGTGTGGCCGGGTGCGCCACCGCGAAACCGTTTGTGTTCTCCGGGCCGGGCAAGCTGGATTCTGATTTTGATCTGGCGCTGGAACACGGGGTGGAGGCGGTCCATGTGGAGAGTCGCCATGAGATAGCCCGCCTGCAACAGCGAGCGCAACAACACGGCGTGGTCCAGCCGGTGTTCATCCGTATCAACCCGGAGCTGGCGTCGTCGCTGACCAGCAAACTGGCGATGGCCGGTACGCCGACACCGTTCGGCATGGATGAGGCAGACCTGCCGGATGCGGTGCGTGACGTGGATAACGCCAGCCACCTGCAACTCAAAGGGTTCCACGTGCATGCCATGTCGCACCAGATGAGTGTGGAGCGGCACCAGCAACTGCTGGATCTGTACCTGACGCGCTGGCCGCAGTGGAAAGCGTTGTCTGCCCATCCACAACAGATTACCCACCTCAATGTCGGCGGTGGTATTGGGGTGCCGTACCTGACGCCGGAGCGTTTCGACTGGTCAGCATTGTGTGACTACCTGCGTGTGCGGCTGGCGCAACAGCCGGATGTGCCGGTGGTTCGCTTTGAGCCGGGGCGGTTTATCAGCGCGTATTGCGGCTATTACGTCATCGAGGTGTTGGATAAGAAACGCAGCCACGGTAAGCATTTTCTGGTGTGTCGCGGCGGTACGCATCAGTTCCGACTGCCGGTGGCGCAAGGGCATGACCACCCTATCATCCATCTGCCGTTAGCACCCGCGCGGCCAGCAGGGGAAACGCGCGCCTGGACGGTCGTCGGTCAGCTCTGTACGCCGAAAGATGTACTCAGCCGTGACCAGCGCCTGACGGATGTAAATATCGGTGACCTGCTGGTGCTGCCGCTGGCCGGGGCCTATGGCTACAACATTTCGCATGCCGATTTTCTGTGTCACCCCCGTCCTGCGCAGTATTTCATCACCGACGCCGGGGTTATCACGGCGGACGGGACGAAGGTGGATATAACCGGAGCGGTGGACCGTGTCGACTAGTGCTGTTCCACGCTGGCTGGTGGTGGTGAATGTGCTGCTCGGTACGACGACGGTCAGCCTGAATAACAGCTCGCTGAACCCGGCACTGCCCGCGTTCATTGAGGTGTTTCACATTGGGCCGCTGCTCGCTACCTGGATCGTGGCGGCGTTCATGGTCAGCATGGGGATGACGATGCCGTTGACCGGCTATCTCGGGCACCGGCTGGGCAACAAACCGCTCTATCTGCTGGGGGTGGCGCTGTTTATCAGCGGCTCGCTGCTGGGGATGCTGGCGGATTCCATCTCGCTGGTGATTGCCGCTCGCACGGTGCAGGGCATTGCCAGTGGGCTGATGATCCCGCTGTCGCTGACGCTGATTTTTTCGGTATACCCCAAACAGGAACGTGGCGGTATTACCGGTATCTGGGGCGCTATCGTGATGCTGGCGCCGGCGCTGGGGCCGCTGTGCGGCGGCATCCTGCTGACGTGGTTTAGCTGGCGCGCACTGTTTGCCATGAATATTCCCATCGGCGCACTGGCGCTATTGATGGGGCTGGTGGTGTTGCCGAAAACCACGCCGGGTGAGCGCAAGCCGTTTGATATGACCGGTTATCTGTTGGTGTCCGCCGGTATTGGGTTGCTGATGGTAGCCGCCGGGCGATTACATCATGCGGCGGCGCTGACGAATCCACTCAACCTGCTGATGCTGCTGGTGGCAGCGGCCTGTCTGGCGGCCTTTGTTCGCGTCGAACTGCGTAAACGCGAGCCGCTGCTGAACCTGCGTATTTTTCAACTGCACGGCTATCGACTGAGTGTGGTGATTGCGGTGGTGCAGTCGGTCGGGATGTTCGAATGTCTGGTGTTATTACCGATGCTGGTCCAAATGGTGATGGGGTACAGCGCCATCTGGACCGGGCTGGCGCTGCTGTGCACTGCACTGTTTGCCAGCCTGTTCGGTAAGCTCGGCGGCAACCTGCTCGACCGCCACGGCCCGGCGCGGATTGTGGCTACCGGGGTGTTACTGACCGCGCTGGCGACCATCGGGTTAGGCATGGTGGGGGCGCAGTCATCCATTGGTGTGGTGTTCGGCTGGATGATACTGCGCGGCATCGGGCTGGGGTTGTCCTACATGCCGGTCACCACCGCCGGGTTGAATGTACTGCCGGAAACGCTGGTCACCCAGGGGGCGGCGATGAACAACATTTCACGGCGTCTGGTGTCATCGCTGGCGATCGTGGTGGCGTCGTTGTACCTCGAATTCCGGCTGGCGGGCAGCGGGCTGGCACAGGAGGCTGCGCGTGCCGCCGCCATCAGCGAGACCTTTATGGCTACCGGCATACTGATCGTGCTGGCGCTGCCCTGTGCCTTGCGTTTCCCCTCGGGCAGTGACGAAACAGCGGCCAACGCACTGTTGGCCGGGGCTTCACCACCCCACATCGGGACACGTGAGATGCGCTGAGGCACACAGGTACTGGGTTGACGACTGTCACGCTATTTTGACTACCACGTTATTTGGGCTGACAACGTTATTTTTACTGACAAGGTTAAGAGACTGTATGGAAACATTATCCCCCGTCGTATTGCAGGGTATCGCCTGTGACTGGCTGTTGCAGATGGATGCGCAGCGTTATCAGCTGGTAGAACAGCGTGTGGTCGGGCAACTGTTACAGACGTTGCTGTACGAAGAGGTGTTGCCTTATCACTGCACGGACATAGGCGAGGGCCACAGCCAGTTTGTGATAACCGGCCGTGATGCACACCAACAGCCGGTGGAATACCGCTGCAACGGACTATTGAGTGACAGCTTTGCGCTGATTCGCTTGGATTACGCCAGTGTGCAGCGCGTTGATGCCAGCGGTAATGCGCAGTCACCCAACCTGCACCTGATGCTGGAAGAACTGCTGGGCGAGCAGGAGAGTAACCCGTTTCTGACGCGTTTTGTGCAGGAACTGGAGCAGACGCAACTCAAAGATTTGCAGTCGCGCGCACAGGATTATCGCCCCGGTAAGCCAGCACATCAGCTCAGTTTCGATGAGCTGGAGCGCCATTTTATGGATGCACACAGCTACCACCCCTGCTACAAGTCGCGCATCGGCTTTAGCTTGCAGGATAACGTCCAGTGGGGGCCAGAGTTCGGTCAGCCTTTCGCTATCGTCTGGCTGGCGTTGTCGAAGCAACGCGCCTCAGCCAACCAGTCGATCAAACTGAATCTGGATGATTTCCTGCTCGCTGAGTTTGGTGAAGCGCGCTGGCAGGCGTTTAGCGAGCAACTGGTGCGTCAGGGGCGCAAAGCGCAGGACTATCAACTGATACCGGTGCACCCGTGGCAGTGGAAAAACGTGATTGCGCCGGTATTTTACCCGGAGTTGGTCAGCGGCGAGCTGATTTACCTCGGTGATTCCGACGACCGCTGGCAGGCGCAACAGTCGATTCGCACGCTGGCGAACGTGACCGAGAAAACGAGGCCGTACGTCAAGCTGGCGATGAGTATGACCAACACCTCCAGCACCCGTATTCTGGCGCGGCACACGGTGATGAACGGGCCCATCATCACCGACTGGCTGCAACAGTTGATCGATACCGATCAGACTGCCCGCAACCTGAAGTTTGTGATCCTCGGCGAAGTCGCTGGGGTGAGCTTTGATACCCAGAACTTACCCGCCACCCGCATGGCGCAGGCCTACGGCGTGATGGGGGCTATCTGGCGTGAAAGCATCCATCAGTATCTGCAACCGGATGAACAGGCGGTGCCGTTTAACGGCTTAAGCCATGTCGAGCACCGCTACGACGGCGGCGAGCAGGCCCCGTTTATCGACGCCTGGATTCGTCAGTACGGGCTGGAAGCCTGGACTCGTCAACTGCTGGACGTGACGGTTTCCCCCATCATTCACATGCTGTACGCCGAAGGCATCGGCATGGAGTCGCACGGCCAGAATATCGTGCTGGTGGTGCGTGATGGCTGGCCGCAGCGCATCGCACTGAAAGATTTCCACGACGGGGTGCGCTATTCGCCGGACCATCTGGCGCGCCCGGCGATGCGCCCGGATCTGGTGCCGCTACCGGCCAGTCACGCCAAAATCAACCGTAACTCCTTCATCCTGACCGATGACGTTGAAGCGGTGCGCGATTTCACCTGCGATTCGTTCTTCTTTATTTGTCTGGCAGAAATGGCGGTATTCCTGCGTCAGCACTATCAGCTGCCGGAAGCGCGTTTCTGGGAAATGACGGCGGACGTGGTGTTGGGGTATCAGGCGGCACACCCACAGCACCGTGCGCGCTATGCGCTGTTTGACGTGTTTGCACCGACCTACGAGGTGGAAGAACTGACGAAACGCCGGTTACTGGGCGACGGTGAACGCCGCTTTAAATCGGTGCCGAACCCCCTGCATCCGTTCAGGCCGTCGTCATGCTAAGAACCAACCATCTTAAGCGCAAGCTGGCGGCCGGTACGCCGGTCTATGGGTTAATCGCCTCGATTCCCTCGCCGGTATCGGTGGAGTTGATCGCCGAAGCCGGGTTCGATTTCGTGATTATCGATACCGAACACGTACTGATTAACCCGGAAACGGTGGAAAACATGATCCGGGTGGCGGAGAGCTATGCGCTCACGCCGCTGGTGCGAGTGGCAGACGCCAACCCTAAAACCATGCTGCGGCTGCTGGATGGCGGCGCGCAGGGCATTGTGCTGCCGATGGTGGAGCAGGCTGAGCAGGTGCAGGCGGCGGTACGTGCCTGCTATTACCACCCGCAGGGCGAGCGCAGTCTCAACAGCGGCCGCCCCGGTGCTTTTGGTAAGCACAGCCTGGCGGAATACGTCACGCTGGCGAACCGGGAAATCCTGCTGGTGGCGATGATTGAAAGCGCCGAGGGCGTGCGTCAGGCAAAGGCTATCGCCGCAGTACCGGGGCTGGACATGATACTGGAGGGCGCGGCGGATCTCTCTCAGTCGCTGGGCATGCCGTGGCAGACCGCGGCCGCCCCGGTGCAGGCCGCGCTGGCCGAGGTGCGTTTTGCCGCCGAGGCGCAGGGTGTGTGCTATTGCGCCATCCCCCGCCAACCTGACGATCATGCCCGCTGGCGTGAGCAAGGTGTGCGCGCATTTGTTTTGGGCGACGAGCGCGGCATCGCGTTTCGCGCGTTACAGGCCAGACTGGCCGCAACGATTTCAGCAGAAGGACAGTAATCCAATGGAAAGTCATGTGATGAAAAATACGTCTCACTACAAGGATGCCAGCGACAGCGTGATGCAGGATCTGGTGGATTGCCTGTTGGCCGAAGAATTTTTTGGTGCCCAGCCGTTGGCATTGTATACCGCCGATGAATGGCACCAGCAGTATGGGCAGTCGTCACCGTTCGGTGCGCTGGAAGGTTCTGTTCGCCTGTGGCGCTGGTGCAGCGATGAGCGTGAACAACGGCATCTGGTGGTGGCGCTGCGCCCTGGCATTACCCAGCGCTGGGAAAAAGTACCGGACACGGTGGTGTATGCCTGGCAGCAGGGCGGTAACGACTGGCAGGCGCTGGAACCGGAAAGTTTCATGCATCTGGTCTTCGCCGGGCAGCACAGTGACGAAGACAATACTAAAGGGCAGGCGCTGTTTCTGGATGTGCTCAACACCAGCGTGGAGCAGACCGCGCTGTCACGCGAGCACCGTATTGATACTGACGAGTTGCTCGCACGCGGCAACGCTGATTTCTTCCACGTGATGGAGCAGTGGGCCTCGCTGCGCGACCGTCCGTATCACCCGACGGCGAAAGCCAAACAGGGGCTGAGTGCCGAAGAGTACCGTCGTTATGTGGCGGAGTTCGCCGCGCCAGTGGCGCTGAACTGGGTGGCGGTGGCAAAAGACAAGCTGCAATGTGGCGATGGTATTCACGACACGGCTGACCAGTACCCGGCACATTACCTGTTGCCGCAGGCGGAACAGGCGGCGTTACAACAGGAGCTGGTGACACGCGGCATCGCCGACACTCACATTGCTTTGCCGGTGCACCCGTGGCAGTTCGACCATATTCTGGAAACCCAGTTGGGCGAGGCGTTTCGCAACGGTGACTGCCAGCGGTTGGATTTCCGTGCCGCTCGCTACCTGCCGACCTCGTCATTGCGTTCCATGACCCCGTGTTTCGCCAGCGCGGACTACCTCAAGCTGCCGATGGCGGTGTATTCGCTGGGGGCATCACGCTATTTACCGGCAGTGAAAATGATCAACGGCGGGTTAAGTGAAGTGTTGTTGCGACAGGCGCGCGACAAAGACGCGGTATTACAGCAGCGGCTTTATCTGTGTGATGAAGGCAAATGGTGGGCGTTTATGCCGCCGCAGGCCACCCTGTTTGATGAAGCGCCACGCCACCTGTCGGCGATGGTGCGCAGTTATCCGCGTGAACTGTTTGATGACCCGGATTACCGCCTGCTGCCGATGGCGGCGCTGGGGACACCGTTGCCGGGTAGTCGTCGTCACTTCTTTGACGACTGGCTGGCGTATCGCGGTTTAGCGGCGAATGCCGATGCGGTGTTGACACTGTTTGCCGAGCTTTGCCATTGTTTCTTCGATATTAATTTCCGCATGTTCCGCTTAGGGATGTTGGGTGAGATCCACGGGCAGAACGCGGTGCTGGTGTGGAAAGCCGGTCAGGCTCACGGCCTGTTGCTGCGTGACCACGATTCACTGCGTATTCATGTGCCGACGCTGGAACAACACGGTATGCAGGACCCGGTGTACCGCATCAAACAAGGCCATGCCAATACGCTTTACCACGAACGTCTGGACGACCTGCTGTTCTGGCTGCAAACGCTGGGGATTCAGGTCAATATGCGGGCGATCATTGACACGTTATCGTTGACCTATGATCTGGATGCCGCAACGTTGTGGGGTGTGATGCGTACTGAAATCAATGGGGCGATTGACCGTGCCGGTTTCGCGGCTGATACGCAAGCGATGCTGAAAACCCGCTTGTTTGACGCACCCAACTGGCCGCAGAAACTGCTGATCACCCCGATGATCGCCCGCGCCGGTGGGCCGGGGAGTATGCCGTTCGGCAAGGGAGAGGTGATTAACCCGTTTCAGGCAATCATTGGTAAATAGATTGTTAACGAACAATAGAGCGTCGTTATCGGGTTCATGTAAAGACAGAGAGATATTTCGTGCGGGATAGACGGCATTGCTTCTTTGCTATTTCATCGCACGCACGACAAGGAGAGGTTCAGCGCCACCTCTCCTTGACCACTGGCTGGTGGCTAAACTGTGCCGCTACGCGGTACCTTCGGCATTCGTCTTCGCTGTTCGGGCCGCCCGTGACTCGCTCCCTGCGCGGCACGGGCTTTCGCCGCGTCCATGCGGCTCACCCGGCGAAGACGAACACCTCAGCACAGTTTTTGACGCCAGAGATCTCTCTTCTGAAACGTAATGAGTTGGTCATCACTATGGAAAAGGCAGATCACATCAAATCGTGAATGAGTATTTAGTGTCTCGCCGCCGCTTGCTGCGGTGGTCGTTAAGCCTGTTGCCGCTGGGGCTTTCCCGGCCTGTGCTGGCTCAATCATTGTTAGTGCCGCAACGGGTTATCACCTTGTTTCAGGGCGCGACGGATACCGCCGTGGCGTTGGGGGTGACACCTGCCGGGGTGGTGGATTCGTGGAGCGAGAAGCCCATGTACCGCTACCTGCGTCCGGCGCTGGCCGGAGTGCCGCATGTGGGGCTGGAAACCCAACCCAGTCTGGAAGACATCGTGCTGTTAAAGCCCGATACCATCGTCGCTTCGCGTTTTCGCCACCAGCGGCTGGAGCCACTGCTATCGCAGATTGCGCCAGTGGTGATGCTTGATGAAATCTACCAGTTCAAGAAAACGGTACAGGTAATGGGGCAGGCGCTGGGGCGTCAGGCGGTGGCCGACACATTGTTGCAGCACTGGCAGCAGCGGGTGGACAGGCTGCGTGAGCAGTTGCAACGCCGCTTTGGCAGCGGCTGGCCGCCCACCGTGTCAATACTGGATATCCGCGAAGATCATATCCGCAGCTATTTGCCCAACAGCTTTCCCGGCTCGGTATTAAGTGAATTGGGGTTTGGCTGGAGTGATGCCAGCCGCGCTCAGCCGGGGGTATCACTCAAGCTGACCAGCAAAGAGAGCATCCCGGTGGTGGATGCCGATATCTTTTTCATTTTTCTGCGATCTGATAGCCCCGCTGTGCAACGCAACTATGAATCGTTGATCCGTCATCCGTTGTGGCAGCGACTGCGTGCGCCACAGCGACAGCAGGTGTGGGTGGTCAATGGCGTCACCTGGAGCCTGTCGGGCGGTATTCTGGGGGCCAACATGATGCTCGATGATATCGCTCAGGTGACCGGTATCGCCGGAGGCGTGTCATGAGCCAGGTCGTGAAAATCCACATGAAGCGGATGGCACCCGGTCAGGTGCTGGCGGGCGGTGCGGTGTGCCTGCTGGCGCTGGCGTTTCTGAGCCTGATGGTCGGGCCGATAGCGATTGCGCCATCGCAGGTGTTTGGGGCGTTGTGGCATGCGGATCCGCTGAATGTGAACCATATTCTGGTCACCTCGACGCGCCTGTCGCGCACGCTGATAGCTATCGTGGTAGGAGCCAGTCTGGCGGTGGCGGGGGCCTTGATGCAGGTGCTGACCCGTAATCCACTGGCATCGCCGGGGCTGTTCGGTATTAACGCTGGGGCGATGTTTTGCCTGATTGTCTGTGTGTCGCTGTTTCCCAAGGTGGCGATGTCGGTGTGGCTGTGGTCGGCGTTTGCCGGTGCGGCGCTGGCTGGTTGTCTGGTATGGCTGATTGGCACCATGGGCAAAGGCAGTCTGAACCCGCTGCGCATGGTGCTGGCGGGGGCGGCTATCACTGCCATGTTCGCGGCCTTTAGTCAGGGAATGCTGGTGGTCAATCAGGAAGGACTGGATACGGTGTTGTTCTGGCTGGCCGGTTCGGTGGCCGATCGCGAGCTGGCGACGGTATTGCCGTTGATGGGGTATTGTCTGGCGGCGTTGGTCGCCAGCCTGTTGCTGGCAGGGCAAGTTAACGTGCTGAACGCCGGTGAAGCTATCGCCCGTGGTTTGGGGCAACGCACCGGGCGCATCCGACTGCTGATGAGTCTGCTGGTGATTGTGCTGGCGGGGGGCGCGGTGGCGATGGCGGGCAGCATCGGCTTTATCGGTCTGATTGTGCCGCATATGGCCCGAAAACTGTTGCCTGCCGACCACCGTTGGCTGCTGCCCGGTTGCGCGCTATTAGGGGCGGCGTTATTGCTACTGGCGGATATTCTGGCGCGGGTGGTGATTGTGCCGCAGGAAGTGCCGGTCGGGGTGATGACGGCGCTGTTCGGTGCCCCGTTCTTTATTGTGTTGCTGCGGCGCGGAGGTCGACATGGATAAGCGCGAAGGCCAGGATGTGGTGCTGGTGTGGCGACAAGGGCTGTTTTCTCGCCAGATTAACCTGACCAGCGTTGGACGCATCGCACTGGCGCTGGTACTGATGCTGGTGGTGATAGTGATATCACTTGGTATTGGCAAGCTGATGTTGTCGCCGTGGGAGGTGCTGCGGGCATTGTTCTCGTCACAGTCAGAGGGCGCGACGCTTATCGTACAGCAATTACGCTTGCCGCGGGTGGTGCTGGCGGCGCTGGTCGGTGGTGCACTGGCGGTGTCCGGGCTGATTTTACAGGCGATGATCCGTAACCCGCTGGCATCGCCAGATATTCTGGGTATTACCAGCGGTGCCAGCGCCGCGGCGGTGTTCTATCTGTCGTTTCTCACCGGCACGCTGGGCGCGCACTACCTGCCACTGGCGGCGATGACCGGGGCGGGGGTGGCTGCGTTGGCGGTGTATTGGCTGGCGTGGCAATCGGGTGTATCGCCACAGCGGTTGGTGTTGACCGGCGTGGGGGTATCGGCACTGTTGGTGGCGGCGACTACCTTTATGCTGGTGTTCAGCCCGCTGACCACCACGCTTTCGGCGTATGTCTGGCTGACCGGCAGCGTCTACGGTGCCAGTTGGCGTGAAACCCGTGAACTGGGTGTCTGGCTGCTGCTGATGCTGCCGTGGCTGGTGTGGCTGGCGCGTCAGGTACAGGTGCAGCAACTGGATGATGGGCTGGCGCAGGGCATCGGTGTGCGGGTGCAGGGGCTGCGCCTGGCGCTGTTATTGCTCAGTGTGGCGCTGGCCGGTGCGGCGATCGCCTGGGGTGGGGCGATGGCGTTCGTCGGGCTTATCGCTCCCCACATCGCTAAACGGCTGGTGGCACCGACCTTTGCCTGGCAGGCGACGATGGCGTTTCTGTGTGGCGCTGTACTGGTGATGGTGGCGGATCTGTGCGGACGTACGCTGTTTTTACCGCTGGATCTGCCCGCCGGGATTTTCGTTTCGGCTCTGGGCGCGCCGTTCTTTTTATATTTACTGATCAAACAACGTCATTAAGGAAACGGATGATGACCGCCATTACCAGCCGGGAACTGACCCTCGGCTATGCCAGCCAGACGATTATCGACAATCTGGATATACAGTTGCCGAAGGGCAAAGTGTCGGTACTGATAGGCAGCAACGGGTGCGGCAAAAGCACATTGCTTAAGTCTTTCGCCCGCTTGCTTAAGCCACTGAGTGGCTCGGTCATCCTCAATGGTGAGGATATTCACCGTCAGTCGACCGCCGAGGTAGCACGCGCGTTGGCGATTTTACCGCAGATGCCGGATGCGCCGGAAGGCATTACCGTGAAGCAGTTGGTTAGCCTGGGACGCTATCCCTACCAGAACTGGCTACAGCAGTGGTCACAGGAAGACGAGCGGATGGTAAACCTCGCGCTGGTGCAAACCGGCACCGACGGGCTGGCGGACCGACCGGTAGATGCGTTATCCGGCGGTCAACGCCAACGGGTGTGGATCGCCATGACGCTGGCGCAGGATACCGAGGTGGTGCTGTTGGATGAACCCACGACTTTTCTCGACCTGGCGCACCAGATTGAAGTGCTGGATTTGCTGCGTGAGTTGAACCGTCAACACGGGAAAACCATCATCATGGTACTGCACGATCTCAATCTGGCGTGCCGTTACGCCGACCATATGGTGGCGGTGCATAACCGTACTGCCTTCGCACAGGGAGCACCGGCGGCGATTTTGGACGAAGCGCTGGTGAAAACCGTATTTAATCTGGACTGCCGTATTATTGCTGATCCGTTTTTCCACACCCCGTTGTGTATTCCGTTCGGGCGTGAAAAACCGCATGAAACAGTCGCAGACAGTGGCCCGTCGGATGACTGGCATGGGCAGGTGGCAGGATGAATTATCATATTCTTCCCCGCGTCTCGCCACTTAGCGATGAACTGCTGGCAGGCTACCACCATATCGGCACCTCCACACTGGGGCATTTGACGGAACAGGGGTATTTGCCGGGTATCCGGCCGTTACTGGCGGATGTGCAGATGATCGGCAACGTGGTGACGGTAAAACTGTGTCCGCCGGATGGTGGCGTACTGCGTGAGGCATTGTTACTGAGCCAGCCGGGCGATGTGCTGGTGATTGATGCGTCGGATGAAGAAGAACGCGCCTGCTGGGGGGAACTGCGCACGCTGGCGGCGAAAGTGAAAGGGCTGGCGGGGGTGGTCGTAGCCGGTGCGGTGACAGATTCTCGTGCGCTACGCGAACTGGGCTTGCCAGTGTTCTGCAAAGGCATCAGTGCCATTACCACCCGCACGCTGGGAAGCGCCGGTGCCGTCAACGTACCGGTTACGATCGCTGGGGTGACGGTGCATCCCGGCGATATGGCGATAGGCGATGACGACGGCGTGTTTATCCTGAGTCCCTCAGCCGCCCGCGACTGGCTGGCGGTGGCACAACACAAAGAACTCGCGGATGCAGAACGGCGGGAGGCGCTGCGGCAAAAATTACCGGGGGCTTTCTGATATCGGTGCAAACAAAAAACCTGCCGAAGCAGGTTTCTGAATAAAGGTCTGCGCAGGGATGAAATTCGCTCTAATGCCGCCTGGGCAAGAAACCCCGAGCGACTTTTAAATTCTGGGTTACTTGCTACGCAACAGTCGATACAGTCGATCAGTGATTTAGGCAGCGTGACGTTATCTTAAATACTCTCTCTATGCTCCCTTCCGGGAGTGAAGGGGTTAACCTTATTCTACACTCCAGCGTACTGAGGTAATATTTTCGTGTCCACTGATTCTGGACATAATAATATTCATGTTTTTTCGATAATCGGTGCCGCTAATAAGCTCTGCGCGGATTTCTGTGTGGTCTTCTTCTTTCGTACAAACAGACCCGAACCCCTGCAGACTGAGCGCCAATTCGTCTACCGTATCAAGTAATAGCTGGCGGACAGTATTTTCATATTCATTGTTGCAGGTGACCTTCAGGATATAGCATTTTTCCTCTTCCAATGTATTGGGGAATTGATTAATCCGTTGTGCAGCTTCACGTAACAATATATTGGCACAAAGGATAACCAATGTTGCCGCCGCCGCATTCCAAAACTGCCCCAATCCACACAACACACCAATACCTGCTGAGCACCAAAGCGTTGCTGCGGTATTCAGACCATGAACATTCATGCCTTCACGCATGATCACTCCTGCACCGAGAAAGCCAATACCGGAGACAATCTGTGCCGCAATACGGCCTGGACTGTCAGGAGAGGTAAACACTGAGCCAAGAATAAAAACCGCGGCACCCGTCGCGACCAATGCATTCGTGCGCAGACCTGCCATACGCTGGCGCCATTGTCTTTCGGCACCGATGAGCGCCCCCAGCAGCATTGCTGCCAGTAAATTTGAAATATAAGGAAGCATCAACATACTTTCCTCCATTTTGCTGGAAGAATTAAATATGTGCTTTATTTAGCACGCGATAAGGTTATCACCCGGAAGGGTGATCAGTACCGTATCGACGGTGGGGGAAATAATGAATTTTTAAACATGAACATGACGATTTTTCTCGCGTTAATAAGCGTTTTTTACAGTATAGGGATGCAATCGTCATAATGAGGTGGATTGCTGCCCGCCGGTTCGGCAAGCAGCGCAGGAGGTATGCGTTAGCTTGCCTTGATAGTTATGTAAGGGTGACTGTCCAACATAGTGCTCCTATGAAATTTGGCCTGATTATAGTCATCCAATAAATTATGTAAAGCGTAAAAATACCTTTGGCGTATTTATTGGGTTTTTATCCGCTTTTGTTTAGTTTTCGTTTGGAAAGCTACCTATAGTCATCCTGCGTATATAAAACGGACTCAGTTGTTAAGGGGAAATGTAAAAAACCGTCTTATAAAAAAGGCGGTTTTTACTGAGGGTAAACCGGAGAATAAATAATCTGGTTAGGTCAAAATTAAGCAGTAATTATACCATCGTATCCCTTGACGATACATTGGTATAATTAAGGGCATATATCATTACCTTTTATTTTCGTGAATTCTACGATAGGGCTGGACGGCAGGGCATCAATGTTTTTCTCCCACCACATCGGTGTGGTTGTGGGGGTCCCCAGCGTGACCACTTCACCCAGCATCGGTGTCAGCATCGGTAGCTGTCGCGCTTGCGCTAACTGGCTGCTGTGTTGCACCGGGTCGGCCCAGTCGTGAAACGCCAGCGCAAACATGCCCCAATGGATGGGCATGAACTGGCGGGCTTTTACGTCTTGTACCGCCTGTATAGTCTGCTCCGGGTGCATGTGTGAGTCTGGCCAGCGTTCGTTGTACTGGCCGTTTTCCATGAAGGCGAGATCAAACGGACCAAAGCGTTCACCAATCTCACGGAAATGTTCGCCGTAACCAGAATCACCACTAAAAAAGAGACGTTCCCGTTGGCCTTCGATCACCCAGGAGGCCCACAGCGTGGTGTTACGATCAGACATACTGCGGCCGGAAAAATGGTGCGACGGTGTGGCGGTAAAGCGAATGCCGTGAAACGTATGAGAGTGATACCAGTCCAGCTCCTGAATACGGCTGGCGTCGATCCCCCATTTTTGCAGGCGTTGACCCACTTTCAGTGGGGCGATAAAGCGGGTTGTGGTGTCACGAAAAGCGCGGATGGTTTGCTCGTCGAGATGATCGTAGTGGTCGTGCGATAGCAGGATGAGGTCGATATCCGGCAGGGCTTCACGTGCCAGCACGGGGGGCTGAAAGCGGCGGAACATAAAGCTAAAAGGGGAGACGCTGGCGGAAAAGACTGGGTCTATCAGGATGCGGGTATCATCCAGATTAAGCAGTAAAGTGGAGTGCCCGAACCAGATAAATTTAAGGCGCTCATCGGCGGCGAGGAACGCGGTCAGGTTGGGGGATAGCGTCGGTAACCGTTTAGCCGGTACACGCCCTTTGCGCTGAAAACCCAGCCGCCACAGCAGTGACAGGCTTTGCCACAGACTCATCCTCGGAGCCGTCGACGGGCGCGGATTGAAAAAACGCCCGGTTTGCCGGTTATAGTGCGGGGTGTCATGTGACGTGATGGTCGCTGGCATAGGTGCTCCTGACGTGCAGTATAGAGGGGATACGCTGACAACAACGGATGAGGCTATCCGCCGACATGATTACGGATAGCATGCCGTGCCGTACCTGTCATCGCATATGATGCGGTGCGTGAATTGAACGGCATCACTCAGTAGTCATGTCCGCTCGATATTTACAGGTTAAACTTGCCGATCCAGGGGCTGTTTTTCTCGTTAGACCACAGATGCATCAACATATCTTTAAAGCGCTCTGCCGCTGGACTCAACGTGGAATCTTTACGTTGCACCACCCCGAGTGTTCTGCGCACGACGGGCTCTATCAACGGCTTACTCACTAACACGTGGTGCTCGTCGCGCGGCATCGCCAGACTGGGCACCGCCGCAATCCCTAAACCGGCTTCCACCATACCCAGGGAGGTGGAGAGGTGACGTACTTCATAAAACCAATTCGGTTTCCAGGCGCTGTTTTCCAGTGCCTGTTCAATCAATAACCGGTTGCCGCTGGAGCGTCTCACGCCAATCAGCGGGTAATCGGCCAGTTCTTCCCACATCACCAGTGACTTCTCTGCCAGCGGGTGGTCGCGTCGGCAGGCCAGTACAAAAGGCTCATTCACCAGCGGTATGAACTCCACATTAAAGTGTGTGACGTTGATCATATTAATACCAAAATCCGCGTCCCCGTTGAGCACGGCGTCCAGACAGTCGCTTGCGCTGTGTTCCAGTATACGAATGCGTATATTTGGGTAGTGTTCGTTGTAATTACGAATCACCGCAGGCAGGAAATAAAAGGCGGCGGTTGGAATACATGACAACGTGACAAAGCCGGTTTGGTGTGACGCCATCTCCTGAATATTCAGGATCGAGTTTTCATAAAAATCAATGAGGTTTCTTGCGTTGGGCAAAAAACTTTTGCCGACGGCGGTCAGGCTGACCCGGCGAGTCGAACGTTCAAACAGCGCAGTTCCCAGGCTCTCTTCCAGTTTTTTTATCCGCCGCGTCAACGCAGGTTGAGAAATATGCAACAACTCTGAGGCTTTGGTAAAACAGCCGGTATCCGCAATTTTCACAAATGCCTTAATGCCCTGAAGCTCATGCTGCATGGGGGTTCTCTCCTGTTGACGGGGTACTGACAAGATAATCTGTACCGGTCTCTTGATTAATGCAAGAAATGAATTAATCGGTATTTTTTTGACATTAGATTCATTGATAGTGCTATGGAATGCTTGTGCCATCAGAAGCAGTTACAGCGTGAGATAACGTGATGGTAAAGATTCCCTGTGTATTAATGCGCGGTGGTACATCGAAAGGCCCGGTAATTCTGGCCAGTGATTTACCGCAAGATAGCGAACAGCGTGACGAGGTGTTGCTGGCCTTAATGGGCTCCGGCCATGAGCTGGAGATCGATGGCATTGGCGGTGGTGCGCCGCAGACCAGTAAAGTCGCCATTGTCAGCAAATCGACCCATCCAGAGGCGGATGTCGATTACCTGTTTGCACAGGTGATGGTCAAAGAGCGCCGGGTTGATACCACACCCAACTGCGGCAACATGCTGTGCGCGGTGGGGCCGTTCGCGATTGAACATGGGCTGGTGAGCGCCCGGCATCCTACCACACGGGTACGCATTCGTAACCTGAATACCGGGACGATGGTGGATGCCGACATCCACACGCCGCAACAATGCGTCGAGTACGACGGCGAAACGACAATCGACGGTGTACCCGGCAGCGCGGCACCGGTCGGCCTGACCTTTCTGAATTCTGCTGGCAGTAAAACCGGCAAACTGTTTCCCACTGGCAACGTACGCGATGTGTTTGATGGCGTCGCGGTGACCTGTATCGATATGGCGATGCCGATGGTGCTGATCGATGCCCGCTCACTGGATAAAACCGGTAGCGAGTCGCCGCAGGCACTGGAAACGGATCAGGCGTTTATGCAACGACTGGAACATATCCGTTTGCAAGCCGGGCAGGCGATGGGGCTGGGGGATGTCAGCAATAAAGTGATTCCCAAACCCGTATTACTCAGCCCGCCGAATGCCGGTGGCACGATTCAGGTGCGCTACTTTATGCCGCACAACTGCCATCGCTCGCTGGCGATTACCGGGTCTATCGGTATTTCTACTGCCTGTGTGGTTGAAGGCAGCGTGGCACAAGATGTGCTGTCAGAAAAAGACAGAACGGCGTTCCTGGAAAACGTCACTATTGAACACCCAAGTGGAAAAATCGCCGTGTCGCTGATGAAAAATGGTGAGCGTCACGAAGATATTCGGGCTTCGGTTATTCGAACGGCAAGAAAGTTATTTGTCGGTAATGTTTATGTTCCTTCATACGCTCTGGAAACGGAAGATATTTAAGAATAATTAATGTAATAACTCGTTGTTTTATTTCCCCCTGTATCCCTAAAACTATATTGTGAGGTTATTATGAGTGCAATTAAGGCGCCTACATCACAAAGTCAGGAAGCATCCGTGAATATTACGCAATACATGCGTGTCATTTTCGCACTGGCTTTTTCCGGCCTGGCTGAACTGGCCTCTTTATTTTTTATTCAACCATTACTCCCTGTATTGGCTAAAGATTATGACATTCCGGTCAGCCAGGTCAGTATTATTTTGTCGGCAGAAACCGCCATGCTGGCTATCGGGTTGTTGTTTACCGGTACATTAGCCGACCGTTACGGACGTAAACGTCTGATTGTGGTATCGCTGCTGCTGGGCGGTTTGCTGACGCTGATTTGCCCGCTGGTTAAATCCTGGGCATTGCTGGTGATGGTCCGTGGTGTGATTGGTCTGTCATTAAGTGGTATCGCGGCAGCCGCCACCGCTTATATCAGCGAAGAAGTCGCACCGGTAGTCGCCGGGGTGGTGACCGGGTATTTTGTATTTGGTAACTCGATTGGCGGAATGTCAGGCCGCGTGGTTGCCAGCCAATTGATTGGGCATGTGTCTATTGATGTTATTTTCTATGGTTTTGCCCTGACGCTGATGTTTGCCGCACTGTTGGTTGCTATGATTCTGCCTGCATCGAAAAACTTCAAAGCCAGTACCAGCCTGAACTTTTCTTACATCGTGAAAGGGGCGCAGGCACATTTCAAAAATAAAAAGTTATCACTGATGTATGTGGTTAGCTTCATTATTTTTGGTGTGTTCACCTCACTGTATAATTATCTGGCCTTCTATTTGGCACGTGAGCCTTTCAATGTGTCTCATGCCAATGCCGGGTTGATTTCCTTTAGTTTCATCATGAGCTTTTTTACTGCACCGCAAGCAGGGCGCTTGTCACAAAAATACGGCGCGCTGAAAGTGTTGTCCGCATTATTCATGATTATGATCGGCGGTATGTTACTGACGTTAACCGCTAACCTGCCGATGTTTGTCATTGGTGCCATTCTGTTTACTGGCTGTTTCTTCGGTTGCCACTCGATTGGATTAAGCTGGGTCAGTAAAAATGCTACCCATGCTCGTGGTCAGGCAACGGCACTGTATCTGTTCTTCTACTATATGGGCGGCTCCGTCGTTGGTTATTGCAACGGGCTTATCTTCTCGGCCGCAGGCTGGCTGGGTATGACGGCGTTTATTATTGCATTGCTGATTGGCGGTATTTTGGTGGCGACTTACCTCAATGGTATTCAACGAGTGAATTTAGTCGCGGCACAAAGTAATAAATAACCCTCTGTAATGAATCATCGGGTAAGTCATTACCCGATAATCCACATGCCAGAAAAGTCTGAGAAATAAAAAAGGGATACCGCTGCTGAAGAGAGTTATACAGCCGGTACAGAGTCGCTATTGCACTAACACCAGGTGTAATCATGAAACTTGCAAGTTATCGCCATCAGGGCAAAAACAGTTACGGGATCCACACACCAGCGGGTCTGATCGATTTGGGCAGCCGTCTCGGTGACCGCTACGCCGACCTGAAAGCCCTGCTGGCCGGTCAGGCGCTGCACGAGGCCGCTGCCTTCCAGACCGACACCCCGGATGTCGCCGTCGCCGACGTCACCTTCCTGCCGGTCATCGTCGCGCCGTCCAAAATCCTCTGCGTCGGCATGAACTACGCCGACAAGCGCAAGGAGTTCAACGAGCTGAACCCCGCGCCGACCCTGTTCGTGCGCTTCGCCGACTCCCAGACCGGCCACGGCACCCCGGTGCTCAAGCCCCACT